>JANRLV010000162.1:0-10943 GCA_033762195.1 Chitinophagaceae bacterium | reverse complement strand
CATGCAAACGATTGGAACTGACAAAGCCAGTTCCACCCACCCGGCTAAGAAAGACCGCCTGGATGCCATAACTCGTGGCTGGAACGCCGGGAAGGCGAATAGTGTGCCTGTTTCTGGTACGGGTAGCGGCGCGGGTACAGGAACAGGAACCGGAACAGGTTCGGGTTCAGGTTCAGGAACAGGCAATCCCACCACGCCGAGTACACCTCCAGCCAGTGATCCAAGCTGGATCTACCTGACAATCCAAAGCAGTAAGAATGAAACCGTTTACCTGAGTGATGATGGAAAGAAATTTCAGGCTGTGGAGATCAAACAGGGGCAGCCCTTTGTGTTCAAGTATGATATTTATAATTATGGATGGCTGCGCCTCCCTTATTATAACGGATACCGGGTGTTCAAATTAATGCATGGAAAAGACTACAGCATCTTATGGAACAGGAGAAAAGGGATTTGGACCGTAGTGGAAGTAGGGGATTGATTCTTTAAAAATTAAACAGAAAAATATGGCAATATCGCGTCGAAAATTTTTAGGCAATACAGGAAAGGCCGCTTTTGCCCTGCCTGTACTTTCATTGGGTAAGGCTAGTACTACCGGAGAGATCGAATACCCTTTTGTACATCAGGTATATGTATGGTTAAAAAATCCGGATTCGGAAAAGGACATTCAGGCCTTGGTGCAAGGTATGCGGAAACTCGCTGCGGTTAAGACCATACGGCAGTATCATATTGGATTGCCGGTAAAATCACAACGAGATGTAGTGGATTCCAGCTATACGGTTTCCTGGTTGGTATTATTTGAGAATAAAGAGGATCAGGATGCCTATCAGGTCGATCCCATACATCTGAATTTTGTCAAGGAGTGCTCGCCGCTATGGAACAAAGTGGTGGTGCATGATTCGATCCGTGTATAAGGATTATTTCTCGTACCCCCATTTTTTCATCACAGCCAGGTCTTCACGGGCGCAGTCCAATGGCGCTTTGCCCTGGTAGGATTCCTGTTCTATGATGTAATGAACATTCTTGGTGTTTTTGCGGATCATATCGATCACCTCCTTGAGGTTTACAATGCCTTTACCCAAGACACAGCTTTCATATTTTTCATGTCCACCACCCGAGGCAGGAATTTCATCTTTTACGTGCAGTGATTGGAACCGTCCGGGATATTTTTTTACAATATCCATGGCTTTGGCACCTCCATTGTACAGATTTCCTGTATCCAATTGCTGGATCACATAGTTAGGGTCTGTATTATCAAGGATCAATGCGTACATGGATTTTCCATTCAATTGCTGGCTGAATTCAAAGTCGTGGTTGTGATAGCCGAATTTCATACCTGATTTCTGGCAGAGCTCACCACTTTTATTGAAGACATCCATGAAACGCATGAGTGAATCATAGTCTTTGCGTTGTTCCATTTCCAATGCCGGACTGATCACGTATTGTTGTCCCAGCAAGGCTGCATCCTCCACCGTGAATTTCCATTCATCGGTAAAATCCCTGGTGTTTTCATTCCAATGGCTGGCACGTAATACCGTATGGCCACTTGGCATTTTCATGCCCAACCCTTCGAGTAGTTTTTTGAAATCAGCCGGTGTGTAACCATAAAATTTCCGGTTCACATAATTTGCATGTTCCACATATTTATATCCCATCGAGGCCAATTGGGTAAGGGTACCTGAGGGATCTTTATGCATATCATCCCGAACGGAATACAGTTGAATGCCTACCAGTTCGGGTGTTTGTATTGCCTTGTCTTTCCAAAATTGATTCAAGGCCAATAGGCCTCCTGCGGTGAAATAAGAACCCTGACGAAGGAATTCCCGGCGGGATTGTGACATACATTTTTGTTTTTGGTATAGGGAAGATAGGTAATTATTCTGTTCCCTGGCACGGAGAGGATTCCAGGTTAAAAAAGAGAAAGTTGTTCTGGTTTCCGATAGGGTTTGTAAATGGAAATAGTTTCTGTACTTAAAACAGGTAGGTCAAATACCGGGCTTGGTGCATACCGCGAGGCAACATGCAGATGGGTTCTGCCCATATGCGGGGCGAAAAGCTGTTCAACCCGTTTTGGGTCATTGTTATTTTGAGAAAGGTGGGAGAGTACCAGATGTTTAAGTTCCGGGTGCCGGTTTTGGGTAAATAGGTTCAGGGCTTCGTCATTGGAAAGATGGCCTTCACCATCGGAGATGCGTTTTTTAAGGTGGAGCGGGTAAGCTCCGTTCATGAGCATATCCCGGTCGTAATTGGATTCCAGAAAAGCGGCCTGACATTGTTTAAAATAATGGATCACTTTTTCACAGGTCTGTCCAATATCAGTAAGCACAGCCACATGGGTGCCGGCGGTAGAAACAACAAAACTGTGCGGATCGGCGGCATCGTGGTATTTCCGGAAAGGGAGCACATGCAGGTCGCCAATGGGCACACTTTCTTCGCTTTGAAACCGAAAGAGGCGGGAAGGGTCGAGGTTCAGCCGCCCTGAACGTTGGGTGCTTTCCGTAATATATACCGGAAGCGCATATTTTTTTGCGAGTACGGGAAGGCCACTAATGTGGTCGGAATGTTCATGGGAAATAAAAATGGCTTTGACCTTGTCAATTTCCAAACCCAATTGATCCATTCGTCTGATCGTTTCCCGGCAACTGATGCCTGCATCGATCAATACCGCGGCTTTGTCCGTTCCCACATAATAACAATTTCCATTGCTTCCTGAATTTATCGATGCGATCTGTAAACCCATTTTAAATAATAAATAATTCGCGGTGTCTCTGTGGTTACTTTTTAGATTTTGGCTTAGCTTTTTTCGCAGCAGCTTTTTCTTCATTCTGTTTCACCCTGAACTTAACAATTTCAGTTATCAGATCGAGGGGGAGGGGCTTGTCCAGCGGAAACTGGATCGTTCCTTTGGAAAATTGGTAGTTCTTTATCTCTTTGACAAAGGCTTCTACGCCAACGGCCCCCGGGTAGAATCCTATATGTTTTGCGTATCCACCAAAATAAACAAGGGGTCCAGCGTGCTTATAGGCCGGCATCATGTAGCTGATCGATTCCTCGGCTTTGGGTGCGGCTGCGCGAATGGTTTTTCGCATTTGCTTAAGCAGTTTCTGGGTCGGGGCCGGGAAGCCTTCAATATAGGCTTCAACTGTGGCGGCAACAGGGCTATTCTTGCGCAAGTTTGATCGGTTTTGGATTATCGATGAGGATTAAATTTCGAGTTTCTTTTTCAGGTTTTCAAAATTCTGGGTCATGTCTTTACCCACCAGTTTATCCATCATCAGGTTCATCACATTCATAGGAAACTTTGTCCGGCCATAAAGCTCCTGTGAAACCTTTGTCTGCCCTTCGCCTACAGTTTCAAACCGGGTACGCGCCCAGTTGGTGGCCTCGAATGGCTTTTTGAACCGCAACTCCACTTCTATTGATTCCCCTTCCTGCATTTTTATGATCTCCTGTTCTCCTATCCCTACATTCTTATCCTCACTTTCCCAGGAGGATCTGAAACCAGGCGTTCCATCGGTACCGGTATATACTATTTTGATCTTTGGGTCACGCATGACCCAAACACTATATTGCTCCTGGTTTCGAATGAGTTTTACATAGTCAAATACGGCTTGCCGGGGGCAGTTTATTAAGACTTCCTTTTGTTCAGAAAAGTCTTTTTTGACCAAAAGAGCGGTCACAAGGAAAAGGGCTAAAATACCCCCGACCACATACAGGAGGATGAGTAGAAATTGCATTGGGTTTTCGTTTGGTGACCCCCTAAAGCTACCAATTTCGGGAAATTGTAACTACTTTTATCCCACAATCCACATTTTATGAAAAAAACAAGCCTCTTGTTGCTGGCCATTCCATTCTTGTTTTTGCTTGCCTGCAAATCCACCCGCAAGCTGTATGAACAAGGAGATTATGAAAAGGCCTTTTATTCGGCCATCGATGACCTTAAAAAGAACCCTTCCAATAACAAGGCCCAGGCCATTCTTCCCGATGCATATTCTGCCGCCAGCCGCCTTCATCTTAACCAGATAAAAAGTTCGAGTAATGGGAGCGCCAATAATATCCAGAAGCTGGATGCGATCTATTCATCCTATCTGGCCCTTCAGCGTATGTACAATGCTGTACAAGGAACACCAGGTGCTTTCAATCTGATCCGGGCGGAAGACTATGCTTCAGAACTCGAAGCAGCCGCGCAGAATGCCGCCGATCTGCACTACGAACGGGGTATTGATTTCATGAGCCGGGGGGGGAAGAAGAACGCTCAGAAGGCCTATGAGGAATTCAGTGACGTGGATAGTTATATGCCCGGATATAAGGATGTAGTGGAGCGAAAAGAGGAAGCGCTTGATCTGGCCCTGACCCGTGTGGCTGTGAACAATATCAACCAGCAGTTTGGATTTTACAATGTCAATGCAGCATATATGGACAATGAGATTCTGCGTGACCTTAATAATTTGGGAGATGATAACTATTATGTTTTTTATAATGAATATAATTCTGCCCTAAAAGATATCAGGGTCGATCAATTCATGGACCTGATGATGTCTGATATCTGGTTTGGCAGCCCTTCCTCCAATAAATATTCCTATACTGTTTCCAAAGAGGTCACGGTTACGGGCCCCAAAGATTCTGTGTACAAACAAACCGTCTATGCCACTGTCAATGTGGAAAGGCAGGTCGTGGAGGCCCGGTCGGTCATGAGCTGCCGGGTGACGGATGCTGAAACCCGCCGAATCATTATTACCGAACGCTTTCCCGCCAAATATACCTGGGAGAATCAATTGGGTTCATTTACCGGCGACTCCAGGGCCTTATCGGAAAAGGATAAGGCGATCATCAACGGGAGTTTTAAAAACCCGCCATCTTATGATGACCTTTACCGCGAATTGACCCGGCAGATCATGTCGGAATTCACGAGGAGAATGAGGCAGGTGTATGCTTTGTGAGACGTGAGGCTTCTCACGCCTCACGCCTCACGTCTCACGCTTCACGTCTCACGATTTCTTCCTATCTTCGCCGCTATGACAGCAGAAAAATTGAAAGATTTGCGGTCCCGTCTTGACGGGATAAGGAGGTTTCTTTGACGTCGAGAACCGTCAACAGAAAATAACGCACGAAAAACAACTATCGCTTAGTCCCGGTTTCTGGGATGACAACAAACGCGCGACTGAGATCATGAAGAATATCCAGCAGAATGAATACTGGGTAAAACTTTATGAATCTACGGCATCGGCAATTGAAGATTTCTCCGTTCTATTTGATTTTTGGAAAGAAGGTGAAGCCACTGAAGAAGAGGTCAGGGAGGCATTTGAAAAAGCAGAATCCGGCGTGGAAGATGCGGAATTCAAAGGTACCCTGAACAATCCAGAGGATGAGCTGCCGGCTGTACTACAGATCAATAGCGGTGCGGGGGGAACAGAAAGCCAGGACTGGTCGGAAATGCTCGCCCGGATGTATCGAATGTATGGTGAGAAGCAAGGCTGGAAGGTGACTGAACTCGATTGGGTTTGGGGCGATGGGGCAGGGATCAAAACCTGTACCCTTCAATTTGAAGGCCCGTTTGCCTATGGCTTTCTGAAGGCCGAGAGCGGAGTACACCGCCTTGTGCGTATTTCCCCATTTGATTCCAATGCCCGCCGGCATACCTCTTTCTCCTCCGTATTTGTTTACCCGTTGGTGGATGATACGATCAATATTGAGATCAAAGACAGTGAAGTGAAGATGGAAACTGCCCGTAGTGGTGGTGCCGGTGGACAGAATGTAAACAAGGTGGAGACCAAGGTATTGCTTACGCACATCCCCACCGGTTTTGTAGTGGTTTGCCAAACGGAAAGAACCCAGTTAGGGAACCGCGAAAAAGCCATGCAAATGTTGAAGAGCCGTTTGTACGAAGAGGAATTGCGCAAACGGGAGGAATTGAAGAATGCGGCCAATGCCAATAAACGGAAAATT
This sequence comes from Chitinophagaceae bacterium, assembly GCA_033762195.1. Lineage (GTDB taxonomy): Bacteria > Bacteroidota > Bacteroidia > Chitinophagales > Chitinophagaceae > SpSt-398. Next base: position 5,000 of record JANRLV010000162.1, on the reverse strand, counting down.
GAGTGGGGCAGCCAGATTCGCAGTTATGTTTTCCATCCTTATAAAATGATCAAAGACCACCGCACAGATCATGAGACAGGAAATATTCAACCAGTGATGGATGGTGAGTTGGATGGGTTTATAAAAGCGTATCTGATGCAATCTGCCGAGGAAGGTTAATGACTCGATTGTCAGGGTTTATTCCGCGTTTTATCTGATGTAATTTCGACCTTTAAAAATAAAACCAGCACCTAAAATATTCAAATTCTCAAATCCTCAAATTATTTTATATGAGCTTTGGAACTTTCTCTTACCCGATGCCGATCAATGAGCCAGTCCTCAATTATGCCCCCGGTTCTGCCGAAAGAAAAAGGCTGAAAGAAGTATTGGCGGAGTTAAAAGGTCAGACGATTGATGTGCCGATGTATATCGGCAGGGAAGAAGTAAGGACTGGTAAAAAAGTGGCCATGCATCCACCTCATGAAACCAGTCATACCCTGGGTCATTTTCATGCAGGGGATGAAAGCCATGTACACCAGGCGATCGATGCGGCTTTGGCAGCGCGCGAATCCTGGGCAGCGATGAGTTGGGAGAACAGAGCGAATATATTTCTAAAGGCAGCCGACCTGATGGCCACCCGGTACCGCCCCTATATGAATGGTGTGACCATGTTGGGACAAAGCAAGAATGTTTTTCAGGCGGAGATCGATGCGGCTTGTGAGCTGATTGACTTTCTGCGGTTCAATGTTCATTTCCTGAGTGAAATCTATAAGCAACAACCCATTAGTGGCCCGGGTATGCATAACCGAATGGAATATCGTCCGCTTGAAGGTTTTGTCCTTGCCGTTACCCCTTTCAATTTTACAGCTATCGGGGGCAATCTGCCTACCTCTGCCGCGATGTGTGGTAATGTGGTCGTGTGGAAGCCTGCCAATACACAGGTATATGCCGCCCAAATGACCATGCGTATTCTGAAAGAAGCGGGATTGCCCGATGGTGTCATCAACCTCATTTATGTAGATGGCCCCACTATTGGTAAGGTTTGTTTTAATCACCGTGATTTTGCCGGGGTACATTTTACCGGCTCTACAGGCGTTTTCAATAACATGTGGGAGACCATTGGTAAGAATATGTCCAACTACCGGTCCTATCCGCGAATTGTAGGTGAAACAGGGGGTAAGGATTTTGTGATCGCGCATAAAACAGCGGATGCCGATGTAGTGGCGACCGCCTTGCTTCGTGGTGCGTTTGAATTCCAGGGACAAAAATGTTCTGCTGCCTCACGTGCCTATATTCCCTCCAATCTGGCTTCAGCAGTTAAAAAGAAACTGATTGACGGTGTGAACAGTTTTAAGATGGGATCCGTTGAAGATTTTTCGAATTTCATCAATGCAGTAATCGATGAAAAGAGCTTTAATAGCATCAAACGATATATTGACAATGCCAAACAGGATCCCCAGGCGGACCTATGGGTAGGCGGCGTATGTGATTCTTCGAAAGGATGGTTTATTCAACCAACGGTCATAGAAGCAAAAGACCCGAAATATGTAACCATGTGCGAAGAGATCTTTGGGCCGGTATTGACGGTGTACGTTTACCCGGAAAATGAATTTGAAAAAACCCTTGAACTGCTGGATAATACCTCACCCTATGCGCTTACAGGTTCAGTGATCTCCAAAGACAGGGAAGCAGTGGAACTTGCTACCAATAAACTACGAAACGCGGCAGGTAATTTTTACATCAATGACAAACCTACTGGAGCAGTGGTAGGCCAGCAACCTTTTGGCGGCGCCAGGGGAAGTGGTACCAATGATAAGGCAGGATCTATCCTCAATCTGTATCGTTGGTTAAGCCCGCGTACGATCAAAGAAACATTTAATCCGCCTGTGGATTACCGGTATCCGTTTATGGCGGGGGAGTGATTTTCGTGAGACGTCAATCGTGAGACGTGAGACGTGAGATGTGAGTTCATACTCACGACTCACGACTCACGTCTCTCACGCCTCTCACCGCTCACGCCTCACTGTATCCGCCGAAGGTTTCTTCTGGTTTAACAGTTTGTCCAGCGTGTTCTTTACTTTTTGCTCCGATTTCTTTTTGGTATCCTCGAGGGGTTTGCCAGAAGCGGTATCTTTTATGGCTGTGGTATCTTTCCCAAAGAGTTTATTCCTGAGTTCGTTTTCAATCCCTTTTTTAATATCGTTCGTGATTTCTTTTTTCAGTGCATTTGCTGAATCCTTGATCATGGCTTTGGCGCTGTCTGCTTTTTCTTTGGCAAAATTCAGGGCCTGATTTTTTAGTTCTTCAGCTGCATTTCCTGCCGCTTCCTTGAGTTCTGTTTTAAGGGTAGGGTTGGTCAATGTACCACCCATTTTCATCAGCAGGTTAACCGTTTCACCCATATTCACCGGAACGCCTTTTGCTGTTGCTTTGGCTGCCAGCTCATTTACCAATGAGTTGGCTTGATTACCCAGGTATTTCCGTGGGACCTTCATTTGAACGATATAATCTATGGATTGGTCAAGCCCATGCAATCCACCAATTTCCATTTCGATGTCCTTTACTTTTACCGTAAATGGTTTGACCAATACTTTTCCATTGGCAAATTCAATATAGTTTTTTACATCCTTTATGCTGATCTCTTTTAACTGGTCGATCTGCAAGGTGCTGGCGATCTTCTCCAGGGGTTTGAATTTACTCAAAAAACCATCCAGCAGCAGGAAATTACCCTTTCCGGTCAGGGTATTGAACAAAGGCATCATATCACTGCCCAGGTTGCCGGTCATGGTAAATTCAGAGGACAGGGTTCCTCCGATAAATTGCCCGATGGGCATGAGTTTTTGTACGGTATTAAAGGCGAGGAATGCTTTTTGGGCATCAACTTTATCAATGTCGTAGGTGATGGCAATAGCCGGATCTTTCTTGCTGTTTAAAGTAGAATAAGAACCGTTAAAAGTAATATCACCCCCTAATGCCTGTGCCTTCAGGTTTTTTAAGGTAACGGTTTCATCGGCGATAGACAGAGCCCCTTCAATGTTTTGGTAATCGACTTTGTCGTATATAACTGAACCCGCTTTTGCAAGTATTGACAGGTCAATTCCTTTGGGAACTTCAAAAGCTCCGGTGGAGGTCGTCGTCGTATTGGTATCTGTTGTGGAGGAGGTTCCCATCCAATCATTCAGGTTCATCCGGTCGGCACTCAGGTTGAGTTTCCCTTTCATCGCCCCTTTGTTGGTAAGGAAGCCTTGAATATTGTCCAGGTTTCCTCCTGCTTTGAAATTCGTATTCATGTATTTGCCAGCCACATCTCCGGCCAGTGACATGACCGTAATGGGTTTGGACAGGCGCACATTGAAATCAAATGGATCGGTACCCCATTCCAAATGCCCCTGTGGAATATCAACGGTGGTTTCATCTGCAATGCCCGATTGGTTGGTGATAACAGCATGGAGTTGACCATTCCGGATCGGCTTTTCCAGGTTGGCCGAGGCATACATCAGGTCACGCAAATCGAAGAACCCACCCGCTGAAAAGTTTCCCTTTTGCGATTGCAGGGCAGCCATACTTCCTTTGGCAAAAACATCCGCATCCAGTATCCCGGCCAGTTGTGTTTTTTCAGGGAGTTTAATATAGCGACCGATGCTGGAAAGATCGATCCGGCCCTTTACCAGGGCGTCGAGGTATTGTAATGTCTCCGGATTTTTAAATAGCAATTTGAAATCCAGAGGCTGATTATCCATTTTTAAATGCCCCCGGGAGATATCAAGAACAGCATTGTCAGGCTGACCGTCGGGATTGGAGGCGAGCAGGGCAATCTGTATATCGGAAACAGGTTTGGGCAGATCAGGATATTGAAAGAATCCATCCTTTACTTCTGCTTTAACTTCATAGGCAGGCATTTCTACCGGACTGTAACGGCCCTTTACAAAGCCTTGAAACAAGGCCTTTCCGCTTGTTTTAATAGACTGAAAATCCTTTGTGTAGACTGCAGGCACCAGCGACAGCAGGTCTTTGAATTCTGTAGACGGTGCATTGAAACGTATATCCATCAAATAGGAACTGTCGCTTTCCAATTGAAAGAAACCATCTGTTTTTATTTCCAGGTTATTAACCTTGACCAATGCATTCGCAAAACTGTATTTGCTCGTTGTCAGATTGGCCTGAATATCGCTGGTAATATGTGCTTCATTACCCGCCAGGTAGGGGATGCCCCCATAGTTAAATGAAACAGATTGTGCGTCGGTTTGGGTTTTCAGTACGAAATCCTCAGCCATCAGATCGCCGCTTCCTTCGTGGTTTAACCCTTTTACTTCCGCTTTCATGCCTGCGGGTTCATCCTGATAATACAGGTAGGCATCGGTGATTGTGTATTCCTGCAAATTCACTTTAAAAGATGAGGAACTGCTATCAGTGTCAGTGGTAGCGGTATCGGGTTTGGTGATATCCCAATTGGCAAACCCTTCCTTGTTTACCAGCAAATGAATTCGCGGCGACTTCATATCTACCGACCGGATCTTCATATCCGAACCTTTCAGGAAACTCAACAAATTAACCGATACCCCGATTTCAGGCGCTGCCAATAAAGTATCTCCGGCAAAATTTCCGGTACCCGCGACAGAGAGGTCTCGCAATCGCAGGGAAACCTGGGGAAATTTCCTGAAAAAAGATATATTAAGGTCCTTAAAATCCACCACCGCGATCAGGTTCTGATTGATCTCCTTTTTGGCCAGGGTCAGGATCTTGTTTTTAAAGAGAAATGGCGCGGCAAAGGCAAAGAGAACAAGGACAAGGAGTACGATGCCGGATATCTTTAAGGTTCTGAGGAGAATTTTCTTCATAGTATTGATTTTGAACGGGAGATGTAAAATTGCAAATATGAGGCCAGATACGCAAGGGGTTGCATGTTATTGATTTTGAATTTGATGCCCTGAGCCCTAATTTTAGGAAAATTTACGTGTGAAGACCATCCTGAATGAACAGCAACTGGACCTGACCATCCGTCGATTGGGGCATCAGATTCT
>JANRLV010000161.1:0-19904 GCA_033762195.1 Chitinophagaceae bacterium | reverse complement strand
TCTTGTTTTCGGTAGTTCGTCTCGTTTAATAAGGTATTTCGGTAGGCAAATTGCATTTGATCAAAACGAAGGCCGGCCTTTATCTGTACCCGGTTGCCCAATCGAATATCCTTTTCTCCATAAATGAAAATATCGTTCTCGCGTACATCACCTCGTTGAATGGGATCTGTTTTACGGCGGAGCACGGATTTTGTCAATTCAATATCATGTACCCTGTCCGCTCTGAAACCATAACCGATCCGGGTGGTACTTGGCTTACCAGCCAATTGGCCCTGACGGGCAAGAGAACCATTATATCCAAAAAGATCACGACTTTCCCGTTGATTGATGCCATCGCCATCAACCGGGTCATTCAGGAAAAAAGTGAAATTGGAGAAAAGATTGAAATGATATCGTGAATAATAAATCTGATCGGAGGAAATCCAGCCAGAATTCCACCGATGCTGGTATTGTAAACTGGTATTAACACGGCTTGTATTACCTCCCTCCGTATCATCAATGGCACCAAAACGAGATATAAGACCAGATTGTACCGCCCGGTCAGGAATCTGTCCAGAGGCATACCATTTACTGTCAAAGGCAGAAGCCAGAATAGTTAATTGACGTTTATTTCCCTGCTGCAAATGATATTTGCCCAAAACATTAAAGCGATGGAAATCCTGAGGGCTTTCAAAATAACCCTTGTTACGCGCATATTCAGAAGCGATATAGAATTGTTGTCTTGTATCGTCTTTTTCTCTGTCAATAATTTTGAGTTGTCCGTAATAACGTTGCAAGCCAAACCGACCAGCTTCTGCTTTGAGTAGGTTTTCACGTATGAAATCCTTTGTTTTAAACGCAACAAAACCCGCGGTGGCCTGGTTGCCCTGATCAGATTGGTAGGGCCCTTTGTCAAATTGGACTTTTTCAATTGTTTCAGGAATAAGGAAATGCAGATCGGCATAGCCTTGCCCATGCGCATGAGACACCATATTAACGGGGATGCCATCTACCGAGAGCCGTATATCTGTTCCATGATCTATATCAAACCCGCGTAAGAATATTTGTTCTGCTTTCCCACCACCGGCATGTTGTGCCAGAAAGAGCCCGGGTACAATACGCAGTACATCCTGAGAGGTATTGACCGGCCGCAGCATGATATCCACCGCACTGATGGTTTGCAATTCGCTTTGCTTACGACTATTGACCCGGATCTCGCGCAGATCAAGATTTGAACGAAACAGGTCGACCATGACTTCTGTTTTTTCTTTTTCCCTGACTTCTACGGGAACGATGGTCGTACGATAACCAATATAGGAAATCACCATTTCGTATTTTCCGGTTGGCACGGTATTGATCCGGAACCTTCCCAGGTCATCCGTATGTTCATTCCGGCCATCCGCCAATGCAATGCTGGCACCCGACAAAGCTTGTTTGGACTCCTGGTCCCTTATCCATCCAGCGATCTCCCCAGTTTGTGCAAAAGAGGTGCAGTAGGTGGTAATTATAAATAAGGAAAAAAAGGTTTTTAAAGCAGTGGTCATACGGTCTTTTTGCTAAATACGAGATAAATGTAAATTCAGTTCTCATTTATCAAATATTAAATGTGTTAAGTGGTCGGCTTCGGTTTTTTTTGGTACTGACTAAATCCATTCTTTCTCCAACTCCGTACATCCATCTGTAATTCTATTCATCAGAACATTTTCTGAACAAATCAAACCCCTCAATTTATGAAAAAGAAATTCCTATGGACAGGTATCCTTGGGTTGTTGACAGCAGGTGGTATTATTTTTGCCGCTGACCATATCGACGCTCCTGCAGTAACCGGTCCATCCAGTGCAAGTCTGGGTACCGACATCACCGACATCTATGCTTTTCAAAGTCCGGCTGACAATAGCAAGATGGTATTTGTGATCAATACCCAAGGCCTGCTTTCGCCAACGGCTACTTCGTCGGCCAGTTTCCCTTCCAATGTCATGTATGAATTGAACATCGACAATTCTGGTGATAATGTGGAAGACCTCGTCATTCAATGCCTGGTGAAAAACAATAAGCTTCGGGTATACGGACCTGTTGCCCCTTCGGCTCCCGGGCTTAACAGTATGGTGATGACCAATGGTACCCTGACAGAAACGGATGTGACTGCCTATGGCGAATCAACGTTGAATGTGGGTACAAACAATGGTATCCGTGTCTTTGCCGGTCCACGTGACGATCCATTCTTCTTTGACCTTGTTCGCTTCAGGGAAATATTGGCGGGTACACAAACAGGATTTCGCAGCCCTGGTGTTGATGCCTTTGCTGGTACGAATGTAATGTCGATCGTGGTCGAAGTTCCCAAGAACCTGCTGGGTGCAGCGGCTACCTTGAATGTATGGGCCGAATCAAAAACTAAATAATCATCTAAATAATAAGATCATGAAATATTTGAATAAAGGAGTTTTATTGTTCTCCCTGGGTGCATTGTTGCTCGCAGGTTGCGATAAGGACGAAAATGAAGACAACTTTGATACCACAGGTACCTACGTTCAAAAGGACCAAATGGCACGACCTGCAGTGAATACAGTATTTGTAAACACTGCTCGTAAAGATGAGTTCAATACAACCACACCATCTTTACAAAATGCCGCATTCAATACACAATTTCAATCTGTATTGACCGGTTTTGGGTATATGCAAAATGCATTGGGTCAGGATAAAGCAACTTTTGCCGGTTTGCTGGCTACTGATGTCCTAAATGTGAAAACAAGCGGCACCACCACCTTTTTTGATGGCACCAATGTGCTGACCGGAAGGGCACTGGCGGATGATGTGATCGATGTTGAGTTACTACTCATTTTTGGCGGACCTACCGGAGCAGCCAATCCAGGACTTACCTCGGATAATGTAGGGGCCAATGATAAAGCCTTTAGCGGAACCTTTCCTTATCTGGCTTCTCCTTTCTAATCCCATTTTATCATGTACACCGCATCCTTGATGCGGTGTATTTTTTATTCAGGTTATGAAAAATGTAATCACCATCGGCCTGCTATCGGTTTTTCTTTCTGTCGGTTGTCGCCAAGAGGAAAGACTCGTTCATGAGTCCGATTATATACACCTTATTCAGCAAGAGTCGCCCGTAAAAAAAGAAAAAGCGGATATAGAGAACGATATTCAGTTTTGGGCGGGTAGGCTTCAGCGGGATACCGGAAATTACATCGATCAAATGCAATTGGCCAATCGCTGGAACCGACTTTTTCAGCTTACGGGCGAGATGACCAATTTACAAAGGGCGGATTCTTTACTGAATCGTGTCTTTCATTTTTTAGGAAAGGATGACCCTGAATTCCTTGTGCTTCTTTCGCAGCAAGCGATAACCTGTCATCGGTTTAACCAGGCATCCTTCCTATTGGATCAGGCCAGGGTGACCGGCGGGGCAGGACATCTGGTGAACCTGGTCTCTTTTGATACCCAAATGGAACTGGGACAATTCAAAGAGGCCAATGCCTCTTTGAACCTGATCGCGGATAAAGAATCCTTTGACTATTTTATCCGGCGTTCACGGTGGGAAGATCATCGGGGGAATGGGGAAGGGGCCATTGAATGGATGGAGCGGGCAGTATCCTGGGCAAAAGAAAGAGATCTTACAGCCCTGCATCTATGGGGATTATCTAACCTGTCGGATATGTACTTGCACAATGGATTTCCACAAAAGGCGGTAGCGGGTTACAGAGAAGTACTTCGCCAGGATGGGAAGTATGTCCATGCCTTGCGTGGAATGGCCTGGGTCGCTTTTTCTCATGATAAAAATGCTGAAGCTGCCGAATCGATCCTCCAATATTTACAGGTGCAGTATAATATGCCTGAGCTTTATCTGGAGCGTGCGGAGATCAAAGAATGGAAAGGAGAGCATGATTCAGCACGGCTGTTCCGTTCTGCCTTTGTTAAGAAGGTGGATGACTCCTTTCAGCGACCCATGTATGCCAAATACCTGATTGACTGTTTTACGGAAGATTCAGCTATGTTGGATGTTGCGCTTGTGATGGCGCTCAATGAACGAAAGAACAGGGCAACACCGGAAACTGCATCCTGGCTGGCCTGGTGTTATTTTAAAAACAATAATACCAAAGAAGCGGTCGATCTGCTAAAGAGCCAGGTAGAGGGAATGACATTTGAACCGGATGTACTATTGCAAATGGCGATGATCTATGCAGAAGACGGACAGGAACAGAAAGCAAGGGCTATCCTTGCCCAATGCAATGGAGCGGAATGGGAATGGGGGCCCCTGAAACAAGCAGCATGGGAAAAATTGAATAAGCGGTTATAAAGAAAATCCCTGCCAGTACCCTGGCAGGGATGAATTATCCGTATGAGGCTACTAATTATTTTTTAAGAATTTTTCAGACAGTACAATCGAAGAGTTGCTAAACCTGACCAGGTAAACTCCAGCCGGCCATGAACTGGCATTCAGCGAAAACTCATTCAATCCCTTGTCCAACTCGACTGTCATTTTATTAACCAGGTTACCAGCGGTATTATATACCCCGATTTCTCCCTGGCCCTGTTCGGGTGCGATCAGACGGAAACTCACCTTGTCCGTCACCGGATTGGGGTAGGGTTTCTGCATGCTGAAGTTGGCTTTAAAGTCTTTTTTGATCGACACTACACGCGAGTACTCCACTCTGTTATCCCGGTCTACAACGCGGATACGATACAGGTTATCCTCACTATTGGCCTGTGTATGGGTATAAGAATATGTTTGCAGTGTATTGGAGTTTCCAACGGCCGGTTTGGAATCGATCGTTGACCAGGTGCGACTGTCGGAGCTATACTGGATCTCAAAGTGTGAAACATTTTGCTCTGTGGCGGTTTGCCATACAAGCTCAATATCCTTTTCATTCGTCTTCTGCGCACGGAAAGAAATCAAAGTGGCCGGAAGGGCAACGTTATTGAAAATGGTTTTTGCGGCTGCAGGACTCGCATCGGTGTCACAGGTATTGCTGCTAAAGTTTCCAGAGAATCCATCTGGCAATATATTGGCGGAGATGGTGGCAGATGTAGTCGCATTGTTGCCCACTACAATATTAAAAGAAAAGGTTCCGGAAAGTGAGCCCGTATTTCTTCCATATCCATTGGCCGGATTGCCATCTAAGTCATCATCATAATATACACCGGGTCCGGCTGCACCTGGACCAGATCCAGCATGGCCATTACTCCATATCCACCGGGCATTTCCAGGAAAACCGGTGCGGGTAAAATTCAATGGAGTGGCGAAACTAAAATTACTTCCCAGGTTGACCTGGATACCATGCCACCAGTTTGATCCGGATCGGCTATAGGTACCACTTACTGTAGCGGTCACTCTGACCACAGAACCTGGTCGGTATGGGTTTGCCGGAGATCCATCTCCCTGGCCGCTGACCAGGCTGGTAGAGCCTACGAAATTTCCACTTGCACTGCATTGAGCCAGTGCCATATGGGAGTTGACAAGAAAATAGAGGAGGAATATGGGTACAATTCTCTTCATGGGGTATTGGATATTTAATAGGTGAAAATACTTAGTATACCTAGTAAATGCAAACAAATAACGATAAGTGTATGCACTTATTTCATCCAATAAAAAGAGGAGAATATCCCTTTATCCCCAATCAAGTGAAAATCAGTCGATTGAATAAAAAACTAAATTTGTAATTTATAGAATTACTGTAAGGTAGGATTGTGAATTTCGGCCATCATACAGCGGGCGCTGCCGCCTCCGTTCGCCTCAATATTGTCGAGGGGGGCATGGAGGATCCTGTTATAACTACTAAGTTTTTCAACCTGGGCCGGGTGCAGGGAATGGAAAGCCTGAGAGGACATGACAAGTAATTTTTCGCCATCCTGATTGGCTATTTGAAGCATATTTCCGGCGAAATGATTCATTTGGTCCAGGTCTATTTCAATGATCTCTTTTCCAGAGGCCAGGATCACGGAACGAACCAGTTCTTTTTCGGTAGGGTCGGGTAGGGCGTCAAAACAAATCACCACATATTTATCCGCCACACACATCATCACATTGGTATGGTAAATGGGTTTACCCTCCTGGTCCAATGCATAAAAAGCGACGGGCCGGTATCCGCTGATCTCGCAGAATGATTCGAGGACTTCAGGATGTGTTCGTTCAGAAAGACAGGCATACGCGATCTTGTTTTCCCGATCGAGGACCATGCTTCCTGTTCCTTCCAGGTAACCCGATTCGTTTTCATAGCCCGTCAGGTCATGTTTGGTCTTCACCTCAAATTTTTTCCCGATCGCTTCCAGCACAGTTGCTTTTCGTTCCTGTCTCCGGTTGAGGGCAAACATGGGATAGAGATAGATCGATCCATCCGCATGAAAAGAGACCCAGTTATTAGGGAAAATAGAATCAGGGGTATGGGGCGTAGCCGTATCCTGTACCACGGTTACATCCACGCCATTTTTCCGGAGGAGGTCCACAAATCCATCAAATTCCTCCAATGCCTTTTGCTGAATCACCTCCGCATCCTCATTGGGGGCTTGTTGAAAAGCATTGTTCACGGCGGTTTCGGGGTTATATCCAAAACGTACCGGGCGGATCATTAACAGGTGGGATGTTGTTTGCATGGTTTAGATTTCATCGCGTAAAATAGGCATACTCATACAGTGGAAGCCGCCTCGGGCTCTTGACAATTCAGCCGAAGGCATCAGGATCAGTGTGTCTTCCAGGTCATCAGGTTCCAGGGTTCCAGACTCAAAGGCCTGGATCAACTCAGCGGCTTCCCGGATTTTAAATCCATTTTCCCGGAAGGCCTCTACGGTCTTATCATTCCGGTCATATCCCAGTACGACCCCTTCTTTCAGCGCCAACAGGTTACAGGAGTCGGTCCATTGCTCCCGTGCATCAAAGGGAAATTCATTGTTTCCTGAATAAATAAACCGCACTTTGTCGGTACACTTCAGGTCGTTTTTACTGATATCAATGAGCAGTTCTTCCAGGCTTTCGAATGGCACCGGATTGCCGATGTCTTTTTTCCTAAACTGAATGATCTTGATCTTTTCTTCTTTCCGGGGCATATCCAATACTTTTTGTACCGGGTCGGCATCCTCCTTCCGGATCGATTTTTTGGAGAATATGCCCAGCATCACCCATACATTTCTTTTTACCTGGGTAAAGACCGTATCGATGTGCATGTAATCCCGTTTACGGGGAATACGTACCACCGTGATCTTTTTGACCACCCCTTTTTCAAACAACAGGTTAATGGCCTGGTGAGCGGCCTCCATTGACGTCCTTTCGCTCACCCCGATCAGGAGATGGTCTGGGGTTACAACCATCACATCCCCTCCCTCCAGGGTCACTTTCTTATCGTCGGCGTCCCGGGGCATCAGGAAATGGTAACTGGTGTCAGGTAGTTCGATCACCTTGTCATGGTAGTCCTGAAACAGGGGGTGGTTGAAAAAGATATATTTCATCAACAGGGCCTCACGTACCCTGGCTTTCTTGGCTGGTTTATTGAGCAATATGAATTGGTTGATGACGATCCCGATATCCCGGGTAAAAATAAAATTGGGGATGGGGGCAAAGATCATCTCCTTTTCGTTCAGCGTACCGCTGATAAATGCTTTGGCCAGTTGGGTCGGGCTAAGTTCGGTCAGGCCTGTTTGTGTTTCGTAAGAGCAACCCTCTACCGCGCACACAGAAGCTATGAGTTTCAAGCGAATCTCACGATCTTCTAAAATTTCACTTAAAAGGTATTGGATCTCGATCACCTTATCGGATCGAAAGAAATGCTCATTATCCGGTTTGTAAAAGACCCGTCGGTTTTCCTTCGCATCGATCTCCTTTAACCGGCCTTTGATCTTTTCCGGGTCGAGGAAGTAAAGCAAAAGTTTGGTATAATAATCGTACTCCTTTCTGCGGATAGTTTCCAGGTGAACTATATCCTCAAAAAGCCAGTCCTGAGCCTTGGAAGGGACCACTTTTCCCAAACCACTGTCTGGACTATGCACAAGAAGACGTCGTAACCGGCCTATTTCTGAACCGACCTGGATCTTTGATTTGTTTTTACTCATGATCGCTGGATTTTTCCCGGAAGGGAATATGAACAGTTGTAAGCAAAATTAGCACATTGCGGCCAACCCGCTCTTTTCCAATCCTGTCAAAATCGACAAATGTCCTTAAAATTTTATCCCAACAGATGTGAATAAATCGTTTATTACCAATCCCTTTATGTACCATCAATCACCTATATTCGCCGCAATAAAACAGGAGGAAACGTGCGTTTAAAAAGTTTAGAGATCAAGGGTTTCAAGAGTTTTGCGGACAAGACCCTGATCAATTTTGATGAGAGTATCACCGGAATCGTGGGACCAAATGGTTGTGGAAAATCCAATATTGTGGACAGCATCCGGTGGGTGATCGGTGAACAAAAGATCAGCCATTTGCGATCGGAGAACCTGGAGAGCCTTGTTTTTAATGGCTCCAAGTCCAGAAGCGCCAGTGGTCTGGCCGAGGTCAGCCTCACCTTTGAGAATACCAAGAACCTGCTCCCTACCGAATTCAATACGGTTACGATCACGCGGAAGTTTTATAAAAGTGGCGAAAGCGAATACCGGTTGAATGATGTGCAATGCCGGTTAAAGGATATCCAAAACCTTTTCATGGATACCGGTGTCTCCACCGACAGCTATGCCATCATCGAATTGGGCATGGTGGATGACCTGATCAAAGACAAGGACAATAGCCGTCGCCGGATGCTTGAACAGGCGGCCGGTATTTCCATTTATAAAACAAGGAAGAAAGAAGCAAAACTTAAACTGGATGCCACCGAGCAGGACCTGGCGCGTATTGAGGATTTGCTCTTCGAAATCAACAACCAGTTGAAAAGCCTCGAAAGTCAGGCCCGCAAAGCCGAGAAATACTTTGAGGTCAAGAAAGAATACCGGGAAGTAAGTATCGAGCTGGCCAAGGCTGCCCTCGAAGGGTTCAATATCACCTTTAAAGAACTGAATGAGCAGCACCAGGTAGAAACGGATAAACGCCTGCAACTGGAAGCGGTGATCGCTACAGAAGAAGCCTCCCTGGAAGGAGAGAAGTCAGGCTTTGTGGAAAAGGAGAAGGAACTCCAGTCCATGCAGCATGCCTTTAACCAATTACAACAGAATGTGCGGACCCGGGAGAATGACAAGAACCTGGCAGCACAAAAACTGCAATACCTCCAGGAAAAAGAAAATGGGTTACAGGATTTCCTTCAGCGCGCCGATGGACAGATCAAAGGCATTGAAGAAAGCATCTCCTTTACTGAGTTACAGGTGAAGGAAGAAGAAGGAGGATTCGAAACCCTGAACAATGAATTTTCCCTGGTATCCGAACAAGTGGACCAGCAACGGGGCCAGCTCGGTGAGAAGCGAAATAATCTGGACCTGCTCCGTTCGGCTCACCAACAAACCCAGCGGTTACAGTTTGAGTCAGAAAAAAAGGCGGCGGTTTCTGAAACCTCCATCCAGAATATACAACGTGCATTGTCACAGGTAGAAGAAGAAAAAGCCAGACGGGAAGACCAACGCCACCAGCTCACCGAAGAGGTACAGGTGAAGGAGAAGGAACTTCAAATCAAGAAGACCGACCTGGAACAACTTCAACAGCACCACGATTATACCAAAGAGCAGATATTACAGACCCAGTCGGTCCTTGAAGGGTTAAGGAGTGAACTGGCGGAAGAAAACCGGAAACTGGATTCACGCAAAAATGAGTACGACCTGCTGAAAAGCCTGATCGATACGATGGAAGGCTATCCTGAAAGCGTGAAATACCTGCACAATAACCCTGAACTGGGTTATACGGCGCCTATTCTGTCGGATATCTTGTATGTGAAAGAAGAATACCGCACAGCCCTCGAAAATGTACTGGAACCCTACCTCAGCTATTATGTGGTCAATAATCTGCAGGATGGATTGAAAGCCGTTCACCTGCTGGATGCCAATAAAAAAGGGAAGGCCAATTTCTTCCTGCTGGATAAGTTTGAAGACAAGGCTGCCCCGGTATCTGACCACAGCCTTTCGCATGCTATTCCGGCCCTCCAGGTGGTGGAGGTGGAAGGTCGTTACCGTAAACTGGCTGAACACCTGCTGGGTAATGTTTTCATTGCCGACAATGAGGAGGCACTTAACAATTCCAACGGATTTGTGGTGATCGAAAAAGAAGGTCGTTATGTAAAAGGAAAATATTCGCTGACCGGTGGTAGTGTGGGGCTCTTTGAAGGCAAGAAAATCGGTCGTGCCAAGAACCTCGAAAAACTGGCAGAGCAGATTGAGGCACAAGCCACGGTAGTAAATGCCTTGCGCGAGACCATCCAGCAACGACACAATGAAGTGATCGCTTTCAATGAAGACCTGCGTGAGAATGCCATTCGGGAAACAGAAAGAGAGATACAGGTCATTACTAATACCGTTTTCTCGCTTCAGAATAAACTGGAGAACCTGCATGCCATGCAGCAACAAAGCGAGGCACGCCTGGGCGAGCTGAACCAGCAATTGCAGCAATCTCAGCAGTCACTGGAATCGGTCAGGGTGGAACTTTCAGGCTTCCTGGAACAGTTGAATGAAAGCGCTGTATCCCTGAGCCGGGCGGAGGAATTATATAAAGAGGAGGAAGGTCTATTCAACGATACCCTGGCTCGTTACAACGAATTCAACCTGCAGGTGACCAAACAGCAAAGCAAGATCGCCGCGTTGAAACAGGAAAGAGAATTCAAAACCAACCAGCTCAACGAGCTCCTGCAACAAGTGGAAGGCAACCGGACCCAACTGGAAGCCACCACCACTGATATTGCTGAATCACAGGCACGCCTGACCGGATTGGACGAGGAATTATTGACCCTGATCAGGCAAAAGGATGAAGAGGAAAGAAAACTCAATGAAGCCGATCAGGCCTATTATAACTGGCGTAACCAGCTTTCCGAAAAAGAAAGTGAATTAAGACATAAAACAAAAGAGAAAGAACAGGTTGAACACCTGCTCAATGAGATCAAGGACCGGCTGAATGAAGTGAAGCTTCAGTTGGCTGGTATGAAAGAGCGTCTGAGTGTGGAATTCCGGATCAATCTGGAAGATATCCTGGATGAGGCCCGTACAGGTGAAACGCCAGTGGAGGAACTCCAGGAAAAAGTGGACAAGATGAAACGCCGGCTTGAAAACCTGGGTGAAGTAAATCCGACCGCCATTGAAGCTTTCCAGGAAATGAAAAAGCGTTATGATTTCATTCTGGAACAAAAGAATGACCTGGTCTCCGCAAAGGAAAGCCTGATGCAAACGATCCAGGAAGTGGAGGCTACCGCCAACCAGAAGTTTTTGGAAACATTCCATGCGGTAAGGGAGAATTTCCACAAGGTCTTTAAGACCCTGTTCACCGAAGATGACCAGTGTGACCTCATACTCGAGAACCCCGAGAACCTGGCCGAGACAGGCATTGACGTTATAGCCAAACCCAAGGGAAAACGGCCTACTTCACTCACTCAGTTGAGTGGGGGAGAACGCACCCTGACGGCAACGGCCCTGCTCTTTGCGATCTATCTGATCAAACCAGCCCCATTCTGTATCCTCGATGAGGTGGATGCACCACTTGATGATGCAAACGTGGGTAAGTTTACCAATATGATCCGCAACTTCAGTGAGAATTCTCAATTCATCATTGTTACCCACAACAAGACAACCATGAGCACCGTAGATGTGATCTATGGGGTGACCATGCAGGAGCCTGGTGTGAGTAAGCTGGTGTCTGTGGATTTTAGAAACCTCAGTCAGAACTAAAGCATAAGTCGATAGCTTTTAGCTTTCCTTCTGATGCTCATGCGCCTTCTGCCGATGGCGGATATCATGTTTCATTTTATGCACAAATGCACTGCAAACGGAAGAGACACCGATGCCAAGAGTAACAGAAACTAAAACGGCATAAAGGACCCAGCGGGAAGTATCTTTCAGGTAAGCAATCGAGTAAAAAGTGAGAAATACAGAGGCAATGATAAGGGTGAATCCCAGGATGGACTTAAAGATCCATTGGTCATAATGGTTGCTGGCCATGGGTTATAAATTTCGATAAATGTAAGGATAATCAATGTATTGTTAATCTTGCGCCAGGGGCTTTTTTGCGGGGGATATTTTTTAATTTTATCCTTCAAATCAAACACATGAATAAGGCCTTACTTATTTTACTTGGTTTTTTTCTCTCTTTATCTATCTGCGCACAAGAAAAACCAGAGGGTCTTTTTATCAATTCCAAAGCACCGGATTTTAAAGGAAAGGACCAGGAGGGAAATGAGGTCCGGTTAAAGGACCAACTCAAGAAAGGGTCGGTGGTCCTGGTTTTTTATAGAGGAGAGTGGTGTCCTTATTGCAATAAACACCTGCGCCGTCTTCAGGACTCCCTTTCGTTGATCACCGAGAAAGGCGCGCAACTGATCGCTATCACACCTGAAAAATCCGCATCTGTAAGTAAGACGCGCGAAAAGACCGGGGCTACGTTTACCATCATTTCCGACGAAAAGCAAAAGATCATGAAGGCCTATGAAGTGTCTTTTGCCCTGGATGAAAAAACGATCAAGCGGTACAAGAGTTTTGATATAGATATTGAGGGCAACAATGGCGACAATGGGGCTTTCCTTCCTGTTCCGGCCATTTATATCATCAATAAAGAAGGTTCGATCACCTATCGGTACTTTGATGCTGATTATAAGAAGCGACCTTCAGTGAAGGAGATTGTAGATAATCTGTGAGACGTGAGACGTGAGACGTGAGACGTGAGAAAAAGTTTTGGGTTGTAAGTTAAAGTTTTTAAGTTTCACTATTCACTATTCACTATTCACTATTCACGCCTCACGCCTCACGAAACTCACATTTCACCTCTCCCAATACAATTTCGCAATCCGTCCATTATTTCCCACCAGAAATACAGAGGTGCCGAATTTGGCGAACTGACAGGTATGGAATCCGGTTTTACTGATCCATTTCCAGTTCTTTCCACCATCAATGGAATAATCTACACCGGTCAACCCACAGGTAACAAGGTTACTTTTTGAAAGGTATTCTACACAGCTCCGATAACCATGTGGGGGTACATTCGGTGTTTGCCAGGATTTGCCTTTGTTATGGGAGATCAGACAATTCATATTCGTGCTATCCGGGTTATTGAAATCACCGCCTACTACGACAATATGTTTCCCGGTATTATGGGTGTATTCGTCCCAAACCGTCAGTGAATTGGCGCCTGTTGTTTCCTTCCCCTTCAGGATCGGCAGGTCATAGGCTTCCCCGTTAATGAATAACCTGGATTCCTTTCCCCCACTGACCATGTATAAATCATGAAAATAAAGCCTTGCGAGATTGGTACCACTCGCGGCAAAAAATGCCTCCCCACTGTCCGCCAAAGGTCGTTCGTTGATATCCAATGGTTGCCAGCTATCGCCTCCATCCGTGGTTTTGGCCATAAAGAAATGGCCATCTACAGGGTCACCGATCACTACACCATTCTTGGGGTCGCTAAAGTCCAGGGCATCCAGGAACATGCCCTTGGTGGTATTTTCATATACGATCTTCCAGGAATTTCCTCCATCGGTGGTTTTGAGGATATAGGCCGGATCACCGATCCCCATGATGATGGCCGTGCTTGCATCAAAGGCTTCAATATCCCTGAATTCAGTTTTTTCAAAACCGGTTACCGTCATCCATTTCCAGTTTTTCCCTCCATTGTTGGAACGGGCCACCATGCCATTGCTGCCACTGGCCCAGATAATATTGTCGTTGACAACACTAAGGCCGCGCAGGCTTGTCTTTGTCCCCGAATCCAGCATCCTGACCTCAGGATAATTTCGTTGGGCAAAGGAGGACGAATAAAACAGGGAAAAAAAGAGGGTTAAAATTGCGGTTACACGAAGTTGAAATTGATTCATGACTTATTTCAATTGGGCCAGCAGGGTGGATTTCTCCACTATACCACTCTGGCGCCAGGTTTCCTGACCATTTTTATAAACGATAAAGGTAGGATAACTATTGATTTGAAGTGGCTCCAGGATGGAAGTATGGATTCCCACATCCACCTTGATCAGTTGTGCTGATCCGGCCAGTTCACCCATGAGTTCTTTTAACACCGGCTCCATTTTTACACAGGGAGGGCACCATTCCGCGCCAAAATCAACCAAGACCGTACCCGTCGCCGGTATGGACATTTTGTATTCTTCTAAACTCATTGGCTGCTGGGCCTGTGTCGCCTCCACGGGTTTGCGGGCTCTTTTCCAACTAATATACCCGCCTTCGAGTTCAATGACAGATTGGTAACCATTTGACCTTAACCAAATGGCAGCTGAGGTACTCCGCGGGCCACTGGCACAATAGATATAAACAGGTCTTGATTTATCGAGGTGTTGAACGCGGTCGGCAAATTGCGACCGGTTGGTCCAATCCGCTTGCATGGATCCCGGAATATGGCCATTGGCAAACTCACCAGCGGTTCTAACATCCAATACCTGTTGCTTACCTATGGTAACTGCTTTTTCAAATTCATCGGCGGACAGCCGGCTCATTGAGCCCTGTTGAGCTGTACAGGCAACCATGAATAATGACAGGGTAAGGACAATAAAAGGAATCCTCATGTGCTTTTAGCGTAAAAATAACAGATTCAGGAAATGAAAGGGTGACAAAAGATACAAGGGTTACTCATCATCTTCTTCATGATAGGCATCCTCGTTGTAATAGAATTTCTGCCACTCACTGGCGGTTTCATCGCTCAGGCATTCAATAATATCATGAATGGGGTCATTCTTTCGTTTCCATTCGGTCACCAAAGGCTCCTCATACCGGGTCACAAACAGGCAATGGTCAGTTTCCACCGAGGCCTTTATCAGGGTGATGGGACTATTGATCTTCTCCTGTACCAGGTAATAACAACCCGGCTCAAGTAATGCATACGTATACATAACCTTCTCCTCTTTTTTAGATCAAACAATATCGGCTGGTAATGGGCAGTGAAGAATTTAATGGGTACGGTCAGTAAGAACTGCAAATTTACACTTTTCGTCGGGGAGTAAGGGCAGGGGTTTTCAGGGCGTATTTACCACGGAAGGGGGGTGGGATTATTAATTATTGATTATTAATTATTTAGGAAAAGACAGGTCATATTTTGACCGCTTATAATTTCATAACTAATTAATAATCAATAATCCATAATTAATAATTTAACAACTTTTCTATTCGTAAACCCGCACATAGTCCACTTCCATTCGACGGGGCCAGATGGTGGTATCCACTCCTTTCATGCCTCCCCAATTGCCCCCTACGGCCAGGTTGAGGATCAAATACATTTTATTGTCAAATGGCCAGGACTCATATCCCGCTTTTTCATTGGCAAAACGGAAATAGGTTTTACCATCAATTTCAGTGGAAATGGAATCACGGGTCCACTCCACAGCATAAACATGGAAGGCCTTGGAGAAATCCGGGATATACATGGTGTCGGTCTTTTGGGTACCGATGCTGTGGTAGTATTTTTTGCAGTGAATCGATCCATGGACATAACCGGGATTGAATCCCACGTGCTCCATGATATCGATCTCCCCATCATCCGGCCAAACAAAAGGTTGCGTGGCTCCCAGGGTCCAGATGGCCGGCCAGGTACCCAAACCTTCAGGGATGCGTGCCCTTACTTCGATCCTTCCGTATTGCCATTCCGCTTTCCCCCGGGTCACCAAACGGGCGGAAGTATATTCCTTCCCCTCCCAGGGTTCACGGTGGGCCTCAATGATCAGATGACCGTCTTCTATCCGGGCATTTTCTGCCCGTGCCCTGGTATAGAATTGCAATTCATTATTTCCCCATCCATGCCCCCCCTGGTCATATGCCCATTTGGTAGTATCAGGTAAACCGGCCTTGTCAAACTCATCACTCCAGATCAATTTACGTGTTGGTCGTCCCTGATCAGCACAGGAAAACAAAATGAAGGTGAGGACGGCAAATCCCAGGTAATTTCTCATGACATGCAACGGTTTTTGTAAATATAGGGGAAAGTGAATTTGGTTTTTCCCGTTATCCCTTCTATTTTTGCCCTGTCATGAAGATCAACCTGCATATCCATCATCATATCACTTACCTCGCGGGGTGAGCCGATGGTGTTATGTGCTAAAACATAAATTCTTGAGGGCTTACCACTGGTAAGCCCTTATTTTTTTCAATCATTTGAACAGTCATGAAAGAGACACAACAAAACAAGGAAGAAGTAAATACAAGACTTCGGATTGCCATTCAGAAAAGTGGGCGACTCTACGAAGATTCGGTCCAGTTGCTAAAAGAATGTGGCATTGAATTGCGCAATGTAAAGGACCGGTTAAAAACCACGAGTGATACGTTTCCGCTGGAAGTACTGTTCCTGCGGGACGATGATATTCCTCAATATGTATCGGATGGGGTAGCGGATATTGGTATTGTGGGAGAGAATGTATTGTTTGAAAAGGGAAAGGAAGTGGATATCGTGGAGCAACTGGGTTTTGGAAAATGTCGCCTGTCATTTGCCATACCCCGGAATCATGATTTTAAAGGACCGGAAAGTATCCAGGGTAAACGGATCGCGACCACCTACCCGAGGCTGGTTGGCAAGTACCTGAAAGAAAAAGGGATCGAGGCGGAGATACACGAGATCAGCGGTTCTGTGGAGATCGCTCCGGGTATCGGTTTGTCCGACCTGGTATGTGACCTGGTCAGCAGCGGGTCAACCTTGTTATTGAACGGACTGAAAGAGGTGGAGACAATCCTTTCTTCACAAGCCGTGCTGATCCGAAACCGGAGCTTCAATGGGGAAAAAGGTAAACTGTTACAGAAATTGCTTTTCCGGATCAATGCGGTTAAAAAGGCCAAACGTAACAAATACATCCTGCTCAATGCCCCGAACGAAAAATTAAAGGAAATCATCTCCCTGCTACCGGGGATGAAAAGTCCAACCGTATTGCCTCTTGCCGAGACAGGCTGGAGCAGTGTACATACTGTGTTAAGTGAAGATGAATTTTGGGATAAGATCGAGCAACTAAAAGAAGCAGGTGCACAAGGTATTCTCGTAGTACCGATCGAGAAAATGGTCATTTAAAATAATCATCCATGAAAATATTTATTCACCCTGAACCCGCTGAATGGCCGGCTTTGCTGGAAAGACCGGTTATGGAAGCTGCCTCGCTGGACAAAAAAGTACGACGAGTGCTGGATGCCGTACGCCGCAAAGGAGATAAGGCATTGCGTCGTTATACCCGCGAATTTGATGGCGCGCGGATAAAAAAATTCGAGGTTACGCCCAAAGAATTTGCCGCTGCTGATAACAAGGTCTCCGAAGAACTGAAGGCTGCCATTCAACTTGCCCGCTTCAATATTGAACGGTTTCACCAAACCCAGATCGAAACACCAGTGCCGGTGGAGACCATGCCGGGTGTCCGCTGCTGGCGAGAAAACAGGGCCATAGAAAAAGTTGGGATCTATATTCCCGGTGGCACCGCACCGTTGTTCAGTACTATCCTCATGCTCGCTGTGCCCGCTTCCCTGGCCGGTTGCAAAGAGATCATACTTTGCTCTCCACCCAATGAAGAGGGGAAACTCCATCCGGCCATTCTGTACACCGCTATGCTGGCTGGTGTGACAGCCGTGTATAAGCTGGGCGGTATTCAGGCCATTGGTGCCATGGCCTATGGCACAGAATCTGTTCCTGCCGTGTACAAAATCTTTGGCCCGGGTAACCAGTATGTCACGGCCGCCAAAAAACTGGTTCAGCAGGAAGGCCTTGCCATCGATATGCCAGCCGGCCCGAGTGAAGTAATGGTATTTGCCGATGAAACGGCTGATCCTTCCTTTATCGCCGCCGATCTGTTAAGTCAGGCCGAACATGGCATAGACAGCCAGGCAATCCTGGTGACCACCGATAAACAATTACCCGGGAAAGTAAAGGCTGCGATTGAAAAGCAGTTGGAAAAATTACCCCGCAAGGAATTGGCAGAAAAAGCGCTGGAGAATAGCCGTATCCTCGTGTTCAAAGACCGCGATGAGTCACTCTCCTTTATAAACCAATACGCTGCGGAACACCTGATCCTGGCCTGTACCGGTGCCGAAGAGATGGCCACTCAGGTTCGACAAGCGGGTTCGGTTTTTCTGGGGCACTATTCTCCTGAAAGTGCCGGTGATTATGCCAGCGGCACCAATCACACCTTACCCACAAATGGATATGCCAGGGCTTATAGTGGGGTGAGTGTGGATAGCTTTGTCAAAAAGATCACCTTTCAGCAGTTGAGTAAAGAGGGGCTGGAACATATCGGCAATGCCGTGATCGCCATGGCGGAAGCCGAAGGCTTACAAGCCCATGCGGAGGCAGTTAGAATTCGTTTAAATAACTAATCACTAATGGCTATAATCTAATAGCTATTAGCCATATGCTATTAAATATTGAAAAATGTCGTTCGATCTGGACAACCTGATACGGGAAAACATTAAAAAACTAAAACCCTATTCCTCGGCCCGGGATGAATTCAAAGGGGAGGCACGGATATTTCTTGATGCCAATGAGAACAGTCTGGGTTCGCCCCTTACCCGCTGGTACAACCGCTATCCTGATCCATTACAGGAACGGTTAAAAGAAAAGATCGGTGCGATCAAGGGGGTGGCGATGGAAAACATTTTTGTGGGCAATGGAAGCGATGAGTGCATTGACATCCTGTTTCGGGCCTTTTGTGAGCCTGCGATAGATAACGTGATCATTTGCCCACCCACCTATGGCATGTATGAAGTTAGCGCCGGGATCAATAATGTGGAAGCACGTAAGGTGCCGCTCACACCGGCCTTTCAATTGGACCTTGAAGCCATCGAACAGGCAATAGACGATCATACGAAGATGATCTTTCTCTGTTCTCCCAATAACCCCACAGGCAATTCGCTGGACCCGGCGGATATTGAGGTTTTGCTCAACAATTATTTTGGCCTCGTAGTGATCGATGAAGCCTATATCAATTTTTCACGGCAACGTTCGGCGATCGCTGAATTACAGGATTATCCCCAATTGGTTGTTTTGCAAACATTGTCAAAAGCCTGGGGATTGGCAGCCCTACGCATTGGATTGGGATTTGCCGGTGAGGGGATCATCCAGATCATGAACCGCATCAAACCGCCTTATAATATCAACCAGGCTTCACAGGAATTGGCCTTGCAGGCCCTCGAGGAAGTTGGGCAGGTAAATGACATGATCCTGGAGATTGTACAACAGCGTGACCAACTGGTATCAGCGTTGGAACCCTTGCCCCAGGTCTTGCATATCTTTCCTTCCGATGCCAATTTTCTCCTTGTACGCGTAACTGAACCTGAGGCCATCTACCAATATTTGCTGACGAAGGGTATTGTGGTACGCGACCGGAGTAAGGTCACCCTTTGCGAAGGATGTTTGCGTATAACCGTAGGAACGGAAAAAGAAAACCAGGAATTGATCCGGGAAATAGCCCGGTTTGAACCATAAAGATCAAATTGGAATGAAAAAAGTACTATTCATTGACCGCGATGGCACGCTGATTATGGAGGCCCCGCCCACCTATCAGCTGGATGCATTTGAAAAGCTTCAATTTTACCCGCACATGTTTGAGTACATGCGCCGGATTGCGCAGGAGTTGGATTATGAATTAGTGATGGTTACCAATCAGGATGGGCTGGGTACGGATTCGTTTCCCGAACATACTTTCTGGCCCTTGCATGAACTGGTCATGAAAAGTCTGGAAGGCGAGGGGATCCATTTTTCTAAAGTATTCATTGACCGGACCTTTCCTGCAGAAAATAAACCCACTCGAAAACCAGGAACCGGGATGTTGACAGACGACCTGAATAATCCGGATTACTTTATATCCATTGCCTATGTAATCGGTGTCCGCATTACCGATATACAACTGGCCAAT
>JANRLV010000160.1:0-8545 GCA_033762195.1 Chitinophagaceae bacterium | reverse complement strand
GTCGGGGTGAACTTCCAGCGCGAATGCTTCGCACGCGTCAATCTTTAGCAAAACAGAATCGCTAAAATCAAACGCTTTATTATCGCGAACGTGCATGGTGCCAAAAAGATAGGAGGGTTTTTTGAGGCCATTGCCGGAGATCTCCCAAAACAGACTGGGGTATTTATTGGGTTTGAACCGGGTGGTTTGCCCGGTCGCAGTTATAAGCAAAAAGAAAAGAGGGATCAGTGCCAGGGTTCGTTTCATGATGTCTTTTGTGGTTTCAAGGTTTAATGATGAAAACAAAGCCGAAATAGCATAAAAATAGCGGCAAAAAAGGGTAAAAACAGGAAAATAAGGTGAAAGAATGTGTAAAAGAAAACGGAAAATACGGGCGAAATATTTTAATTTTGCACGTTTTTATGTTAGCCCGAAGACCAGGCCCGGTGCCGTAAGACCGGACTTGTCAGCGCCCCCTGTGGGCCCTGCTATCCCTCACTTACCTCCTGGTTTGTGTCCAACGGCTTAAATCCATAGACAAAATTTATGAAGCTTTCGCAATTCCGATTCGACCTTCCTTTGAACCTTATTGCCCAGAATCCGGCCAAAAAACGTGAAGATGCCCGTATGATGGTGGTCCACCGCCATACCGGGGAAATTGAGAACAAGCACTTCCGTGATATCCTGGATTATTTTGATGATAAGGATGCCTTTGTAGTCAATAACACCAAGGTGTTCCCCGCCCGGATGTACGGGCGTAAGGAAAAGACCGGGGCCAAGATCGAGGTGTTCCTCCTCCGGGAGCTGAACAAGGCCAACCGGCTTTGGGATGTGATCGTAGATCCTGCCCGGAAGATCCGGGTTGGTAATAAACTTTATTTTGGAGATAATGAGGAGCTGGTTGCCGAGGTAATTGACAATACCACCAGCCGGGGACGTACCATCCGCTTTCTGTGGGAAGACTCCGAAGAGTCCTTCCGTGGTATGCTGGAGATCCTGGGCGAAACCCCACTCCCCAAATACATCAAACGTAAACCCGACGAGGAAGATAAGGAAAGGTACCAGACCGTTTATGCCAAGCACGAAGGTGCCGTGGCTGCCCCAACCGCCGGTTTGCACTTTAGCCGCGAGCTGATCAAACGGCTTGAAATTAAAGGGATCCGTTTTGCCGAAGTCACCCTGCATACCGGGTTAGGCACGTTCCGCCCCATTGAAGTGGAAGACCTGAGCAAACACAAAATGGATGCGGAATACTACCGCGTGGATGAAGCGGCCTGTAAGATCATCAACAAGGCCCGTGAAGGCGGTAACCGGATCTGCTCCGTTGGTACTACCACCATGCGTGCCCTGGAGTCCTCTTTTACTGCACAGAAATTGATGAAACCTTCTGAAGGTTGGACAAATATCTTTATCCATCCGCCCTACGATTTCAATATAGCGGATGCCCTGATCACCAATTTTCATTTGCCCAAGACCAGCCTCCTGATCATGACCTGCGCCTTCGCCGGTTATGACCTCGCGATGGAAGCGTATAAAAAAGCGATTAAGGATAAATACAGGTTTTTTAGTTACGGAGACGCCATGCTTGTAATCTAGCCAATAGCTAATAGCTAATAGCTATTGGCTATTGGCGATTAGCTATTGGCTAATCAAGCCCAAACATCCCCTTATTCAACTGCTGCAGGATTCTTGTTTTATTCTCCGCGGAAACGAGCAGGGAGATATTATGCGGGCTGCCGCCATAGGATACCATCCGCACGGGTATGTTTACAATAGAGCCAAAGAGTTTCTTGATGATATCCTCTGTTTGAGCGATCTCATTTCCCACCACCGAAATGATGGCCTGGTTATCGTCCACTTCTACCGTTCCAAAAGGTTCAAGTTCTTTCAGGATATCCTTCAGGTGTTCGCGGCTGTCGATGGTAAGCGAAACAGCGACCTCCGAAGTCGTGATCATATCAATGGGTGTGCGGTATTTCTCAAACACCTCAAATATTTTACGCAAAAAACCATAGGCCAATAACATGCGGCTGCTCTTGATCCGGATAGCAATGATATTGTCCTTGGCGGCAACAGCTTTTACCCCCACACTACCGGCTTCTTCGGTAATGAGCGTCCCTTTGGCCGAAGGCTCCATAGTATTGAGGAGTTTGACAGGAACCTTATAATGCTGGGCGGGCCAGATAGAAGCAGGGTGCAGGATCTTAGCTCCGAAATAAGCCAACTCGGCGGCTTCATCAAAACTCATTTGTTCTACCGGGCGTGTCTTCTTCACGATACGCGGATCGTTGTTGTGCATCCCGTCAATATCGGTCCATATCTCACACACAGAAGCCTGGATTGCTGCGGCTACCAAAGAGGCGGTATAGTCACTTCCTCCGCGCTTGAGGTTATCAACTTCGCCCCGGGCATTGCGACAGATATAACCCTGGGTGACAAATAATTTTTTATCCGGGTATTGTTTGAGCAATTGGGTGAGTTTTACTTTGATCGTTCCCACCTGTGGTTCATCATTGCCATCAATGCTCATGAATTCAAGGGCCGGCAATAACTTATGATCGATACCTGCTTCTTCGAGGTAAACGGAAAAGAGTTTGGTAGAAAGTAACTCACCCTGTGCGAGTATGTCCTTGCTGAGCGCTTCACTAAAGGATATCTTCAGGATGATCTGTAAAAATTCAAAATGCTCGGCCACGATCGCCTGGGCGGCTTGCAGGGCCTTTTCAGTTTTCAGCAGGTCACGAATGAATTGCTGGTAATGCGCTTCCAACTTGGCGATCTGCTGGCTGGCTTGTTCACGTTCCCGTTTGGACAGGAAATCACCAATGGCGACCAGGGCGTTGGTAGTACCACTGAGGGCACTGAGTACGACGATCTTGGGTTCTTCGTCCCGGGTGATCAACTGCGCTACCTGGTGCATGCGCTCGGGCTTGCCCACACTGGTACCGCCAAATTTCATGATCTTCATGTACAATTGATTTTTTTTGCGAGGGCAAAGATAATAGGGAATGTTCCTTATTTGCTATTTCCTTCTAATTCTACCGTAAACTTCTCCCCTAAAAACTTAAGATCCTCCACCACCGGGGCCAGTAAAGGTATCCCCTCTTTCATCCGGAGGGTTTCCATTTCCCGCTCAGGATCGCCGGGGATGATGACCCGGTCCTGTCCCTCAACGGTCTTGGCCGTACGGAACCGACGGATCCATTTATCCATATGTAGTTTGAAATCTTCACTCTTTCGAAAGGCATCGATCCGCATGGCCCCAAAGAAATGTCCGATCCCTTTTCCTGGTTGTTCATCGGGCATGGGCACATAGGCTGGAAACGGAGGTACCCAGGGACCATAGTTGGCCCCACTGAGAATTGCTGAGAAAATATCCACCACTGCCCCCAGGGCATAACCTTTATGACTTCCATGTTCGCGGTCACCACCGAGTGGAAGCAGTGCACCTCCGCCTTTTAGCTCGTGCGGGTCCGTGGAGGGCTTGCCCTTTTTATCCTGGATCCAACCCAATGGTGCCACACCGCCTTTGCGTTGTAGGATCTCCAGTTTCCCGTTGGCTGCAGTGGTAGTGGCAAGATCGGCCACAAAAGGAGGTTCTTCCCCTGCAGGGATCGCTACACAAATGGGATTGGTACCTAATAAACGTTCGGTAGAAAAAGTGGGCGATACCAATGGGCTTGCATTGGTCAATGCGATCCCGATCATATCTTGCTCCAGGGCCATCATGGCATGATAACCTGCTATTCCAAAATGATTGCTGTTTTGTACACTTACCCAACCCGTTCCCACTTGCTTTGCCTTATCAATCGCTATTTGCATGGCTTTGGGTGCCACCACCAACCCAAGCCCACTATCACCATCCAACACCGCGGTGGAAGGCGTTTCATGAATGATCTGAATATTTGGCTCGGTATTTACCCGCTTTGCTTCCCATAAACGGATATACCCGCTCAGGCGGGCCACCCCATGTGAATCTACACCCCGCAGATCCGCCGATAAAAGTACCCGCGTAGCCAATATGGCATCCGCCTCAGAACAACCCGCTTTTTGAAGAATGGTTTGACAGAAAGTGAAGAGAGAGCTGTAGGAATATGTCGTGTTAACCATACCGTAAAAATAGATATATCACTAAGAAGAAATCAAACCCAATTAAAGTATTTTTGAAAATAATGGGAAATCAATAAAAAGAACAATCATCGAAATTGATTTCCATTTCTTGTGCTGCATCTCATTCAATTTTACACACCTCCTTCATTTGTTTATTAGATATGGCCCTGAAAGGGCCCCCCGTTTGTAGCAAACAACAACCAAATGCGCCCAGACCCTGAAGGGGTCTCCCGTTTTTATTAACACTGTTTAAAAAGAGTAAAGCGAACCCCATGGCAGGAAACTATTCGAAACTTTATCTGCATTTCGTGTTTGCCGTAAAAGGCCGTCAATCCTTAATTCCAAAGGAAAGAATCAAGAAATTCATCATAGGAAAAGGACTTTCCGGGAGGAATATCCTGAACTTCTTGAACAATTTGCCATCGAATACGATTCCAGATATATTTTTTCACCGATTGATTGACTTGAATTTTTTTGGGCGACCCCTTCAGGGTCGGGCGTATTAATTGGGGGTTTTCTACAAACGGGAGGCCCTTTCAGGGCCATGGAAGGCAAATGAATATAAGGGAAGAAATGTTGTTAGATTTGCATAGGACTAAAAGTAAAACAATCCCTAATTATTAATATGCCTCTTGCGCCGACTATAGTCTCTATTATATCTACACTATTCTTGTTCCTATTACATCCCCATGAAAATGAATACAAATCCTACCTCCTCGAAGGAAAAGCCCAGGGCACAACCTATCGCGTCCTCTATTATGCCAATGATAGCCTGGTTACAATAAAAATGATGGATAATCTGCTCGATGGCATTGATAGTTCACTGTCCCTTTACAAACCCTATTCGCTGATCAACCGCTTTAATAACGAGACCGGTGGATTGATCATGGATGCGCATTTTGAAATAGTCTTGAACGCTTCCCTTGAAACCTGGAGAAATACCGATGGCCTCTTTGACATCACGGTCAAACCCCTGGTGCAGGCCTGGGGTTTTGGAGTAAAAAAAGGGGTAACCATCCCGACACAGGACACCCTCGACCGATTGCTGAAATGCATAGGCTCGGATAAACTGATCATCACCGGACATACGATATCTAAGAAAATCCCCTGTCTGCAGATCGATATGAACGGCATCGCGCAGGGATACAGCGTAGACATGATGGCTGGTTTGCTGGAACAGGCAGGTATCAGGAACTACCTGGTAGAACTCGGCGGAGAAATTCGCATCAATGGCCGAAAACAACCTTCGGGGGAAATGTTCCAGGTGGGGATCGAATCGCCTGAAACCAATGAATGGGATCAACCCATCCTTAAACGGCAAATTCGGGTACCCGAAGGAGCCGTAACAACTTCCGGCAGCTACCGCAACTATTATGAAAGCAAAGGAACAAAAGCCAATCATATCATTCATCCCAAAACGGGTTATCCCGTAAAGAACGACCTGATCAGCGTAACCGTTTGGGCCCGCGATGCCTTGACCGCAGATGCCTATGATAATGCCCTTATGCTGATGGGACTGGCCAACGCCCTGAAATTTATTGAAGCTAAAAAAGATATGGCTGCCTATTTTATTTACCGCGATGAACGTGGTGAAATAAAGGATACAGCAAGCAGCGGGTTTTTGAAAAAAATATTCATGAAAATGAACTAACTTTTCCACCCATGAAAAGACGTGATTTTGTCAAACAATCTTCCTGGCTAACTGGTGGCCTTCTCCTTCATCGCCAGATGTGGGATAGCTTTTCCACCAAACAGGA
Source organism: Chitinophagaceae bacterium (assembly GCA_033762195.1). Taxonomy (GTDB): domain Bacteria; phylum Bacteroidota; class Bacteroidia; order Chitinophagales; family Chitinophagaceae; genus SpSt-398. The sequence goes on along the minus strand of JANRLV010000160.1, from coordinate 2,699 downwards.
TTCCCGACCGATCCGCATAGGTGTCATTGGCTGTGGTGACAGAGGAAGGGGACTGATCGATACCGCAATCGAACTACCGGAAAAATTTGAGGTCGTAGCCGTTTGTGATAACCTCGCTTTTCGATTGGATGCGCTTCGCAAAGACTTTTCAGGTAAGAATTGGTCCTATTACCCCAACTATCAGGAACTGCTCAATAAAAAAGAAGTGGAAGCTGTATGGATCGCCGCACCCCTGCATCTCCATTACGAAATGGCCGTGGCTTCCTTAAAAGCCGGCAAACATGTTTACCTGGAGAAAACGATGACCTATAACCGTAAACAGGCAGGTAAGCTGGTCAGACTTTGCAAAGAATACCCCAAACAGATCTTTCAGGTAGGACACCAATACAGATATACCCCGCTCTATTTTCGCATCCGGGATATGATCGAAGGAGGAGCCCTGGGAAAAGTGACACAGATCCATTGCCGCTGGGACCGGAACTGGGACTGGAGAAGACCGGTGCCTGACGGCTATACCGACCGCCAGATCAACTGGCGAATGTATAAAGAATACAGTGGTGGATTGGCCGCCGAACTCCTCTCCCATCAGATCGATTTTATCAACTGGGCCTATGATACCCATCCGGATGAGATCTATGCCACCGGTGGAATTGACTTTTATCCCGATGGCCGGGAGACCTTTGATAACCTTCAAGCCGTTTTGCGGTACAATAAAGCTGGTATGATCGGCAATTTTGGCGCTACCTGTGCCAATGAACGCGAAGGATATATCTTTAAACTCAAAGGAAGCCGGGGCACCATTGAATTATTGATGAACGAAGGCTATTATTATCCCGAGAAACAAACCCGGAAAGAACTTGAAACGGTTGATGGCGTTTCCGGCGCCACCAAAATAGAATGGAACAAAGAAGGCGGTATGCCGCTGGTAAAAGAAAAAATGAAAGATGGTACCTGGTACGCCCTGGTGGAATTTCATAAGGTAGTGACCGAAGGCGGTTTGCCGACCAGTAATGTGCAGACCGGCGCCACCTCCGCCATTTGTGTGGATATGATCAATCAATCCTCCTACAACAAGCGTATCGAACGCTGGGAGAACATTGTCTAATTCTTTTTAAAAACAGATTCATGAAAAAGATATTTCTGCTTATTGCCCTTTATTCCCTTCAGGCAAACGCCCAATGGCAACCGCTTTTTGATGGAAAAAGCCTAAATGGTTGGAAGAAGGTCGCGGGCACCGGCGAATACGAGGTACGCGATGGCGCCATTGTTGGAATTAGTGTTCCCAATTCACCCAATACCTTTCTGGTTTCAGAAAAGGAATACGGTGATTTTATCCTGGAACTGGAAATGAAGGTAGAAGATACCACTTCCAATACCGGCGTACAGTTCCGCAGCCATTTTGATCCGCAAGCAAATAACGGGAAAGGCCGTGTATATGGTTACCAGTTTGAAGTGGACCCTTCATCACGTCGCTGGACGGGTGGCATTTATGACGAGGCACGTCGCGAATGGCTTTATCCCCTTACACTCAATCCAGGTGTACAGGATGCATTCAGGCTAAATGAATACAACAAGATCCGGATCGAAGCGATCGGTCATACCTTACGGACTTTTATCAATGGAAAAGAAGCGGCCTTTCTGATCGATACCGTAGATGCCACAGGATTTATTGCCTTGCAGGTACATGGCATTGGAAACCCCGACCATGCGGGACGCAAGGTTTACTGGAAAAATATCCGGATCAAAACTTCCAAACTCAAAGCCAGCCCTTCAAATGGAATTTATATTGTCAACATGATCCCGAATTTCTTAAGCCCCTGGGAAAAGAAAAATGGATTGACACTTTTGTTTGATGGCAAAACATCTACCGGCTGGACCGGCGCACATAAAGACCATTTCCCCGAGAAAGGCTGGCAGATCGAAAACGGAGAGTTGCGTGTACTGGCTTCCAATGGAGGTGAATCCACCAACGGCGGTGACATCGTGACCAATGAAACCTTTAGTGCTTTTGACCTTTCGTTTGATTTTAAATTGACCAAAGGCGCCAACAGCGGTGTTAAATACTTTGTCACCCTCAATGAAAAGAGTGCCGGTTCGGCCATTGGGTTGGAATATCAATTACTCGATGACAGTCTCCACCCCGATGCCAAAATGGGTCGAGAGGGCAATCGCACGCTCGCTTCACTTTATGATCTGATCAAAGCACAAAAAACAACCCGTTTTATCCGTCAGCCCGGCGAATGGAACCGGGGACGGATCGTTGTGTACCCCGATAACCGCGTGGAGCATTATCTCAATGGCATTAAAGTATTGGAATACCAGCGTGGCTCTCAAGCCTACCGCGATCTTGTGGCGATCAGCAAGTACAAGGTCTGGGAAAATTTTGGCGAAGCCCCCGCCGGTCGTATTTTATTACAAGACCATGGAGATGCGGTTAGCTTTCGGAGTGTTAAGTTGAAGATGTTGTGAGGGATGGATGTTGGATGTTAGATGACGGTATTTTTATGTTTGACCTTTTCTTTGCCCCGGAGGGGCAAAGAAAAAGTCAAACATAAAAATACCGTCATCCGTCATCTGTCATCCAACATCCGTCATCCAACATCCAACATCCAACATCCAACCTACACCACCGGCTCCCACCCTTTCTCATATTCCCTTCTCCACAACTTCATCGCTTCCGAGTCATTTGTGATATGGCC
>JANRLV010000159.1:0-33762 GCA_033762195.1 Chitinophagaceae bacterium | reverse complement strand
GGATATCCCACCTACTGTATTGAAAAAAAGAAGGTCCCCTTCCCTTAATTCAGTTGTGGATATCCGGGTGGTAGCTTTATATTGATCACGCGCTGTGCGGGGCACAGGCACACTATAAAGAGCGGAAAAGAAATTCTGTACAAAGGCGGAGCAGTCGATACAGTTTTTTGTAGTGCCTCCCATGCAATAGCGGGTTCCGTACCATTCATCAATGAATTGAAACAGGCGGGTGTTCCTTATTTCTTCAACCTCTGTATTTAACAAGAGGGCATATTTAATCTGTATGGGGCTGGCCAGTTCTATGGACGGTGTGCCGGATGAATAGGAATAAGTGGGAATCGATCTGCCGCGGTCTTCTTTTGAGTTGGTGATATGGGGGCCGTTATTCGGTGTATTGGCCTTTTCTACCGGCACATCAATTGTAAGGAACTTCAGTTCATTGGATGTTGCCGCAGGAGCCTGTTGGGGCGCCGGCTTATTCCCAGCCAGTCCTGCTTGTTTGAGGGCCGTGCAACTACTCAGAAAGAGCAGTGTCACCATGGCAATGACCGTATTCTTCATGTTCTTGAATTTTACAGATTATCATGGGCACAGACGGAATTGGGTAAAATTAGGCACAAATCCTTCAATGTGGAAAATATGGGCGCCTTAATCAGGAAAAAATTGTGCCATAAACCTAAATTGCAGGTCTGCTTTCATCTTTTTTTCAACCCGTTATGAAGTTTTCACACCTCCATGTCCATACCCAGTTTTCATTGCTTGATGGGGCGGCTTCAATACCAAAGCTGTTCAAAAAAGCAGTGGATGACCAGATGCCTGCCCTGGCGATCAGTGACCATGGAAATATGTTTGGCGTATTTGAGTTTGTCAGTGAAGCCTACAAACATAAGGATGATCAGGGGCGACCGAAGGTAAAACCGATCGTGGGGTGTGAATTTTATATCACCCAGGATCGCTTACGAAAAACCTTTTCCAAAGAAGAAAAGGATCCCCGGCACCACCAGATTTTACTGGCTAAAAATGAAGTGGGTTATAAAAACCTGGTCAAGCTGACCTCGATGGGTTTTATTGAGGGCATGTATAGTAAGTACCCGCGGATTGACAAGTCATTGATCGAAAAATACCATGAAGGATTGATCGCCACCACCTGTTGCCTGGGCGCCCTTGTACCCCAGGCGATCCTGAAAAAAGGAGAAGCAGAAGCGGAGAAAGAATTCAAATGGTGGCTGGATATTTTTGGGGAAGATTATTATGTGGAATTACAGCGGCATGGTATGGTGGAGCAGGACCGGGTGAATAATATTCTTATCAAGTTTGCCCGGAAATATGATGTAAAGGTCATTGCCAGCAATGATTCCCATTATGTGGAGCAATCGGATTTTGAAGCGCACGATATTCTTCTTTGTATCAATACAGGAGAAAAAGTAGCCACACCCGCCCTTCGGGAATTCTCGGATGATGATATCCTGGTCAAAGACAAACGTTTTGCCTTTCCAAATGACCAGTTCTTTTTTAAAAAGACCGAGGAAATGATCAAGGTCTTTCATGACCTCCCCGAAGCGATAGACAACACCAATGAGATCGTGGAGAAAATTGACCTCCTTAATCTCAAAAAAGATATCCTGCTTCCTGCTTTCCCCTTACCAAAGGAATTTCAGGTCCACACAGACAATAACCTGAACCAATGGGAATATCTCAGGCACCTGACCTATGAAGGAGCTAAACAACGGTACAGTGACCTCACGCCGGAGATCACCGAGCGAATCGACTTTGAGCTATTCACGATCCGCACCATGGGTTTTGCGGGGTATTTTTTGATCGTGAGTGATTTTATCAGGGCCGGTCGTGATATAGGAGTATTTGTAGGGCCGGGTCGTGGTTCGGCAGCCGGGAGTGTGGTGGCTTATTGCGTCGGAATTACAAATATTGATCCGATCAAGTACAATCTCCTGTTTGAGCGTTTCCTCAATCCAGACCGAAAATCAATGCCCGATATTGATACGGACTTTGATGATGAAGGCAGGCAGAAAGTGATCGATTATGTAGTTAAAAAATACGGGCAGAACCAGGTGGCGCAGATCATCACCTATGGCACCATGGCCGCCAAGATGAGTATCAAAGATGTGGCGCGGGTAATGGACCTTCCCCTCCCGGATTCAAATGCCCTGGCCAAACTGGTGCCGGAAAAACCAGGAATCGAACTGAAAAGGGTGCTCCATGCCCCCCTGAATACAAAGGATGGAGAAAAATCACTCGAAGAGAAGGAAGGCCTTGGACCTGATGACCTGGCCAATGTGAAAAAGCTACGGGATATTTATGAAGGCGCTTCCATGGAAAGCAAAGTGCTCCATGCCGCCGAGATCCTCGAAGGCTCTGTTCGAAATACCGGCATTCATGCAGCCGGTATCATCATTGCTCCGCGTGACCTTACCGAATTGATTCCCGTAGCCACGGCCAAAGATTCTGATCTCTGGGTCACCCAGATCGAAGGCAGCATCATTGAAGATGCCGGAGTCATCAAGATGGACTTTTTGGGGTTAAAGACCCTCACCATCATTCGTGATGCCTTACGACTGATCAAAGAGAACCATGGAATAACCATCGATATTGATACCATTCCCCTGGAGGATGAGAAAACATTTCAGCTTTATCAAAAAGGGGATACGATCGGCACCTTCCAATTTGAAAGCCCGGGCATGCAAAAACATTTGCGTGATCTGCGGCCTGATAAATTTGGCGACCTCATCGCGATGAACGCGCTTTACCGCCCCGGCCCTATCGCCTATATCCCCAAGTATATTGACCGGAAACATGGACGCGAATCGATTTCTTATGACCTGCCTGAAATGGCGGAATATCTTGAAGAAACCTACGGAATCACGGTGTATCAGGAGCAGGTGATGTTGCTCGCGCAAAAACTGGGAGGATTTAGCAAGGGCGATGCGGATGTTTTGCGTAAAGCAATGGGTAAGAAACAACGATCGGTGCTGGACAAGATGAAAGGCCAGTTCGTGACAGGTGCCTCCAAAAAAGGGTTCCCTGAACCAACTCTTGAAAAGATCTGGCGTGACTGGGAAGCCTTTGCTCAATATGCCTTTAATAAATCACACTCCACCTGTTATGCGTTTGTTGCCTACCAGACAGCCTACCTGAAATCGCATTACCCGGCCGAATACATGGCATCGGTGTTGAACCATGCGGGTAGTATTGAAAAGATCACCTTCTTCATGGAAGAGTGTAAGCGGATGGGGATCAAAGTGCTTGGACCGGATATCAATGAATCGAAAAAAGGGTTTGCGGTAAATAAAAAAGGCGAGATCCGGTTTGGCCTGGGAGGATTGAAGGGTGTGGGAGAGGCTGCGATCGAGTCCATCATGGAAGAAAGAGGGAAAAATGGCCCTTATGCCAACCTGTTTGACCTGATCAAAAGGATCAACCAGCGAAGTGTAAATAAGAAAACACTGGAAAGCCTGGCCTATGCAGGATCCTTTGATTGTTTTCCGGAGCATCACCGGGCGCAGTTGTTCCACACCAGTCCGGAGGACCCAACTACCGGCCTGGAGAAAGTGATTCGGTTTGGACAACATTTTCAACAGAATACCGCGGCCGTAACCAATACCTTATTTGGTGATCTGCCGATGGAAATTGAGATTAAACCTCCTACCCTTCCCGATTGTCCCCCCTGGCCTCTGACTACCCAACTTGATCATGAAAAGGATGTGACGGGCATGTTCTTAAGTGGACATCCGCTTGATCATTTTCGGTTTGAGATCGATCATTATGGCATCATCCCGCTTGCTGAATTTAATGAGATACGGGAGCATATTGCGCAGCATCCCCAACCCAATCGTAGTTTTCGGTTGATCGGATTGATTGTTGATGCCCAACACCGGATTTCCAAAAAGAATGGCAACAAATTTGGCAGCCTGATGCTGGAAGACTATACAGGTAAATCCGAGTTCATGTTGTGGAGTGATGACTACGTAAAATATAACGCCTACTTACAGCCCGGAACATCTGTTTTTGTGACAGGCTATTTTAAACAACGATATAACCAGGGAGAATTCGAATTCAAGATAAGCGGGATCTCGATGGTGGAGAATGTGAAGAAGAACCTGACCAAACAATTGAACATTGTAGTGGATCCCAGGTACCTGACAGAAGACATGCTGGCATTTTTGCAGAAGAACCTGAAATCATATCCCGGTCAGGCCGGACTCAAATTTGTTTTAAATGAACCCCGAAACCAGCGGAAGATCAGTCTGGTATCCATGGGAAATGGCTTTGAAATGAATGACGATCTTGTAGAATTTCTGAGGGAAAGGCCAGAGTTGGAAGTGGAGGTCTTAACAATTGGATAACGCTTTTCTGACAAGTTAGTCACAAGCCTCTGTCAGAAGGACGCGAATCAGGAAATGGATGTATTTTTGCAGTCCCTATTAAAAAGAAAACAACATTTATATGGCTAAAGAATTTAACGACTCGAATTTTCAATCCGATGTGCTTCAATCCGATAAATTGACTGTGATCGATTTTTGGGCAGAATGGTGTGGCCCTTGCCGGGCGATTGGTCCAGTCATTGAAGAACTCTCAAAAGAATACGATGGCAAAGTGAACGTAGGAAAATTAAATGTGGATGTGAATCCGCAAGTGAGCATGAACTATGGTATCACTTCCATTCCTGCGATCCTCTTTATCAAAAATGGCCAGGTGGTAGACAAACTGGTTGGCGCCCAACCCAAGAGCAATTTTGTAAAAAAGATCGAGGCGCATATCTGATCAAGCCCCGCTAAATAACCGCTTTAACATTAATGACCCTGGAGACCTTCTAAGTCTCCGGGGTTATGTTTATGACGGAAGAAGAGTGCAAATGCCACAGCCACGACAAGTGCATACCCCGCAAAGGCGATCCAGATTCCGTACCAGTCTAGACTATCATCGCTGTTTGTGAAGTAGCGGGAAATAACGATCCCACTGATCTTACTACCTAACCAAGCACCAAATCCATTGGTCATCATCATAAAAATTCCCTGTGCGCTGGCCCTAACAGTTGGTGAAACCTGTGTATCCACAAAAAGGGAACCAGAGATATTGAAGAAATCGAAGGCCATGCCATATACGATACAGGAAAGGATGATCATCCATAAACCATCTCCAGGGTTTCCATAGGCAAATAAGCCAAAGCGAAGGACCCAGGCTATCATGCTAAACAACATGACCTTTTTAATCCCAAATCGTCGAAGGAAAAAGGGGATAGCCAGGATAAAGAGTGTTTCTGAAATTTGGGAAATGGACATGATGATGGCAGGATATTTAACCGCCACCAGGTCCATGTACGCCGGCACTTTAGCAAAATCGTGGAGAAAGGTATCGCCATAAGCGTTTGTCAATTGCAAGGCTGCCCCAAGCAGCATGGCAAAAATGAAGAAAAGTGCCATTTTGATATTTCTGAAAAGGGAAAAGGCCTTTAGTCCGAGCATATCGACCAGGCTTTTACGTTGGTCAGGCGTTGATTGAGGGGGACAGGCCGGTAAGGTAAAAGCATAAATACCAAAAAGGATAGAGGCTGCTGCTGCCACATAAAACTGGCTGGCCGAGGTTTCAATCTTCAGGAGGCTGACGATCCACATGGCTACTATGAACCCGATGGTTCCAAATACGCGGATGGGTGGAAAATCCTTGATGATATTCCTCCCATTTTTAATGAGTACGGTATAGGACACGGTATTGGCCAGGGAAATGGTAGGCATATAGAACAGCATATAGGCCAATAACACATAGTAAAAGGTGTCAGGGTCGTTCACCTGGGGTATGTAGATCAGTATAGCTGCCCCGATCAAGTGACAGATTCCCAGCAGTTTCTCAGCATTTATCCACCGGTCTGCCACAATTCCCATAATTGCAGGCATGAAGATGGCGGATATCCCCCTGGTGGAGAAAATGTCACCAAAATCTCCCCCGCCCCACTTCTTATTTTGGAACCAGTAGGCGCCGATGGTGATGAGCCAAGCGCCCCAGATAAAAAACTGTAGAAAACTCAGAATTATCAGCCTGTAAGTCAGCCTCATGCAATATGGTTTGTGCTGGTTAAAAAGTCCTGTTTTTCAAGCCTGTTTTGGCCTGTTTAATCTTCAGCGCCTGAAAGATAGCGGATTTTAAGATTTTTTTCGTTTCTGCCTAAGATTCAGTAAACTTGTGCCTGTATTTTTGCGATTCTGTACGTATTCAATAACCAAAAACATACTGCTTTGAAAAAATTTACTTTTCTGGCATTTGCGGCGCTTTCATTTTTTTCCTTTTCCACGATTCAGGCACAGGTAAAACCCGGATCCACCATTGGTGGTAACGAGCGTTTACGTTGTGCCACTATGGAAGGTCTGGAACGCTGGTTTCAGGAGAATCCCGGCGCCCGTGAGCAAGCAGAAAGGAATAAAACTCTTTTTGCCACGGAAACCGGATCCAATCAGCGGACCGATGCCATCACCATTATTCCTGTGGTTGTGCACATTGTGGGATCAGCAGCTCGTCAGGCGGTGGTGACCGATGCCGACGTAATTTGGCAGATCAATAAACTCAATGAAGACTTCTCCGGTGTCAATGCCGACAGTACCAACGGTTCAAACTTCTATCCCGTAAGAGGACATTCCGAACTCCGGTTTTGTTTGGCCCAGCGTGATCCCAATGGGTTACCTACCAATGGTATCAACCGGGTAGTTTCTACACTCACAGATGCTTGTAGCGATTATGAGCAATTGAAGCATGCCTCCAGTTGCGGTGCGGATGCCTGGAATACCACAGAGTATTTCAACATCTGGGTAGGTGAAGTAGGTAACTGTCTGTTGGGTGTTGCCCAGTTCCCCGGAACTGGCGATCCTTCTGAAGATGGTATCGTACTCGCATTTGAAGGTTTCTCCAATAACCCGGCTTATGTCGACCCTTCCTTTGACCTCGGTCGTACTGCCGTACACGAAGCAGGACACTATTTTGGTCTTTACCATATTTGGGGTGATGAATCAGGTTGTGCTCAATCTGACTTCCGTCAAATGCCCGGTACTTGTTTGCTGCCCGGTTCACTCGCAGGTACAAGCACTGATAATGCCTTTGGCGATACGCCTAATCAGGCTGGTAGCACCAGTGGTTGCCCCTCTGGTACGGTAACAGACGCCTGCTCTGCCTCAGCCCCTGGTAAAATGTACCAGAACTATATGGACTACACCGATGACGCTTGTTATTCCATGTTTACCAATATGCAGGTGGACAGGATGCAATGGGTGGTTGATAACTGTCGTCCCGGACTGAAAACATCTCAAGGTTGTGTACCTGTTGCGGCTCTCTCCCTGGATGCGGGTGTTAAAGCCATCCTTAGCCCAGGTGCAGGTGGTTGCGGAATCGGCGGTGGACCCACCGATCTTTGCCCAGGTGCTGGCATTACCCCTATTGTTGAAATCAAGAACTATGGTACCACTACCCTGACCTCCTTACAGATCTTTACCCAATTAGGTAGCAACCCGGCCACGTCCACCAACTGGACCGGTTCTTTGGCTCCCTTTGCTTCCGCAAGTGTAACCCTTCCTGGTCTTACTGCACCAGCAACACCTGGAAGCTACCTCCTGAAGATATATACGAATAACCCCAATGGATCGGCTGACCTTCAGGCTTCAAATGACACCTCAAGTGTTACCTTGAATGTTGGCGCTGGCTTACCTCTGCCTCTAAGTGAAAATTTTAGCGGTACTACATTCCCGCCCACTGGCTGGAGATTGAGCAACCCTGATAATGGAATTACCTGGGTTCGTACTGCATTCGCCGGAGCCTTTACTGCTCCTGCTTCCATGGGTATCAACTATTTCAACTATTCTGCAACAGGACAGAAAGACTATCTCATCTCGCCTGCTGTTGATATCTCCGCTCCGATTGACTCGTTGCGTGTAACCTTCCGTGTTGCGCATGCCGGTTATCCCGGATTCGGACCTGACTCCCTGGAGTTAGTTTACTCTCCCGACTGCGGAACTACCTGGTTGAACTTTGGTGGTTACCTGAAATGGAGTGACGGCCCTGCCGGTAGAAACCTTTCTACCCTGCCTGCCACCACCGCCAACTTTGCACCGAGCAGTGCCGCCAATTGGAGAACAGAAGTTGTTACCGTGAAGCCTAACTTCCCCGGTAACCCCTCCTTTATTCAATTTGGTTGGAGAGGAACTACAGGATTTGGAAATAACCTGTTTGTAGATGATATCAATATCGAGAAGATCGTTCTTCCTCCTGTGGATGCGGGGGTTGTTGCTATCAGCAAACCCAACCCAAGAGAATGTACCAGCACCGTAAGCCCTGTGGTCACCATCCGCAACTTTGGTTCGGAAGTGATTACTACCCTGAAGCTGAACTACCGTGTTGATGCAGGTGCTGTTACCCAGATTAACTGGACCGGAACCCTGAACCCCGGCGCTACTACCAATATAACGATCAATAACGTGAATATCGGTGGAGCCGGAGCGCATACCTTCACTGCCTTTACTTCCTTGCCCAATAACGCTAACCCCGATGGTAATTCTACCAACGATGCACAGTCGAAATCATATTCTGTGTATACTGTAAGCGCTATGCCTGGATCTATTGCAGAGACCTTTACTGGAGCATTCCCGCCGTCTGGCTGGGAGATCATCAACCCCAATACAGATATTACCTGGCAAAAGAACACCACCATTGGCCGCACAGCCGCTGGTTCTGCCTGGGTTAACAACTGGGGTAATGCCACCTTTAACCGGACAGACGATATCGCCCTGCCGAACTATACCTACAGCGGTATCGACTCCATCTTCCTGACCTTTAACGTAGCTGCTGCTACTTATACCCAACCGGGTAATACAGGAGTAAGCCTGGATACATTCGCTGTATTATTATCGAAAGACTGCGGTAATACCTTTATCCCAGTTTATAAGAAATGGGGCGAAGAACTTCAAACCATAGGTGATCCAAATAATCCGTTTACGCAAGAGTTCTTCCCGACATCCCGTCAGTGGAGAAAGGATTCAGTGAACCTGGGTAATTTCCTCGGCACTTCCGAAACCCAATTCATGCTGGCCTTCCGCTTTACCGGAAACTTCGAGAACAACCTCTTCCTGGATGATGTGAACCTCTATACTGAAGTGGTACCTTCTAAATTGAAGTCTGAAGGATATATGATCCTCCCGAACCCCTTCAATAACCAATTCTCAGTATGGCACTACCAAACCCCCACCCAGTTGAAATATATCACTGTATATAATTCAGCCGGTCAACAGGTATGGAAGAAACAGTTCAACGGAGATGCCCAGCGTCTGATAACCATTGACCTGACTGGTCGTCCTGCCGGAACCTATATCGTTCATGTAGGCTACGAAAATGCCGAGAAGGATGTCAAGCAACAGGTGATCAAGTATTAATCATACCAATGATGAATATCATAAGCCCCCTGGTTCAGGGGGCTTTTTTTTTGAATAACTTTGCAAAAATGAGTTGATATGGAGACCGCCATGAAAAAGATAGGAAACGCTACGACCGATCCCCTGTTGAACCGGATCGGAGAGAAAATATGGGCAGAGGAAAGAATCACGGAGGAGGAAGGACTGGCCCTGTTTGAAAAAGGAGACCTCCCCTGGCTGGGCAGCCTGGCCAATATGGTGCGGGAACGAAAACATGGCGACATCACTTATTTCAACCGAAATTTTCATATCGAACCAACCAATGTGTGTGTGTTCTCCTGTCATTTCTGTGCTTATTCCCGGCTATATGCCCATCGGGAGGAAGGATGGATACTGAGCCAGGAACAGATGCTGGACATTGTAAAAAAATACGACGGGCAGCCTGTTACCGAGGTGCATATCGTAGGGGGTGTCCATCCCAAAATGGACCTTTACTTCTTTGCCGACCTGCTTCGAAATATCAAATCATATCGTCCCGATCTCCATATCAAAGGATTTACCGCTGTAGAATTGGATTATATGTTCCGCAAGGCAAAACTGAGTGTGGAAGAAGGATTGAAAGTTCTGCAGGAAGCGGGGCTTGATTCACTTCCCGGTGGTGGGGCAGAGATTTTTGATCCGGTGATACGGGAACAAATTTGCGCGGATAAAGTAGACGCGCAAGGTTGGCTGGATATCCACGAAACAGCCCATCGGTTGGGAATGCCCAGTAATGCCACCTTGCTGTATGGCCATTTGGAGCAATATACGCACCGGATTGACCATATGGAGCGACTGAGGCAATTACAAGACCGGACCAAGGGCTTCAATACCTTTATCCCCCTTAAGTTTCGTAATAAGGACAATGACATGAGCCATATCCCCGAAATATCGGTGATCGAGGATATGAAGATGTATGCCGTCTCCCGGCTCTACATGGATAATTTTCCTCACCTCAAAGCGTATTGGCCCATGTTGGGCCGGCATCAGGCGCAATTGACTCTTGCCTATGGCGTAAACGATATTGATGGTACCATTGATGATACGACTAAAATCTATTCCATGGCCGGTTCGGAGGAACAAAACCCTTCGATGACGACAGAAGAATTGGTGAATTTGATCAAACAGGTAGGCAGAAAGCCTGTGGAGCGCGGAACATTGTATGAGGTAATTGCTGAGTATTAGTCCCGGGCTATTAGCAAACAGCTCTCTTTCAGCATTCCGGCAAACTGATCGGAATATTTACGGCCAAGCCGCCATCGGAGGTTTCTTTGTATTTGCTATTCATATCGAGAGCGGTTTCCCACATGGTTTTGATAACTGCGTCAAGGGAGACCTTGGCAAAATCAGGACTGCTTTGCATGGCCAGTTGACAGGCTGTGATAGCCTTTATTGCCCCCATGGTATTTCTTTCAATACAGGGAACCTGTACTAGCCCTCCAATGGGGTCACAGGTCAATCCAAGATGATGCTCCATAGCGATCTCGGCAGCCATCAGTGCCTGACGTTGAGTTCCACCCAGGGCCTCGGTCAGTGCAGCAGCGGCCATGGCGGAGGAAACACCGATCTCTGCCTGGCATCCACCCATGGCAGCTGAGATGGTCGCCCCTTTTTTGAAAATACTGCCGATCTCAGATGCGGTTAAAAGAAACCGAATAATATCTGTTTCCTTATCACCCCCACAAAAAACAACATAATAAAAAAGTACGGCTGGAATAACGCCCGCCGCTCCATTGGTAGGGGCCGTAACGACACGCCCAAAAGAGGCATTTTCCTCATTGACCGAAAGCGCAAAACAACTGACCCAGTCCAACGTATATTTAAAATCATGGCCTCCCTGACGAATGCAATTGATCCACTCCGTATAGCCGGAATAGGATTGGCCTTTGAGGAGTTTTGTATTCAATGGAGCAGCCCTTCTTTTTACATCCAGCCCACCTGGCAAATGTCCTTCAGTATGACAGCCCGTGTACATACAATCTTTCATCACCTGCCAGATCTTCCATACGCCGGCATGGATCTCTGGTTCCGACCGCCAGGCCAATTCATTTTCCATCACTACCTCATGGATTGAGAGGCCGGTTTTCATACACCAATGCAGCAGGTCCTGAGAGGTATTGATTGGGAAAGGCAGCATTTGTCCACCGGCTTGTGACCCATGCTCGCCCTCCTGTTGCACAAACCCTCCCCCGACTGAATAGTAGGTTTCGGCAATGTCCATTCCATTTGGTAAATGGACGAGGAAACTAAGGGCGTTCGGATGAAAAGGAAGACTCTCGGCAAAAAGGAATTCTATATCCTCGGCCGGATCAAAGGGTATTTCGTGCCAACCACCCAGCACAAGTCTTTTCATGGAGGCGATCTCCTGTATCCGTGTTCCTATTTGTTGAGTGTCGAAGGAAACCGGGTCTTCGCCCGCTAATCCCAATTGAATGGCAATATCTGTTCCATGGCCTTTGCCCGTTTTGGCCAAGGACCCATAGAGTAATACCCGAATGCCGGTAACCTGGGAAAGGAGTTCACGCTTACGAAGCGATTGCACAAACCGTTCCGCTGCCCGCCAGGGTCCCAGGGTATGAGAACTGGATGGGCCTACTCCGATTTTGAAAATATCAAAAACTGATATGGCCTCGTGGTGAAAAGACATGCCATGCAAGTTAGTGAAGATTGATATTAACTAAAGGCTAAAAGCTGATAGCTATTAGCTTTTAGTTCGTCACTTCCACCAGGGTTACATCGAAATAAAGTATGGCATCTCCCGGTATAGGACCAGCGCCATTACAGCCATAGGCCAGGGAGGAGGGGATGATCAGTTTGATCGTTCCACCTTGCTTGATAAGCGGCAATCCGATCTTCCAACCTTCAATAAGCAGGCTCATATCCCAGGATTGAGTGGGTGGGGAAGTCAGTTGATCAAATACAGTTCCATTGAGAAGCTTTCCGGTATAGGTCGCTTTAATTTTGGAGGCAGCGGTGGGTTGGTTACCTGTACCTGGGTTGATGATTTCGTAATAAAGACCGCTTGAATGTTCAACTGCGTTTATGCCTTCTGCTGTGGCATAGGCCACCATGGTGGCTTCTTCTGATTGGGGGGATTTGTCATCACAGCCCTGGTCTTTGACACAGCCGGTTCCGGTCATCATAACGAGTACGGATAAGAATAGAATGGTCACATTTTTCATAATTCACTTATTATTTGATTAGACCGTTTTGGGGTCTGATTCGCTGCCCCCTTGTTTCTTTTTTTGGAGCAATTCCTTGTATTTCTGTTCATTTTGATCCCATCGGTGCCGGGCCGAATAAATGGTAATAAAGGTGGCTATGCCTACCCCTCCCAATAATAATACCAATAAAATGGATTTGTCCCCATTATAGGCCATCATGGCCCTGGTGTACCATCCTGAGAATACATTGATGAAAATAGCGATAACGAGAACAGCCCCGGAAGGAAGGCCAACGGACAACTGACGGTACACTTTTTTCTTTCTTTCCCTGTTCTTTTCCCAGTAATCCAGGAATTTTGATTCTTCCGTGCTTAGCATTTCACAAAATTAATACACGGCTTCCTTCTTGCACCTCCCATCTAAAATATTTATATTGTGATGGTTAAATTCTGATACCTTGAAATTATCCCCCTTATTGGCCCAATACCTGATGTCCAATCAGCAACTATCCCTTGTCGGTATTGGCCGTTTTGTCACCGAATCACAATCACGCGCTGACGGTTCCCCCGAACTGACTATTCGTTTTAATGGCAATAAGGCGGAGAAGATGGATGAAGGCCTGGTCAATTTTGTGGCCAGGGAAACAGGCAAAATGAAAAGCCTGGCCGAGGCAGACCTGGTATCCTATATCGACCAGATGAGGGAGTTCCTCAATATCGGAAAACCGTTTTTCCTGGAAGGCATTGGCACACTGACACCGCTTAAAGAGGGTGTGATGGAATTTACGGCCGGTCAGATCCAGGCCGAAAAATCAAAAGAATTTCCTCTTTCTGAAAAGGACAGCCAGGTACAGGGCGCTATTGGAGAAGATCATTCACTCGATTACAGTGATATATTGGGTACACGCAAAGCTGCGTCCAATGCCCGGAACAAGTGGCTGACCGGCGCGGTGGTCATTGTGGGACTGGGACTGGCAATTTGGGGTGGATATACCCTGTTCAAATCGATGATGCGGTCCAAAGCAGATAGCAGTCCCGAGATCACCACCCAACCCGTTACGGATACCCTGGCTGTAGTTACCACACCGGTCAATCAGGCCCCGGTGGCCGATCCGGTCTCCTCCCAAACCTATAAATTCATCGTCAAAGAGGCCTCCATGCGGCAGGCTTATACCCGGTACCAATACCTCAAGGACCAATGCAAGGTGGATGTTCATATATCCACCACCGACAGCGTCCGATACCAGGTCTTTTTTCGACTTCCCGCCCTCCCCAGCGATACCACCCGGATCGCCGACTCCCTCAATGTTCTTTATATCTCTAAAGGTCAACCTCGTGTAAAGGTTGTCAAATATTAATTTTTAAATAAATACTTGCGGGATTCGGAATATTTTGTTAACATTGTTTCCCCATTTCCAGCTCCCCTATTAAAGCAACCAAAACGCTAACCTAAGAAGTACGCCTGCGAGTCAGGGAAACCAATTATTAATGCGCTGATGTAACAAAAAGCCAATCATGAAAATCGCTCGGCATTTAAGAGAATTCCTTGAAAAAAAAGGATACCTCGAGATCCCCACCATTGGACGTTTTGACGTTCATACGGAGGAGTTGACCATGCCCCGTGGGGAAGTATTAACCCGTCGGAAACTGAGTTTTCAGCCGTTGCGGAAGAATGGATTGGATGAAAGCCTGGTGCAGTTTTTATGTGACCGCTTAAAATCGGAAGCTTGTGTGATCTATGCAGATATCCGCAGTCTGTCTTACTATATCAATGAATTGCTGATACAGGGATTGGAAGTTGAAATTCCCGGTGTTGGCTACCTGAATCGTAATCAAACCAATGAGGTTCACTTCACGTACAAGAGCTCCTACGAAAAGAAAAGAAAACAGCAGAAGCCTGTTTCTTCGTTCCTGATGAATTATTGGATGTAAAAAAACCACCAACGCGAATGCTTTGGTGGTTGAAGGTGGAGGTACCGAGCAGATTCGAACTGCTGTAGGAGCTTTTGCAGAGCTCTGCCTAGCCACTCGGCCACGGTACCGGCTAGAGCCGCCAAAATTAGTATATTCGGGAGAATCTACCTAACTAATTGACGCATGCAACGTATCGCAGAATCGGAACTGATCCTCAATGCCCGGGGGGCGGTTTATCATTTAGACCTTCGCCCGGAAGAAATCGGGCAGACCATCCTCACTGTTGGTGACCCAGACCGGGTCGCCCAGGTAAGCAAACATTTTTCCACGATCGAACACCGGTCCCAGCACCGTGAATTCATTTCCCATACCGGATATCTGGGCGAAAAAAGGGTGACCGTCCTTTCCAGTGGCATTGGTACCGACAATATTGACATTGTTATCAACGAACTCGATGCCCTGGTGAACATTGATCTCTCCACCCGCAGTATCCGGCCGGTCTTACGCTCACTGAATATCATCCGGCTGGGTACCTCCGGCGCCCTTCAGGACGATATCCCCGTTGATAGTTTTGTTTGCTCTACCCATGGGCTGGGTATTGACAACCTGATGAATTTTTACCGGATGCAACAGAATGATGAAGAGCAGCAACTCCTTCAGTCATTCATCACATTTACACAGCTTCATAACGGGATTGCCCACCCCTATATATTTGGGGCAGGCGCTTCGCTGCTCAAACATTTTGGTAAGGATTACCACCACGGGATCACGGTTACCTGCCCGGGCTTTTATGGCCCCCAGGGGCGGGTGCTCCGTTTGGGCGTAGCCCAACCAGACCTCATCGACCGGCTTACCCAGTTCAGGTTTGGGCGCTACCGGATCACCAATTTTGAAATGGAGACCTCAGCCATTTATGGGCTTGGTAAATTACTAGGACACCACTGCCTTTCACTGAATGTGATCGTTGCCAACCGGGTTCTGAAACAATTCTCTCCGGATGGTGCTGCCGCGGTGGAAAACCTGATCGTAAAATCGCTGGACATTATCAAAGACATAGAATAAACCAGGCTTCGTAATTTTGTACCCTCATGCTTATCCAATTTTTTAAATACCAGGGAACCGGAAACGATTTTATTCTGCTCGACAACCGGAACGGGAGCTATGATTCCCTGACCACCGAACAGATCCATTTTCTTTGTGACCGCCGGTTTGGGATCGGTGCCGATGGGCTCATGACCTTTAATTCCCTGGAGGGATACGATTTTGAAATGAAGTATTACAACGCTGATGGGCGGGAAGGAAGCATGTGTGGAAACGGTGGACGTTGTATTGTAAAATTTGCCTCTCACCTCGGACTTGCCCAATCCACCTATCATTTTCTGGCCACAGATGGACCGCATGAAGCAGAGATCGATAGTGATGGTACTGTATCCCTGAAGATGAGGGATGTGACAGGGATAAAAAAATGGGGATCGGATTATGTTTTAAACACCGGTTCTCCGCACTATATCAAATTCGTCCCCATGGTTGCCGAAGTGGATGTTTTTCGTAAAGGCCGGGATATCCGTTACAGCAAAGAATTTGAAAAGGAAGGGATCAATGTCAATTTTGTTGAACACCTCGAGGAAGATGACAAGATCAGTGTACGGACCTACGAAAGAGGGGTGGAAAACGAAACCTACTCCTGTGGTACAGGTGTCACAGCTGCCGCCATCGTATGCTACCACAATGAAAATGGTTTTAATGAAGTGGAAGTGAACACTCCCGGTGGTAAGCTCAGCGTGGAATATGATAAGACCGGAGCGGACCGGTTTGAGAATATCTGGCTATGTGGGCCCGCCGAAAAAGTATTTGAAGGAACCCTCTCGATTTAAAAATTTTTACTCTCCCCACCCACCCCTACCTTTACCCGGATGATCCAGTACTTCAAGAATATCGATCACCAAACCGTGGCCATTGAAAGACCAGAGAATGGCGCTTGGGTGAATATTCTCCCGCCCTTCAAACAGGAAGAATTCACAGAATTATCTGAGCAACTGGATATCCCCGTTGATTTTTTGACCGACTCGCTGGATATTGACGAAAGAGCACGTTATGAAGAAGATGACAATGTCAAACTCATCGTACTTAAAACGCCAACCGAGAACAACTCGTTCAACGATAGTGATGCCTATTATATCACTATCCCTATTTGTATTATCCTGACCCACCACCAGATCGTAACGGTAAACTCCTTTGAGAACCCGGCGATGAAGAAATTCCTGAACACCTTTCAAAACAGGCACCCCGACAAAAAGAATATGATGGTGCTAAAGATCTTTGAAAAGGTGGTGCAAAATTCAATTGAATACCTCAAGGAGATTAATCACCGCAGAAATATACTGGAGCAGAAACTGTACGATGCCAACCGGAATGAGCACCTGCTTCAATTGATGCGTATCCAGAAAAGCCTGGTCTATTTTGTCACCTCCCTGCGAAGCAATGAACTGTTGTTCATGAAACTGGCCCGGACCAATTTCCTGGGGCTGACCGAGGAAGAGCGGGAATATCTTGAAGACTTGATCGTAGACACATCCCAGGCCCTTGAAATGGCGAATATTTATACCAATATCCTGAGCAGCACCCTGGATGCTTTTGCCAGCATCATTGCCAATAACCAGAACGAAGTGCTGAAGAGGCTTTCCGTGATCACGATCGTGCTAACCCTTCCCGTACTCATCTCCAGTATTTTTGGGATGAATGTGCGCAATGGGTTTGAGGAATCACGGTATGCTTTTCTCATTGTTGTCATCCTCTCGCTGGTGATCGCCCTGATCATCGGCTGGTTCTTTTTACGTAAAAAAATTCTGTAGGCATGAGTTTTTTCAATATCCGTGTGTACGGTATCATCCTCAATGAAAAAAAACAGGTAGTGGTCAGCGACGAATATATCCGCGGGGGATTTTATACCAAATTCCCAGGAGGTGGGTTGGAATTTGGAGAAGGCACCCGTGATTGCCTGCGTCGTGAACTAAAAGAAGAAATGAATATTGAAGCCCGTATCGGGGATCATATTTATACCACCGACTATTTTCAAATGTCGGCCTTTAACCCCTCTCACCAGATCATTTCAATCTATTATTTTGCCCATCCCCTGGAGGAGATCAAAGTACCTTTTCGCGACAAGCCCTTTGATTTTGATGCGCAACAGATGGAGATCTATGAGCGTACCAAAGAAACCGAAACCTTTCGTTTGCTAAACTGGGAAGAATTTACGCCAGAGGCCGTGACCTTGCCAATTGATAAGATCGTTGCGGAGATTGTAAGGAATAAAAAATAAAGAATAAGAGGTAATCCGAGTATTTCCTTATTTATTTGTTCTTCCTTCCTCCGCCATCGCTGCCCGCTTCATCTCTGCAGCCTTATCATGCCCCAAATATTTTTCAATGAACCCATGCACCAGATAAATCACTGGCGTAAGGGCAATGGCCATGATAAATTTGTAAATATAATTTCCGATACAAATGGTCATCACCATGCCAAAGGTCCAGGGGTTAGTTTGACCAGTGAGCCGGGGTGCTACATAGAAGGCTACGAACAAGACCACAAAACTGTCCACAAATTGCGACACAAATGTTGAACCTGTTGCCCGTAGCCAGATACTTTTTTCTCCTGTCCTCTTTTTTATAAAATGAAATACATATACATCCAGTACCTGTCCGATCAGGAAGGCGATCAGGGAAGCGATGATGATGGCTTGTGTCTGTCCTAAAACACCAGCATAGGCTGCATTGCTATCGGCCACTCCCTTAAAATAATCGTTGGCCCAAAATCCGGCCGGGGTAAGATGAATGGCCCCAAAGAAAATGAGGAAAGCGTATGCGATAAGTGCCACGGTGAGATAGGAAAGGAACCGCACCCCTTTCATGCCATAGTACTCATTGATCAGATCGGTCATGATAAAGACCACCGGCCATAACAGTACCCCGGCCGTCAGGTTAAATGAAAATGTATTGCCAAGGATATTCCAATCAGCCGGCTTCCACCCCAATGTCGCCTCCAGTGAAAAAATCTTCACCCCGATCACTTCGGCGATGAGCGCATTGGCGACAAATACAGCGCCCAGTACCAGAAAAAGCCTTGTGGGACGATCTTTGAGGATGCTTTGTATCATGATCAGGATTTGATTTCGTCAATATTCAGCGAAAGGACAAAGATGAGTTGCAGAAATAAAAAGACCACATTGGTCACAATAAGCCAGCCTGGAACGACTGCCAATTTTTGGCGGTTCAGGACATAGACAAAGAGACAGGTAAGTACGGTAAGTGGATTGAACAACATGGACAACACATAGCCGAGGATAATAATAGTAGATTGGAGGTCGGCACTACCGATCCAGTTCCACAACCGCAAGGAGAGGGCGACCAGGAAAAACAGGTTGCAGATCAGGGCCACCCGGGACAAAAATAATAGCCAGCGCATGGACTAATTTAGTGTAAAATAGCATTATTTTGTCAGCCTTAACAACCGCCTAATTATGAATAAGCATTGGTTCCAGAAAGGATGGCCCCATTTGGCGGCCGTGGCTATTTTTCTTGTGGTGTCGGTGATCTATTGCGCACCCGTTTTGCGGGGTGAGGTGGTGGAGCAACATGACTTTCAACGGTGGAAGGCCATGGCCCAGAAATCCTACGAATTCAAAGAGAAATACGGGCACTACCCGCTGTGGTCCAATAGCATGTTTGCCGGTATGCCTGCGTACCAGATCATCATTGGACAGACACACCCAGTAACGGTCAACCATATCTATTCTGTTCTGACGCTGGGACTGCCCAAACCCATCAGTTTTTTCTTTCTCGCCTGTTTAAGTTTTTATATCCTCGCTTTGATCCTGCCGGTCAGACCCTGGATCGGGGTATTGAGCGCCCTGGCCTATGCCTATTCCACCTATGATCCCATCATTGTGGAAGTGGGGCATGATACCAAGATGCAGGCCATCGCCATGGCACCTGCTGTGATCGGTGGTTTTCTTCTTCTTTTCAGAAAACAATATTGGGGTGGCGCCATGATGTTGGCCGTAGCCCTTAGTTTGCAAATGTCAACGGTTCACTTACAGATCGTTTACTACACCCTGATCATCGCCGCGATCATTGCCCTGTTTCATGCCTGGCAGGCTATTCGGGCCAAGGAATGGGGCCACCTGCTCCTGAGTGGAGGAATCGGGATCCTGATCGCCCTGGTTTGTATGGGTACTTCTGCCGTGACCACCTTAACCACGTATGACTATGCGAAATATTCCATTCGTGGTGGTGAATCTGAAATGAAAGACAAAGCCGATCCCAATACCACCGCGGGTGGGCTTGATAAGGAATATGCGTTTCGCTGGAGCTATGGCATTGGTGAAACACTTACACTGATCCATCCCACCGCCTATGGAGGTGGTAGTGCAGGAAAGAACCTCAAATCCTCGGTTTTTGCCCAAAAGCTCACCGAAATTGGATACCCCGAAGAAACCGCCCTTCAGGTGGCAAATGGTTCCACTTATTGGGGCCCTCAACCAGGTACCTCCGGACCGGTGTACCTGGGTGCTGTGATCGTATTGTTATTTATTATCGGGCTCTTTGCTGTCCGTTCCTGGCACCTGGGGTGGATCGTCACCGCCAGCCTGTTTGGTATCATCCTGGCCTGGGGAAATCACTTCGAGGCGGTGAATTATTTCCTGTTCGACTATCTTCCTTTTTATAAAAAATTCAGGGCGCCTACCATGGCCCTGGTCATCCCCCAACTCTGTTTTGCCGTCATGGCAGCCTTCACCTTGCAGGAGATATTTTTTGGCAAGCGCGAGAAGGCAGAATGGGTTAAAATATTGAAGCGTGCCGGTATTACCACAGGTGCGCTTATCGCTGTGCTCCTTGCATTCTATGCCACCGCCACCTTTAGTGGCAACTCGGATGCAGGGCTTCGCGATAACTTTTCCAATATGATGCTGCAGCAGGCCATGCGCGGAGGACAACAACCCGGTCCTGAGGCACAAATGCAAGCACAACAATTTGCTTCGGGCTTTGTCGATGCGATCCAGGAAGACAGAAAATCCATGTACCTGAAAGACATGTTACGGAATACCGTACTCATTGGGCTTTCCTTTCTGCTGATCTGGTTATTTGTACAGGGAAAGATCAAATCCGGACTGGCACTTGCTTCGCTCACTGTCATCAGTTCGCTGGATCTGTTAGGCATTGCCAACCGCTATCTGGACAGGGAATCCTATGTGGATGAATCCACGTACGAGAACACTTTTGCCATGACCCAGGCCGATGCGCAGATTAAACAGGATACGGGGTATTACCGTGTTTTTAACCAGACCGTTCCTCCCTTTGATGAATCCCTTCCCTCCTATTATCATAATACGATCGGTGGGTACCATCCGGCCAAACTCGCGATTTTCCAGGACCTGTATGAACAACAATTGTCCAAAGGAAATATGCAGGCATTCAATATGCTGAATACAAAGTATTTTATTGTAGCCAATCCGCAGGATGGCAAGCCCATTCCGCAGATCAATTCAGCCGCCTTTGGGCATGCCTGGTTGGTGAAGCATATCCTGTATGTAAAGGATGGTAAGGATGAAATGAAGGCCATGGACAGCATCAACCTGCGGGATACCGCCATTGTCCAGGATAAATTCAAACCGCTGATCACCGCCGCGCCGCAAGTGGATTCCACGGCTTCCATTCGGTTGTTGGAGAACCGCAACGATGACATCACGTATGATTTCAATGCAGCCACCCCTCAATTTGCGGTCTTTAGCGAGATCTATTACCCGGGTGGTTGGAAAGCTACCATTGATGATAAACCAGCAGAGATCATTAAGGTCAACTATGCCCTGCGTGGACTTTCTGTTCCCGCCGGAAAGCATACGATCAAATTTCATTTTGACCCGGATTCGTATCGGTTGGGCAATACCCTTGTACTCTGGTCAAGTATTTTTGTGTATGTGTTATTGATCCTGGGCGGATTTATGTTATGGAGAAGAAGTAAAAAGACGGCCTGATCATTATCCAAATAAAGCCTTGCGATACCCTTCGCAGAAAGGCTTTTTACCAAAATAATTTAACGCATATTGACGGCTTGCTTCGGCAAGCCGTTTTATTTGTTCCCTGTCGCGGCTTAGCTCCTGAAGAGCATGGAGCAATTCATCCACGATCGCATTTTCATCCTCTGCGGTGACCAGCAGGCCATTATTACCGGTATGGATATGTTCGGGGATACCTCCAACACTGGTGGATATCACCACTACCCCATTGGCCATGGCTTCCATGATCAACATCGGGAAGGCTTCGGAGGCGGAGGACATGAACAGGATATCCATTTGTTGGTGCAGGGCACGCATAGCTTCTCCACCCTGCAGTTCCCCATGAAAACAGACCTGCTTTTCCAGGTCAGCCGGAATTTCATCCGCGATGCTGCCGGCAAAATGAAATTCGATGGGTAGGTTCAATTGTTTACTCTTCCGAACTACCTCCATCAGGAGATACAGCCGTTTTGGATACCCACCCCGCCCGGCATAATACACTTTTAATGGATCTGTATAGGTACGCACCGGTATATCCGAAGGCAGTTCTGTATAGTTAATGATCTTTTGGATTCGGTGATCATATTTTGTTGGCACCCCGATGGAACGATAGAAATGAAGGGCCCGTTGAATAATAATGTCCGAGATCATGACCCGCTGATCGATCAACCCGATAAAAGGAAAGGTGATCCAGGAGAATTTTTTCTCTGCCACATGAATCAGTTCCACCTTCCGGACCCCGGTGGGCAAATGCGGCAATACCTTGTATCCAAAATTGCATTGACCTGAAAATACCACGGGTCTGTTTTTCTGACCTGCGATCAATCCCGCACAGATGCCCCGCCAGATAAAATTCTGCCAGTATTTGAATTTATTGTCGGTCCAGGCGCTGATATCCCGTATAGTAACCCCTTCGCGTTGAAAAAGGTGCAACATTTTGTCGTTGGCCGAGCGTCTGGTGAAATAGATCAGTATCCGCTTTTCTGGAAAACAAGCTACTACATCGGCATGTACCTTTTCAGCCCCGCCAAGGGCATAGCCCGGGAAAAAGCAGACCAGGTCGTACTCTGTGATTGATCGCTCCCGTGAGGCCCTGAACCTTCCGTAGGCCACAAAGGGCCACATCAACACCTGTTCTGTGTAGCGTTTAATCTGAAGAAGTAGGTAGACAGGAGAAGCCATAGGCGGGTATATCCGGGGCCCAAACTTAATAAATTCCCGGGGGGAATATTGAGCCCAATAGCTTTATTTTGCAATGATTTTCAAGCCTTCGTTACATGGCCGCCACACATCCCAGCATATCGATCGTGATCTGTACGTATAACCGCGACAGGTTTATCCGGGCGGCCCTGGAGTCCCTGATCAAACAGGAACTGGATAAAGCCCTTTATGAGGTGTTGGTTATTGATAACCGGAGCACAGACCAAACAGCCCGAATCGTGCAGGAAGTAATCGCGCAAAACCCAGATACGGTGATCCGCTATTTTTTTGAGGAAAACAAGGGTCTGTCCCATGCCCGGAACCGCGGCTACCGCGAAGCGGGTTCGGGGATAATTACCTATATCGATGACGATGCGGAGGCGACTCCGGAATTTGCCGCTTCCCTGCTCCAATTTTTTGAGCACCACCCGGAGGCCGTAGGTGCCGGAGGAAAAGTACTGCCCAAATATCCCGATGGAGGAGAACCGGTTTGGATGAGCCATTACCTGTATGGGTTTGTAGCGGGCCAGGACCATGGCGACCAATTGAGGAAATAT
Organism: Chitinophagaceae bacterium; assembly: GCA_033762195.1. GTDB lineage: Bacteria > Bacteroidota > Bacteroidia > Chitinophagales > Chitinophagaceae > SpSt-398. Next base: position 10,437 of record JANRLV010000159.1, on the reverse strand, counting down.
GACCAGCAAATGAAGTATCCTGCAGGATGCAACATGAGTTATCGCAAGCCTATACTGGAAAAAGCAGGGGGATTCAATACGGACCTGCAATTCCGGAGCGATGACAAGGCCATTAATTTTCGGGTCCGTCAATTCAGCCAGGATATCTGGTATGTACCGGCTGCTGTGGTTTATCATAACATTGATGCCGAGCGGTTGCAACCGGAGAATTTTCGAAAACTATACCTGAAGACCGGCAATGAGGAAAAGATTCGTGTACGGGCAGAAAAGGGCGGTTGGGGCCTCTTTACCAAAGGCCTGGAATATGTTTTCAAATGGAAGGTTTCCTGGTTGATCGGATTGAAGTTTTTGCTGGCAGGCTCCCCGGCCAAAGGCAGCTACCTGATCAAATCCCAATGGTATACATTGAAAGGATTTTTTATGAAAACGGTATTTGTCCGCTAACCCATGTTCAATACTCCATCCATATCAGTGATCATGCCCGTATACAACGCGGGCAAATATCTGCGGGAGGCCATTGACAGTATCCTGGGACAGACACATGCTGATTTTGAATTCATCATTGTCAATGATTGCTCCACTGACGAGAGTGAGGCCATCCTACTTTCTTATACAGACTCCCGAATCGTTTATATAAAACATGCGGTCAATCAAGGCGTGGTTGCCGCCATGAATACAGGAATTGCCCGGGTGAAAGCCCCCCTCCTCTGTGTCATGCATGCGGATGACATATCGCTGCCGGAGCGGTTGGCCTGGCAGAAAGATTGGTTGGAGCGTCATCCCGGAACCGCTGTTGTGGCTGGAAAAACACTGCCGATCGATGAAACGGGTGCCCCTGCGAAAGCCTGGGAGATGGATGAAAAGATCGTATCAGGAAAGGATATTCGCCGGGTGATGAAATGGGAGAATTGCATTACCCATTCCACGGTTATGATCCGTACGGCAATCATGAAGCAATATGGGTATGATACCAGCCAGCAATTACCCGAGTATGCGGTTGAGGATTACCCCCTCTGGTTAACCCTGCTTGCTGACGGTTATGCCATCGAAAAGATTGACCGTCCGGTGATCAAATACCGGGTACACAGCCAGAACACCACCCATGTCCATTACAGACGTATCAATCCCTATTACCTGTATTTTCAAACAAAAAGGATCTATCTCAAGGCCAGGAGGGAAAAAGGGGTTTATAATGCCTACGATCGTTCCATATTCTGGACGATGGCGGCAGATCGGATCAGGGCCATTTTAAAGGACATAAAAGACAAATTAATTCCCTGAAAAATTAATCCTCCCCCACCCTTTGCCCATGACCATTTTTGCTATTTTTACCAAAACCCATTTTATGAAAATTTATAAAAAAGGATTTTATTTAATTTGTTTGATTTGCTCCATGGGGTTCGCCAGGGGGCAGTCGGTTGTTAATTCAACCGGAGCCACGCTGGTTACAACGGACTATCAAATTGAATACTCCATTGGCGAGATTTCGATCACCACCATTTCCGGCGGTAATTATCAGGTAACCCAGGGGGTATTGCAACCTTCGGTAAAAGTGGCGGATGCGGCCTGTGATATCATCAACAATACTTTTCAATATTTTCCCAATCCCACGACTGATTATATACGCCTCGTTGGTCGCCATGACTGGATCACCAGTTACCAGATCTATGCAGCCGATGGGAAGCTTGTCAGCAATACCCGGTTCTTCAATAACTACATTGACCTGAGAAAACTCGCTTCGGGTATGTATATCATTCGGTTGCTGCCAGGTTGCGGGGGAGAATTCAAGACTTTGAAGATCATTAAACAAAATTAAACCTAACCATCACCTCTTATAAAAATAATACCATGACAAAGAAAATCTTATCGCTTTTGGTTATCATCCTAACCGTGACCAACTTGCTCGCTCAACAAGTGCCGCAGGCGCTCAACTATCAGGCCGTGGCGAGAACAGCTACGGGGTTAATCATACCGACACAGAATGTAAATGTCCGGTTTTCGATCCTGGATGGATCTGTGAACGGCACGCTTATTTATCAGGAAACACATGCCACCACCACCAATAATTTTGGCTTGTTTACCCTGTCCATTGGAACAGGAACAGTTGTGAGTGGTACATTTAATACGATCAACTGGGGCAGTGGCAGTAAATTCTTGCAGGTAGAGATCTCAGCCGATGGCACCAATACTTATCAGGTACAAGGTACCACCCAATTATTGAGTGTACCTTATGCACTTTACGCTCAACGTACTAATCTGGTAGCAGGAAATGCCATATCCATCAGCAATGGGAATATCATCAATGCCAATTATCTGGCTGGAACCGGGATCAATATTACGGGAAATACAATTGCCCATAACCTGGTTGGTGGAACAGGCATTAATGTAACTGGTAATACGATATCACACAACCTGGTTGCAGGAAATGGAATTGATATTACAGGAAATACAATAACAGCTACCACCAATTCGCAATGGCTTGATCATGCCAATGGCATCTATTATAATGCCGGACGCGTAGGTATTGGCACTATCCCAATGGGCAACTCCACCCCTTATCCCCTATGGGTGCATGCTCCAAGTTTTGGCGGTTTAGGTCATGCAAGCGCATTTTTTAGTGGAGATGACCCCTGGCATGCTGCTATAGCCATTCGCAATACTACTTCGGACCAACAGTACACCTTCATGGTTGGTGGGGCGACAAATGCCCATTTGCTGCCAAGAAACTTTTCGATTTATAACAGCCGGTTGCTGAAACACAGCTTTGTTGTTGAAGGTAATACTAACTTTATTGGAATCGGATATCCGAATGTCAATACTATCACCGCACCTAAATCAACTTTACATGTATTTACTGGAGATGTAAATATTGAGCAAATTGGTTCTGGGATCATTTTAAAATCACCAAATGGGCAATGCTGGCGAGTCACAATTGACAATACCGGTAACCTGGTTCGCACTGCCATTACTTGTCCAAATTGATAAACCAAAGAGGTAGGATAAAACACCATGTATTTAATTCGGTTTGCTAAAATTACCGCTAAAGAGATATTGATCAGGTTTCCAAAAAGGATTGGATTCTTCTTTTCCTATCTGAATCAGTTTCGTCGTTTCCGAAAGGACCCCAATAAGCGATTTGACGCCAAATGGTCTGATATGTATCCTTGCCTCAATGACAAATTATCAATCACACCCTTTGACGCGCATTATACCTACCATCCAGCCTGGGCAGCTCGTATTTTAGCGAAGACGATGCCTAAGGAACATATTGACATCTCTTCTATTCTTCATTTCAGTTCAATTACCAGTGCTTTTATCCCCATAAAATTTTATGACTACCGCCCAGTACTATTAAACCTTCCCAATTACCATTCTGAGTTTGCCGACCTGACCCAACTTCCATTTCCAGATGATTCCATCGAATCCTTATCTTGCATGCATACCATTGAACATATCGGATTAGGAAGATATGGAGACCCGTTGGACCCGGAAGGGGACCTGAAGGCTATTAAAGAGTTAAAACGTGTACTGAAACCCGGAGGGCAATTTCTGTTTGTAACTCCGGTTGGCAAGCCAAGGATTGAGTTCAATGCGCACCGGATCTATTCTTTTGAAATGATTCAAGAACTATGGGCCCCTTTAAAACTAAAGGAATTCTCCATGGTCAATGATGAAAATAAATTCATTCAGGATGCAGACCCTGAGATCGTAAAATCCCAAAAATATGCCTGTGGCTGTTTTTGGTTCACTAAATAGCAAACAATGTTCAACTTATTCAAAAAGAAAGCACCTGTTATTCCGCCAGAAGTTCAATTTAATGATTGGGTAAAGAATGGGAAACCTTTCCCACCGCCTCATATTGTAAAGCAAAATGCCATAAAGGAGTACGGTCAGGCTTTTTCAATTAAAACACTAGTTGAAACGGGCACCTATCTGGGTGAAATGGTTGAGGCACAATTGCCCAATTTTGAGTCTATTTATTCGATTGAATTAAGTGAAAAATTATATAAACGTGGGCTAAAGAAGTTCAAGAATCAGCCAAAAGTGCATTTGTTGCAAGGTGATAGCGGAAAGGTCATGAGGCAGATCACTTCTCAGCTTTCTGCCCCTGCTTTATTCTGGCTTGACGGACATTATTCGGGAGGTATAACTGCACTTGGGGATAAAGAATGTCCTGTAATTGAGGAATTGAATATTATTACTTCTGACAACATTCCCCATGTAATTCTCATAGATGATGCTCGCCTTTTCGTGGGCGCCAATGATTATCCTCGTGTAGAAGACATCTTGTCTTTTTGTAAAAACACCGGATTCAATTACAAATTGGAAAATAAGGACGATATACTTCGGTTGACCCCGGAAAGATAATTCCTACGAGAATGATCATCTCCCACATCATCGGCGGAATGGGTAACCAGTTTTTCCAGTATGCGGCAGGGCGTTATTTAAGCCTTCGGCATGGTGTGGAATTAAAGCTGGATACACGGGATTTTGCGGGATATGATCTCCGAAAACTGGAATTGGGAAACTTCCCTACCCTATTTCAACTGGCAGAAGAGACAGAGATCAACCGGCTGAAACCAGCCACGAATACCGCCAAGGCCTTACAGTATCTGCGTCCCAAACGATGGCGGACCTATCATCGGGAGCGGTATTTTCATTATGACCCTTCCTTCCAACAGATCGGGCCCTCCTGTTATCTTAAAGGCAATTTTCAAAGCCCAAAATATTTTGAGCCCATTCGGGAGACCCTGCTTTCTGAGCTGGCCTTACCGGCTGAAAAGATAAGTCAAGTGGCGGGACTCGGGGAAAAGATAAAAGGTGAAAACGCAGTTTCCGTTCATATCCGCCGAACGGATTATACCAAACCGGGATTTTTGGAATACCATGGCCTGTGCTCTGCCGAATATTATACAGCCGCAATGGCCACGCTTCGTAAGCAATTCAATGATCTTACCTTCTATATTTTCTCCGATGATATGTATTGGGTTCGGCAGGAACTTAAAATTGAGAATGCGGTCATCGTCTCTGGTGAATTGGCGAAGACTCATTATGAAGATTTTTACCTTATGCAATGTTGCCGGCACAATATCATTGCCAACAGTAGTTTTAGCTGGTGGGCGGCCTGGATGGGATCCCAGGAAAATAAGACTGTGATCGCGCCAAAGCGCTGGTTTGATCAGGGCCCTTCTGATACGGAAGACCTGTTCCCTACTGGTTGGGTGCTCTTATAGAACTAACTTACCCGCCAATCACCTGCAGAAATTTCTCCATCCCTCTACGCTTGGCTTCATTCAGGGGGTAGCTAACATGAATGGTGTAATATTTTCGAAGATCATACAGATCATAGTGGATGTCCTTTAAAATATCATCCAGTGCATTTAAACCGACGGCATTGGCTTGATTAAAATTCCGAATAAATGCTTCGGGAAGAGGCTTAACACTAACCCAGGCTGCAAATACAAAGGGTAAACCGGTAATCTTCTTCCATTCGGAGCCGAGGTCGTAGATAAAGGTGGATATTTTTCGCTGTTCAAATGCCCGGTCACCAATAACGAGCCCTGCAGATGTACCCTTGATCTCAGCCCTGAAATCCTCGTTCTCGGCATCGATCAGGCGTGGCTTAATTCCCCAATATTCCTGCATGATCCACTTGAGAAGTGCCACTGAACTCCGGCTTTGGTAATCCAGGTAAACGGTCTCGATCTGTTCGAGGGGCACCTCACTAAACAGGCAAACAGAGGCCACCTCCCCTTCGGTGCCGATGCAATAGTCGCCAACCACCTGATAGGTAGGCAGGTGGGGGATGGTCGCTACCGGAACGAGTCCCAGGTCGATCTCCCCATTGACCAGCATATCGGCCAGGCGGGCAGGGGTATCTTCCCACAATTCTATCTGGCTGGCCATGGGTTCCTGGCGCAGGCCATAGATCAGGGGGCGGGTGTTGAGATAACTGACAATACCAACTTTTATCTTCTCTGCCAATTGAGCTATTTTTGCGGCAGCAAAGGTAACAATAGGGACCGCTTATAAAAACAAATTATGGAATTGACCCCCCTGACCGCCCTATCGGCCATTGATGGCCGGTACCGCAAACAGGTTCAGCACCTGGATGAGTATTTCTCTGAATATGCCCTGATGAAATACCGGGTATGGGTTGAGGTGGAATATCTTTTGTTCCTGGCCGACAAGAAATTCTTCAAATTGACCTCCAAAGTGGTCAAATCCCTGCGAAAACTACAGGAAGATTTTGGCCTGGAAGACGCACAGGAGATCAAACAGATCGAATATACCACCAACCATGATGTAAAGGCGGTGGAGTATTTTATCAAACAGGAAATGGAAAAGGCCGGGGCCGGTAAAGAAAAAGAATGGGTCCACTTTGGACTCACCTCACAGGATATCAATAATACGGCAATCCCATTAAGTTGGAAGCACGCCCTTGAATACGAATACCTCCCTTCCCTGCTCAACCTGAACAATCAATTCAAATTACTGGCCGCCGATTGGAAGGATATTCCCATGCTGGCCCATACACATGGACAACCAGCCAGTCCCACCCGACTGGGAAAAGAGATCCAGGTGTTTATCGAACGCATCGAACGACAGATCGAACAGGTGATCGGTATTCCCTTCAGTGCAAAATTTGGTGGCGCTACCGGAAACATGAATGCCCACCATGTCGCCTACCCAAAAGTGGATTGGGTAAAATTGGCAAATGAATTCGTAGAGAAAAAACTGGAACTGACCAGACAGCAACATACTACCCAGATCGAGCATTATGATAACCTGGCCGCTCATTTTGATGCGATCAAACGGATCAATACGATCCTGATGGATCTGTGTCGTGATTTTTGGACCTATATCTCCATGGAATATTTCCGACAAAAAGTAAAGGCCGGTGAGATCGGGTCATCGGCTATGCCACACAAGGTCAACCCCATCGACTTTGAGAATGCCGAAGGGAACCTGGGTATTGCCAATGCCTTGTTTGAACACCTGTCAGCCAAACTCCCGATCTCACGTTTACAACGTGACCTCACCGATTCTACAGTACTTCGAAATATTGGTCTGCCCCTCGCACATACCTTGCTTGCCATACGCTCGATAGAAAAAGGATTGGGAAAATTGATTGTAAATGACGAGGCTATTTACCAGGACCTGGATAATAACTGGGCCGTGGTGGCTGAAGCGATCCAGACCGTTTTACGTCGGGAGAATTTCCCCAAGCCCTATGAGGCCCTTAAGGAATTAACCCGGGGTAATCATAAGATCAACAAGGACAGTATTCGTAAATTCATTGATGGGTTGAAAGTGGCGGAAAATGTAAAAAAGGAATTACGCGCCATCACGCCACACAATTACACTGGTATTTAAACCCCTTCTTTGTGCACTTCACTGGTAAAGTGAAACACGATATCGGGGTTGTTTGTCCTTTCTGTATTGAGGAACCATTCACTTTGCGCCAGGTATACCAGGTGCCCGTCTTTGTCTTCGGCGATATTATTGGTTTTAAACCGCGTGAAATCCTCCAACTTTTTGGCATCGGCCGAGGTGATCCAGCAGGCTTTATAAAAGGGTAGCGTACGAAACTCCACCGAAGCGCCATACTCCTGCAAAAGCCGGTATTGAATTACTTCGAATTGCAGTTCGCCCACACATCCGATGATCTTTTTATTTCCACCAAACTGCGTGAACAATTGGGCCACCCCTTCATCGGTCAATTGCATCAGGCCCTTTTCAAGCTGCTTGGTCTTCATCGGGTCTTTGTTGACCACCTCCTTGAATATCTCCGGCGAAAAGGTAGGGATGCCGGTAAAATAGAAATCCTCTCCTTCGGTAAGGGTATCCCCTATCTTGAAATTACCGGTATCAAAAAGTCCGACCACATCGCCGGGAAAAGCATCGTCCACGATACTTTTGTCCCGCGCCAGAAAGGTATAAGGGTTGCTGAAACGTACATCCTTGTCGAGCCTGACATGATGGTAATATTTGTTTCGCTCAAATTTTCCGGAGCATACCCTGAAAAAGGCGATCCGGTCCCGGTGTTTGGGATCCAGGTTGGCGTGGATCTTAAATACAAAGCCACTTAATTTATCTTCCCCTACTTCTACTTTACGTACCGATGTTTCCCGACCACGTGGAAAGGGCGCGATACGTATAAAGGTGTCGAGCATTTCCTTGACACCAAAATTATTGATGGCACTCCCAAAGAACACGGGTGCTACCTTTCCGGCCTGGTATTCACTCACGTCCAGCTGGCCATGAACACCGTCCACCAGTTCAACATCTTCGCGTAACAAGGCCGCATCCTTCTCTCCCAGTTTTTCATCCACCACCGGATCGGCCAGGTCCTGAATGGCGATCACATCTTCGTCAGCGGCTTTGGTATTGGCGGTGAACAGCCGCAGGTTCTTATCATGTAAATTATATACCCCTTTAAAATCCTTGCCGCTATTGATCGGCCAGGTCATGGGGTGTAAATGAATGGAAAGTTCCTTTTCAATCTCTTCCAGCAGGTCGAACCGGTTTTTGCCATCCCGGTCCATTTTATTGATGAAAACGATAACGGGCGTATCCCGCATCCGGCATACTTCCATCAATCGGCGGGTTTGGTCCTCCACCCCGTTTACACTGTCAACCACAAGAATGACACTATCCACCGCTGTAAGGGTCCGGTAGGTGTCTTCGGCAAAATCTTTGTGCCCGGGTGTATCGAGCAGGTTGATGAGAATCCCCTGGTATTCAAAGCTCATGACCGAGGTAGCTACCGAGATACCCCGTTGACGCTCGATCTCCATAAAGTCGGAGGTGGCGTGTTTCTTGATCTTGTTGCTCTTCACAGCCCCGGCGACCTGGATGGCCCCTCCAAAAAGGAGGAATTTTTCGGTCAGGGTGGTCTTACCGGCATCGGGGTGGCTGATAATGGCAAATGTCCTTCTTCGGTTGATCTCGTTCGCGTATTTCATAGCAAGCCGCAAAGGTAATTGACCTCCGGTCATAATTCATGGAAAAAATACCAAATTGGGGCTACTTTTGTCTATGCTCCGCACAATTGAGATCATCCTTAGCAGCTTTAAAATGGCTGCCCTGGAGTTGTGGAAAAACAAACTCCGCACTTTTCTATCCCTATTCGGGGTTACCATCGGCATCTTCTGTATCATTGGTGTGATGGCCACCCTGGGAAGCCTGGAAAAGAATATCCAAAACGAGATCCAGTCATTTGGTACCAACACCATCTATCTGGATAAATGGGATTACAGCCAGGGCGGTGGCCCGGACTACCCCTGGTGGAAATACATCAAGCGGCCGCTGCCAAAGTATGATGAGGTGAAGCAGATCAAGGACAGGACGCGCACCGCGAGCCATGCGGCCTTTATAATCAATTCCAACGCCAACCTGGAGTACTCCGACAATATACTTTCCAATGTAATTCTCTATGGTTTCAGTGAGGAATTTGACGATATCCAACCGATCGAAGTGCGATATGGCCGCTATTTTTCGGCCAGTGAATTTGAGCATGGAAGCAATGCCGGCCTGATCGGAAATGAAGTGGCAGAGCAATTATTTGTCAACCCCGAAAGAGCCGTAGGAAAGCAGATCATTACCAAAGGCAAAAAGATCACCGTGATCGGCGTTATCAAAAAACAAGGAAACCAGATGTTGGGTGGATGGCAGTTTGACCAGAGCCTCGTGATGCCCTACAAGTTTGGCCGCAATATCATGAATGAAAGAAATGCTTCCCCCCTGATCCTGGTACAAGGAAAGGAAAACATTCCCAGTACGGCATTGAAGGAAGATCTACGGGGTAGTATGCGGGCCATCCATAAATTGAAACCCACTCAGGAAGATGATTTTTCGCTCAATGATGTGAACGACTGGAGTACGGCCTTTAGCGAGGCTTTTTCCGGGATCAATCTGGGCGGGGCCATCATTGGCGGCATTAGCCTGATCGTAGGGCTGTTTGGTGTGGCCAATATCATGTTTGTTACCGTAAAGGAAAGGACCAGCCAGATCGGGCTGAAAAAGGCTTTAGGGGCCAAAAGCCGGATCATTCTTACGGAGTTTCTGCTGGAAGCAGCCTTCCTTTGTCTGGTGGGCGGGGCCATCGGGTTACTTCTCGTATTTGGCCTGACCAAGATCCTCACCAACGTCTTTAATTTCCCCATTTATCTCTCCACCTCCAACATGATCGTGGCGGTGGTCATCTGTTTTGTTATTGGTATCCTGGCAGGTATCATTCCCGCCTCGCAGGCGTCAAGAATGGATCCGGTGGTGGCGATCAGGAGTAAGTAGTTGCGGAGAGGATGACGGAGGTCAGATGACGGAGGACGGAGGACAGATGACTGATGACGGATGACAGATGACGGATGTTGGATGATGGATGTTGGATGATGGATGTTGGATGACAGATGACAGTGAGTAAGATTTAAAGTT
>JANRLV010000158.1:0-45353 GCA_033762195.1 Chitinophagaceae bacterium | reverse complement strand
GAGGCATTAGAGGTAAATGATCCCCCGTTCCTGAATTTCCTGACATTCCTGTCAAACGCGCTATACACACTATAGGTATAGGTAGCACTGAAATTAAGCCTGAATTTTTTGGAAAAATGAAGGCCGTTCCAGGAGCTCATCTCATACTCTTTTCGCCCACTGAGATTTTCCCAGGTCAATTGTGTTTTCCCATCTTCCAGCAGGGTACGTACCTGACTAAAGATCTTGCGCACCTGGTTAAAACCTATTCCTAAATTAAAAAAATACTTAGTCCGGGTCCTGCCAACCACAAGGTCAAAATTATCGGCTGTGGAGGCTTCCAGTTTTTCATTCCCAAAACGAATATTGTAGGGATCAGAAAAATCAATGGTAGGGTTAAGCTCATTTACACCCGGGCGGCGTATCGTACGACGATAGGCCAGTGTCAGGTTCAGTTTGTCTTTCCAGGTCCGGTTGAAATTGGCGAAAGGAAGCAGACTATGGTAGTCATTACCAACTCTCTTATTGTCGCGCAATAATCGAAAGAGTATATCTGTTCGGTCAAGTGTGGCCCCCATGGTAAAACTGATGTCTGGGGTGATCAGGTGTCTGATCGAAGCCATCAGGCTGGAGACCGTTTGATAAAACCAGAAATCATTACTGAGTTGATCCAATTTTACTGACTGTCCATCGGGTTGACGAAGGTAAGAGGCATCTATCACCACATGGTTGGCCGACCGGTTCATCCCCATTGAGAAAGTGAGGTAGGTTTTTTTGTTCACCAGTGGCTCAACATAAAGCACCGATAGGTTCAGATTCCGTATCCGGGTATCATTGATCATTTCCTGTGTGGAATCCGAGCCCGTAGGGCTAAGATCTGGGTTCAGGTATTCCTGAAAGAAATCCCGGTCATTTTCGTTCCGGGAAAGACTCAGGCCCCCATGCAATTTAAAACTGCCCCCATCCTTTTTCCGCAAGAGCCAGGTGGCCGAGCCCGAAGGGTTTGTATTATCCCCCAGGCTTTGAATACTGCGAATACTGAGCTTATACAAAGAATCAAACCGGTTGATATTTCGGTATTCTGTTTCGTTCTCGTTATCGAAATGATTGTGATTAAAATTCAGGGTCAGGTTAAGTGATTGCCGGGTATTGATATCATAATCCAACGTTCCCCGAAAATTAGGACGGGTACTCCGGTTGATATACGCATTTGTTGTATTAAAAAAGTTGGTGGAATCCGTGTAAATGTTCTGGCGTTGTGAATTGCCCTCACCCGTATACCGATTATATGATAACCCGGTGTTGAGGTTTATCGCCAGGCCTTTTCGGCGGTAACTGTAACTGGCATTCAGACCAGCCTCTCCCCTTGAGCCTGCAAACAAGGTTATGCGTCCGCTTTTTCCAATCCGGCCTTTCTTGGTGACAATATTGATCACCCCCCCTTGTTCATTGGCATATTGCGGTGGTGGATTGGTTAGCACTTCGATCTTCTCAATGGAGCTCCCCGGCATGGATTCCAGCAGATCCTGCAATTGCTGCAGGTTGAGGGAAACGGGTTTATCATCAATAAGGATACGTGGTTCCTTCCCTTTTACCAATATCTTCCCATCCGGGTCTTTGGTCACCAGGGGTACATTGGTCAACAGTTCGCTGGCCGAACTTCCGGCACTCAGGGCAGATTCCCCGGCATTAAAGGTGATATTCCCTTCTTTGGTTTCGATCAAGGGTTTTTCCACATGGATCACCACTTCCTCCATGACCTTTGGGCCGGCATTTCTTAAGCGGATATCATTCAGGTTAAAGTCGGATCGGTCCGATCGAAAATGAAGGCTATCCAGGATATAGCCATTTAGTCCAGTAAAACTGATCTTCAGGGTATAGTAACCATATGGGATCCCGGTCAGGGTGAATTCACCAGTGCCATCTGAAACCTGAGAAAAGGAAATGGTGGTCCCTTTTTGTTGCAAAATTATGGATGCCCCGGCAAGCGGCTGACCCGTGGAATCAGCAATTATTCTGGCAGAAAGCACTCCAGGCCCCTTGGAGGTTTGTCCCCAGGCCCCAATTCGCAGAAACAGTACTGGCAGAATGATCAATAAGGCCTTGTGGCGCATACCACAAAAATAGGTGTTGAACGCAAGAATATCTGCCTGACAACCTGTCACATTCTTCCGTAAATCCAGTATCTTTGCCATTCAAATTTTTCCAAACCAATGCAAGAATTTGTGCTCGATAAGGTACAGGATGAAAGGCGTCAGGGAGAGGCATTTGCCCCTTTTCCGGATGACCCGAACACGTACCGGAAACGTTTTTATATTGAAAGCTATGGCTGTCAGATGAATTTTGCCGACAGCGAGGTGGTGGCGTCTGTACTGCAGCAGGAAGGTTTTGGCGCCACCCGAAATGTGGAAGAGGCCGATCTGATTTTTATCAATACCTGTTCTATCCGTGAGAAGGCGGAGCAGACCGTTAGAAAACGACTGACCGAGTTTCGAAAGATCAAGATGAGAAGACCCGGGATGCTGGTCGGGGTATTGGGATGTATGGCCGAACGCCTGAAGTCCAAATTCCTGGAAGAAGAGCAACTCGTCGATATCGTTGTTGGGCCGGATGCCTATCGTTCCCTGCCGGCACTGGTGGAAGAAGCAGCCGGAGGTCAGAAAGCAGTGAATGTATTACTCAGCCGGGAAGAGACCTATGCCGATATTGCCCCTGTACGGTTTGACAGCAATGGAGTGAGTGCCTTTGTCAGTATCATGCGGGGATGCAACAACATGTGTAGCTTTTGTGTGGTACCTCTTACAAGAGGCAGGGAAAGAAGCCGTGACCATGGATCTATTTTGCACGAATGCATGGAATTATTTGCCGCCGGTTACAGGGAAGTGACCTTGCTGGGACAAAATGTTGATAGTTATTATTTCACCCCGGAGTCGGGGGAGCCGGTCACCTTTGCCAGATTGCTGGAAGAAGTAGCTTTGATCTCCCCTGAGTTACGTGTACGATTCTCCACCTCCCATCCCAAGGACATTACTGATGAGGTATTGCATACCATGGCGAAATACGAGAATATCTGCAATTATATCCATCTCCCTGTGCAGAGTGGCTCATCACGCATCCTGCAATTGATGAACCGCACTTACACGCGGGAATGGTATATGGCCAGGGTCGACCGGATTCGCGAACTCATTCCTGATTGCGGTATCTCCTCGGATGTGATCGCCGGATTTTGTACCGAAACAGAAGAAGACCATGCCGACACACTATCCATCATGGAATACAGCCGGTATGATATGAGTTATATGTTTTTTTACAGTGAGCGTCCGGGAACACTGGCCCAGCGCCGTTTTGCAGATGATATTCCCGAAGAGATCAAAAAAAGGCGATTGACAGAGATTGTGAACCTGCAAAACCGGTTATCGCTGGAAAGTAACCAACGTGATATTGGTAAGACCTTTAAGGTATTGATTGAAGGCGATAGTCGTCGCAGTGCTGATGACTGGATGGGCAGAAACTCACAAAATAAAGTGATCGTATTTCCCAAGGACGGATCGGGTTTGAAAAAAGGCGATTATGTATGGGTGCACGTAGGTGATTGTACCCAGGCCACGTTGTTGGGTAATATGATAAAAAAATAAGAAGGAGGGCATTATGGATCTGATCAGCATTAAGAATCGATTTGGCATCATTGGCAATTCCCCATCCCTGAACTATGCCTTGCAGGTAGCCATTCAGGTGGCGAATACCGACCTTACCGTATTGATCCACGGGGAAAGTGGTGTAGGTAAAGAGGTCTTTTCCCAGATCATCCACTCCCTTAGTGCGCGAAAACACAACCCTTTTATCGCGGTAAGCTGTGGTGCCATTCCCGAGGGAACAATTGATTCGGAATTGTTCGGTCATGAGAAAGGTTCGTTCACCGGTGCTGTGGATAGCCGCAAAGGGTATTTTGAAACCGTCAATGGCGGTACCATCTTTCTGGATGAAATTGGTGAAATGCCCCTGGGTACGCAGGCCCGGTTACTCCGGGTGTTGGAAGCCGGGGAATACATCCGGGTGGGCTCTTCCAAAGTACAAAAGACAGATGTACGGGTGATTGCTGCAACGAATAAAGACCTGCTTCAATTGGTACAGGCAGGTCGTTTTCGCGAAGACCTGTATTATCGGTTAAGTACGGTGCCTATTCGTGTACCGGCACTTCGTGACCGAAAAGAAGACATTCATTTATTGTTTCGAAAATTTGCGGCGGATTTTGCCGACAAGTATAAGACCGCCTCTGTACAATTGGATGAGGATGCCAAAAACCTGTTAATTAACTACCCCTGGCCCGGCAATGTGCGTGAATTGAAGAATATTGCGGAACAGATCTCTGTTTTGTCAATGGACAAACTGGTCAACGCCCGGGAACTGGAAAAATATCTGCAGCCTTATTCCACCAACCGGCTGCCTGTTCTTTCCCATACCGCAGCCGCAACCGACAATGCCAGTTTTGCCAATGAGCGGGAGATCCTGTACAAATTGTTCTTCGACATGAAGAAGGATGTAAATGAATTAAAACGTATGTTCTTTGATATCATTCAAAACCCCGGCGTGGCCAATGTTCATCCGGGTTTTATGGAAGAGATAAAGGAACTCCACGGCCAGGAAAATGTACCCACTGGCAATATGGGTTATGGGCTACCTCCTACCCTGTCCAATAATAACCAGCCTGTGATGGTTCAGGATGTGCATGAACATGTAGTGGTGGAAGAAAGCCTGAATATCATGGACAAGGAAAAGGAACTCATCATCAAAGCGCTGAAGAAACACAAAGGGAAGAGAAAGGACGCGGCCTCTGACCTCGGAATTTCTGAACGTACTTTATACCGAAAGCTGAAAGAATATGACATTGAAGAATGAACGATCACCCCGTCGCCAGAAATGGAACGCAGGGCTTGTGTTTTTAATCATGGCCGGTATAGCCATGCTGACCCAGTTCAACAGCAGTTGTAAATTCTATTCATTTAACCAGGGGCAGATTCCGGATTCCATAAAAACGATCAAGATCAATTTTATTGAGAACAAGGCCCAATACATCAATCCGCAGCTTAGCCCTCAACTGACCGACAAACTCCGGCAGAAAATCCTTAGCCAGACCCGTCTCACACAAACCAACAGTGTGAGTGAAGCACATTATGAGATATCGGGTTTCATTTCCACCTATTCTGTATCTACTGTAGGAGCGACCAATCAACAAAGTTCAACCAACCGGTTAACGGTTGGCGCCAAGATCACGCTCAATAATCATAAATCAGGACCTATTGCAGGCAAGAATCCGAAGGAGATCAATGTAAGCCGGAACTTTGATTTCGATGCCACGTTTAGTCTGGCACAGGCAGAAGCGGCACTGACGGAAACGATCATCAACAACCTGGTGGACGAAATCTTCAATAACATTTTTTCTGACTGGTAATATACCCCTAATTTGCGGGCATGAAAGGGGCACTAGACCAAATTGCACAATCCTTTTTTCAGCGAGATTCCTGGGATGAACTGTCTGTTGAGGACATTAAAGCCATGACAGACAACCATCCTTATTTTTCAGGTGGGCATGTTATGCTTGCCTTAAAAGCCAGGGAGGCCGGTGATGACCAAGCGGATTTGCTCACTTCACGCGCTTCGATGTATATGGCCAATCCATTGGTTTTTGATCAAATGATACGCAGCCTCGAGGATACTGAACCGGCCTGGGTAGCGGAAGAAAGCCCGGAAATCCGACAGATTCTTGAAAGAGAAATGGAGGTAGCTAAGGAAGAAGTTACGGAGATCGAACTTGCCCCACAGCATACCGTGGATTATTTTGCCTCGCAGGGTATCCAGGAAAAGCCCCAGGGCCTTACAGAGAACGATCGGTTCAGCCACCAACTACGGAGTTTTACCGAATGGTTAAAAACCCTGAAAAAACTGACGCCCGACCAACCCGTTCCAACCCATTCCGCTCCCGAAGAAGAGGAAAAGATCACCCATTTGGCTGAAGATTCCCTTCAGGAACCCGAGGTCATTACAGAGGCCATGGCCGAGATCTGGCTCAAGCAGGGAAATGATGAAAAGGCAAGGGCTATTTACCACAAATTAAGTTTGCTGAATCCCGCCAAAAGCGCTTACTTTGCATCCCTGATTGACAAAATAAACGCCTCAAAATGACCCTTTTATTTGTAATCCTGATCATTCTTGCCTGCGTGGTACTTGGAGTTATCGTACTGATTCAGAACCCCAAAGGCGGTGGCCTGGCGGGTAATATCGCCGGTTTCAGCACCCAGTTCATGGGTGTAAAACAAACGACAGATGTTCTTGAAAAGGGCACCTGGCTTTTTTCTGCCATCGTTGGGTTACTGGCCCTGTTTTCCACCCTGCTGATCTCTTCGGATGCAGGATCTACCAATGGACGCAGCCAGGAAATATCCGCCCCGCCTCCATCCGGCACTAATTCACCAAACACAACTACACCGTTTCAAACCGCTCCTGGTACAACCACCAGCCCGGATACAACTAAATAATCAAGTTTTCCTTTTTTAAGATATCAACCCACGTTTACGCGTGGGTTTTTTTATGGAAAACAATTAGCGATATTTGAGTAATTTGATACCCATGAAAAAATGGATTCTTGCCTTCCTATTCCTGGCGCTTGTTCTGGGATTGTTTTTGGGTTGGAAATTACTGGGCCCTGCAACAAAGGCCCCCGAGGGAAAATATATCTACATCTCAACCGGCGCCACCTACAATGATGTAAAAAAAGAATTGACCGACAAAAAGGTGCTGAGCGGAACTTTTTGGTTTGACTGGTTGGCCAAAAAATTGGACTACCCTACACTGGTCAAACCCGGACGGTATCTGATTCCAGCCCGCACCAGTATACTTCAATTGGTCAGAATGCTCCGAAATGGTCGTCAATCTCCTGTCAATCTCGTTATCAGCCGACGGATAAGAGTACGGGAGGACCTGGTGAAGCTCATGAAGGATAAGTTTGAGTTTTCTGCTGACGAGATGAACCGTTTTCTGGCCTCCAATGACAGTTTGAAAAAATATGGATTGGATACAGCCGGCTTTACCCTGGCGATCTTCCCGGATACTTATCAATTTTTTTGGAATACCACCCCCCGCAAGGTCTACGACCGGCTTTGGGAGGAATCCACTAAATACTGGACGCCGGAAAGGGTCGCCAAAGCACGTGCCAAAGGATTGACCATATTGGAGGCACATGCACTGGCCTCTGTAGTAGAGGAGGAAACCAATTATGGTCCGGAGAAACCAACCATTGCCAGTGTGTACCTAAACCGTGTCGCAAAAGGCATCCCGTTGCAGGCAGACCCGACGGTTAAATTCGCGCTCCGTGATTTTGGCTTGCGCAGGATCTACTTCAAACACCTGCAAGTTGCTTCCCCTTACAATACCTATCGAAACAAAGGTTTGCCACCCGGTCCTATTTGCAATGTGCAAAAATCAACCCTTGATGCTGTCCTGGATGCCCCTAAAACCGATTACATTTACTTTGTCGCCAATAGCGATTTCTCGGGCAGCCACGTTTTTTCGGCTGATGATGTAACACATATGAAACTGGCCCGTCAATATCAGTTGGCGTTGGATTCACTGGAGAAGGCCAAACAAAAATGACAAATGGATTGGCAACATTGGTTTACCCGGATAAAAAGAAGATGGATCACCTCCCCTCCTTATCGCTTGGTGGTTCGTTGGAGCAAGGAGATATATCCCCCCGGATTCAGGGGTATATCTTTATTTGATGTAACGGTCTTCTTTTTCCGCCAGCTTACCAATACCAATTTAACGGAACGCGCTTCTTCTATTGCGTTCAACCTCTTGCTGGCCATTCCACCCGCGATCATTTTTCTCAGTACATTGATCCCCTTTTTCCCCATTTCCGATCAGTTCACCGATCAGCTTCACCAACTCATTCGTGATATCATACCCGGGGAAAAAAACAACGCGGCCATCATTTCCTTTGTAGATGATTTTATCTATAAACCCAAGACCGGGCTTCTCTCCTTTGGTTTTATCCTGGCCCTTTATTTCTCCACCAATACGATCATGGGGATCAGTAGGTCGTTTAACAGAAATTATATTGGATTTAAGAAAAGGACCAATTTTCATGACCGTTGGGTAGCTGTAAAACTTACGCTTATCCTTTTCATCCTCGTCATTTTTTGTATCCTGTTACTGGTAACCCAGGGCTATGTAATGGATTGGCTGGGGATCACAGATCCCGACATCCGTGCCCTGTTGATCAATGGCCGATGGGGCGCCATTGTGCTGCTTTTCTTTTTTATCATTTCTTTTATATACCGGCATGCCCCGGCGGTCCAGAAAAAATGGGCCCTGATCAATCCCGGGTCCCTGCTGGCCACCACCATGATGCTCCTGTTCACGGTGGGTTTTACCTATTGGGTAGATAACTTTTCGAATTACAATAAGTTATACGGCTCCATCGGCACCATTCTCATCGTCATGGTGCTTATTTATTTCAATTCCATCGTGCTCCTGATCGGGTTTGAGCTCAACGTCAGCATCGCCTCCCTGCAAAGAATTGCGGAGGAGCGGAAAAAAAATATGGCTGACGGTAAACATTCCCAACAATAAAATGTTGAAATTTACGGTATAGAGTATCTGTCTCCCTAAAAAAACGCCCGATGAAACGATTAAAACCCGACGAGATGAAAAAATTAATTGCGACCATCATTCCCCTCGCAGCCATCTTCGTGGTATCCTTTACTACCCCTCATCGCGCCATTCCCATTGGTGGAGACATGCCCCTGGCTGACCGTAAGATGAAAGATATTTCCGGAAAGGAAGTGGCCCTTCAGGATGCCATTAAAGAGAATGGACTGCTGGTGATGTTCAGTTGCAATACCTGTCCTTATGTGATCAAGAACCAGGATCGTACACGTGCCATTGCGCAATATGCCGCTGAACAGGGAATTGGAGTTGTGTTGGTCAATTCAAATGAAGCCGAACGGGGCGATGCGGATTCCTATGCCGCCATGCAGGCCTACGCCCAGGAGCAGGGATATAAATGGTTTTATGTGGTGGATGAAAATTCTGTTTTGGCAGATGCGTTTTCTGCCAACCGCACCCCCGAATGCTTTCTGTTCAATAAGGATAAAAAACTCGTTTATCACGGCGCTATTGACGACAACCCCTCGGATGCCTCCAGTGTCAGCCGCGAACATTTGAAAGCGGCCATGGATGAAATGAAGGCTGGCAAAGAGGTAAGCACGAAAGAATCACGGAGTGTAGGTTGCAGCATCAAAAGACTTTGACCCCTTTTTTTGGCTGATTTTTTAATTTTTCCTAATTTTTTGTGGAATTGGAAACGGGTTGCATCTAACCGGTAACCACTGTAACTTCATTGTTCACCCGTTCCGCTCTGTGTGGGACACCAAAATCAGCTTATGACGCTTCGCAGCTTCCTCAACAAAGCCATCATCCTGGGTGTTTTTGTGCTTGCCGGTTTCTTGCTGGCCCGCAGTCTGTATTATAATAGTCTTGTGGGTATTGTATGTGCCATCATTGCCATCGGCGCCTGGGCCAATTTCCTTTATCGTCTTCACAAACACCAGGAAGAAGACAGGGTCCTTAATGAATTGTGTGATGACCAGAAGGCTTAACGGCCAACCAATTTTCTCAAGATCTCCTCAAATTTTTCAGGCTTGATTTTTTCTTCCTGAAAATAACGGTATCCCGTTTTGTTATTAATGAACAACGTGGCGGGAATCACCCCCGACCAACTGCTGTCTATTACCGGACAGAAGTAATCAGCATTTGTTTCATCCAGCCATTGAATGGGGGCATAAAAATTTCTGGCTTTAGCAAAGTCTCTGATCTTATCCGGATAATTACCCCGCATATCGATGCTGACCAGTACTAAGAGGACACTATCTGCTTCGAAGGCTTTTACCTTTTCCTGAAAATAGGGAATCTCCGCTATGCAAGGTTTACAAGTGGTTGACCAGAAATTTAACACCAATGGCTTATCGGTCTTTTGGATAAAGGCCGCCACGTCCTCAATCTTTACTTTGGGTATCTCCTGGCCAAAGGATATTGTCCAGTGGCTCCCCAATAATAAGATCAGCATAATGAGCGGCTTCCCCATTGGATTTCTTTTTATCATGATATCTGGTTTGGATCATTAAACCCCCATTCTTTCAACAAGCCATTGTACTGCTCGGTGGGCAGTCGCACCTGATCATAGTGTCCTGCTTTTTCTTTTTGCCGATAGGCTTCATATACTGTTACTGCGCAGGCCACACTGATATTCAGGGATTGAATGATCCCTACTTGCGGAATAAGGAAATTCCCATCGGCTCCGGCACGGATCTCCTCTGATACACCGCCATGTTCATTTCCAAATACAAGTGCCGTTGGTGGCAGCAGGTCAAGCGCATATAAACTTACAGCATCGGTGCTTAGGTGCGTTGTTAAAATTCGCTGATACCGGGAACGCAAGGCCTTTAAACAGGCATCCACCTGGTCAAATTGATGAACGGTCAACCACTTGGCCGCAGAGGAAGAACTTCTTGCTCCCCATTTTTTATGTCGGGGTATCTTGTAATTCAACACATAGATCTCCTGGATCCCCACCGCATCACAGGTGCGCATCACTGCTGAAATATTATGCGGATCAAAAACATTTTCCAATACCACTGTCAGGTCAGGTTGGCGTTTGTTCAATACGGTGGTAAGACGGGTATAGCGTTCGGGGGTCATGGTGTGATAGAAGAATTAGGTTTAAAGCTGTTAGCTATTAGCTGTTAGCCTCTGGTCAAAGCTAACAGCTAATAGCTAAAAGCCAAAAGCTAAAAAAACCGATAAGCCGGATTCTGTCGAGGGTTATCATTTATCTGTCCCGCAGGTTACCCTACAGGATCAATCTGCCTACCCATCAGCATCGGGCGAGCCGCCCTCAATCGCTGACCTATGTGGCATTTCAGCATGCAAGGTTTACCCTACCCTGTTGTTACCAACAGGATCCGTGAGCTCTTACCTCACGTTTTCACCCTTATCCACCAGCGGCGGACGGTAATTTTCTGTGGCACTGTCTGTTCCCGTTTTACCGGGACCCGGCTCTTCACCGGTGCATTGCTCTGTGCTGTCCGGACTTTCCTCCTCCCCAAAGGGAAGCGATAACCTGGTTATGCCGGCAAAGATAAACCTTTCCGGGGTGGTCGTCGTTCACCGGGTATTTTCGCATGTTTACCGGGTTTTTGGGTTTATCAGCCTAAAGTCCCTTGGGAAGAAATAAGGGGCACTTTAGTTTTGGTTAAAAATCAAGACAATGACAGAAAATACAAATACTCACTGGCGGGAAAGAAGAATGGAAAGACGGGAAGCCAGATGGTCTTCCACGGGTAGAATCTGGACCGGTTTGCTTCTTTTATTGATTGGCGGTGTGGCCCTCCTGCGTGCCATGCAGTTCCCTATCCCCTCCTGGCTATTTACCTGGCAAATGTTGCTGATCGCGATCGGTCTGTTCTCGGGTTTCCGGAATCAGTTTCAAGGCGGATTCTGGATCGTCCTAATCCTGATCGGAGGCATATTCCTATTGGAACAATATTTTCCGAACCTCATTGTACGGGCTTATCTATGGCCGCTTGGCCTGATCGCCCTGGGTTTATTGTTTATCCTGCGTCCAAACAGGCGAAGAAGGGATAGCTGGTCAAGCTCCCAGGCAACAACAGGCGAAATCGAAAGGGTGGTGATCGGTAATACGACTGAATCTCACCATACCAGTGATTTTATTGATTCGACCTCGATCTTTGGAGGCACCAAAAAGATCATTGTATCCAAGGATTTCAAAGGCGGAGAGATCGTCAATATCTTTGGGGGTAGCGAGATCGACCTGACACAGGCTGATATAAATGGTACAGTGCGATTGGAATTGACCCAGGTTTTTGGAGGAACAAAACTTCTTGTTCCAGCCCACTGGCAGATCAAACCCGAAATGATGGCCTTGTTTGGCGGGATTGAAGACAAACGTCGCTCCACCGACCTCGCCAACGATCCCAACAAAGTGTTGGTGTTAAATGGAACCTCCATTTTTGCCGGAATTGAGATAAAAACCTATTAACCCTCTTCTATGTATTTCCTTAAACAACCTACTGCTATTGCTGACTGGTACCTGGTGAAAATTGTATATCAGATCATTTGTGGAACTGGCCAGCATACGGCCCAATTTGACGAACAACTTCGTTTGATCCAGGCACCCAACCGGCAAAAGGCGCTCGAAAAAGCTGAAAAATTGGGTAGGTCCGAAGAAACTACCTTTTATAATCAGGAAGATCAATTGGTGCGGTGGGCATTCATTAATGTAACGGATCTCTACCGGGTAAGTCCGCAGATCGACGGAGCTGAAGTATATTCACGGATCGAAGAAAGGGAGCCGGCCGAGCACTACATCCAGATCCTTCAAGGCAAGGCCAGATCTTTATTCGGACAAATAAACAAAGAACAGCTAACTGGCTGATCAGGATATGCCAACGGATCTTCAAACCAATAGTAAATACCGATACTACTTCACTGGATGGTGGATCTGCTGGGCTGCTGTCCATTTTTATGTGGTACAGAGTTATGGAATCCATCTCCGAATTGCTTTGGTGGACAGCCTTATAAGTAATGCGCTGCTGGCAGGCGCCTGTTTGCTGATCATTAATAACATGCGGTACTACCTGCCGAGAAAGGAAAGATATGGTTACCTCCTGGCCCTAAGCCTCGTATTAAGCTTACTGTGGATCGTACTGGCCCGTTTTATCCTATGGGCCCTGCACCCCGGTGCTCAGGATTATCGCATTTTACTGGCCGAATCCACCACTCTTCGGTTTGGATTGGCTTTTCTCATGACAGGTTGTGTTTCGGCCATGAGCCTTTTATGGTTTACGCTGCGTGAGCAAAAGCAAGCTGACGAACAAAAGGCCGATCTGGAAAAAATGGCAAAAGAAGCCGAGCTATTCAAACTCCGGCAACAACTTCAACCCCATTTTTTATTCAACAGCCTTAATAGCATTAACGCACTGATTGGATCAAGCCCGACGGAAGCCCGCCGCATGGTTCACCAGCTTTCTGATTTTTTACGAGGTACCCTCAAAAAAGAAGAGCATCAATGGGTCACATTAAAAGAAGAGTTGGAATACCTGGCCCTGTATCTGGAGATCGAGCAGGTGCGGTTTGGCAACCGGCTGCGGACAAGTATAGGATGTACTCCCGAAACGCAAAACATTCGTATACCTGCCCTGCTGCTGCAACCGGTACTCGAGAATGCGATCAAGTTTGGTCTTTATGATACGACAGAGGAGGCATTGATCACCTTGCATGCGCAACAGATCGCGAATCATTTGGAAATAACAGTTAGCAATCCGTATGACCCGGCTACCTCGCGCGCGTTGAAGGGAACGGGGTTTGGGTTAAACGCTGTTCAACGGAGATTGTTTCTCCTTTTTGGCCGAAAAGACCTGCTGAACACAACAGCAGGAGAGACCATTTTTAAAACCATTTTAACGATACCTATCTATGCCGAAAGTGATCCTCATTGATGATGAACCGCTGGCTCGTTCGATAGTAAGGGAATACCTGGCCGCCTTTCCGGAATTGGAAGTGGTGGCCGAATGCAATGATGGGTTTGAAGGAGTAAAGGCGATACAACAACACCAACCCGACCTGTTATTCCTCGATATCCAAATGCCCCGGATCAATGGCTTTGAGATGCTGGAACTATTGACCAATCCTCCCCTGGTGATCTTTACCACCGCTTTTGATGAATTTGCCATGAAGGCATTTGAAACACATGCCATTGATTATTTACTCAAACCGTTCTCTCCAGAAAGGTTTGCTAGGGCCATAGAAAAATGGAAGGCCGCTGCACAATCCACTGACTCCGGTACCACAGCTGCTTTATTAGAAACGGCTTCCCAATCACCACAACAACGGCACCGGGTGGTGGTTCGTACGGGACAAAAGATCCGGATCATACCGGTGGCGGACATCCACTATTTTGAAGCCGCCGATGATTTTGTCAAATTGCATACGGCGGATGGGGTATTTCTTAAAAACAGGACGCTCACTTATTTCGAAAATTTGCTGGACAAAGGCCAGTTTGCACGTTGCCACCGATCCTACCTGATTAATATTCAGCAGATCACCCGTATAGACCATCATGAAAAGGACAGCTATGTGGCCGTGCTTATTTCAGGTGCTGTAATCTCCGTCAGCCGCACAGGATATGTGCGTTTAAAAGAGGTGCTGGGTTTGTAATACAAGGATACTCGGGTATTTTTTTTACCTTGGGGTCTCCATTCTCACCAGTCACCCTGACCAACATCATAGATCATGAATGAGGACCAACGCACTTTTACGCCCATGTTTTCCTTTTCCAAGCGTACCTATCGGTTTTACCTACTCTCCTTTTTAAAACATGATCTAAAGGCCAGCATCACTGTTTTTTTTGTTGCATTACCTTTATGCTTAGGTATCTCTTTGGCTTCTGATGCACCTGTTTATTCGGGACTGGTTGCCGGGGTTATTGGAGGGATAGTGGTTGGTTTCCTTAGCGGTTCCAACCTTAGCGTGAGCGGCCCTGCGGCTGGTCTGACCGCCATTTGTGCAGCTGCCATTACTGACCTGGGAGCGCCTGAGATTTTTTTTCTTTCCGTGGCCATTGCAGGTTTACTTCAGATCGTGTTAGGCTTATTCAAATTAGGGGGCTTTACCCACTTCATTCCTTCGTCTGTTATCAAAGGCATGCTCACAGCTATAGGTATCATTCTCATCTCCAAACAGATTCCATCGCTGATAGGGTATACAAAACCCGATTTTTGGTCTAATGAGTTGTTTAATATTATCAAACTCAACCACGTATTCAGCAATGTAAAGAGTTTGTATGCCAGTTCCTCGCGTGGTGTGGTGATCGTGGCCATCCTGTCGATGGCCTTGTTGATCTTATGGAAGAAATACCTCAGTCACAGATTGAAGTTTCTGCCTACTTCATTCATTACCGTTTTATCGGGAGCGCTGTTGGCACTGCTGTTTCGGCAATATCTTCCTTCCCTCCATTTAAGGGAGGATCACTTTGTACATATACCCCTCGACCTGGTATCGCAGGTAAAGTTTCCTGATTTCCGTTCCTTGTTCACGAACCGGGATATCTGGCAGACCGGTGTGGTGATCTGTTTTGTCGCCAGCCTGGAGACGTTACTGAGTATTGAGGCCATTGACAAACTGGATAAGTTTAATCGTATCACTCCCCAAAACAGGGAATTGATGGCACAGGGTACCGGCAACCTGCTGAGTGGAATATTGGGTGGATTGCCCATTACCGCTGTGATCGTACGCAGCTCTGCCAATACGGAGGCCGGAGGTCATACCAAACTATCAGCCATCTTTCATGGACTATGGCTCATGCTGATCATACTGTTGGCCATTCCCCTGGTCAACAGTATCCCGTATTGTGTACTGGCGGTAATCCTGATCAGGACAGGGTATAATCTTGCCAAACCCAGCATGATCAAGCAGATTTATAAACAAGGGAAGGAGCAATTTCTCCCTTATATCATCACGGTCATCGCTATTCTGTTCACTGATCTGCTTATAGGGGTATTGATCGGTGTGGTATATAGCATTTATTTTCTGGTAAAACATACCTATCAGGCGGGCTTTGTTTTAAAAGAAAAAAAAGAAGGACATACTGCGCACTATACCCTTACCCTGGCCATGAATGTCAGTTACCTGAACAAGAAAAAGATCCTGGAGACACTCGATAAGATCCCACCCTATTCCATTTTGGAGATCAACGGTTCACAAAGCGATTACATTGACAATGACGTCCTGGAGATCATTCAGGATTATAAACCAAAGGCCCATAACAAGCACATTCAACTTATCCTAAAGGATGTGCCGGAGGTAGTGACGATGGCCCATCACTAATATTGAAAGTAGATTTCTGTAGCCCCATATCCAAAGCGGGGGTCGTATTGATTGACAAAGGTTTTTACTTCCTTTCGAAATTTCAGCCATTCATGTATCTCGTCCCGGAGCCGCCCGCTTCCAACGCCATGGATCACGACAAGGGAAGGTTGAAGATGGGCGAGGGCTAGTTCATAGTACTTTTCAAAGGTGCGCATTTGGTATCCAATGATCTGCAGGTTACTCAAACCCTTCCAGTCATCCGTGATCTTTTCAATATGGAGGTCCACCACACTGCGAGGTGGTTCCAGGTGCTGCTTAGCCTTGGTTGCATCATAGATCTTGTACTTACCTGCCAGGGAACCGATATCGATCCTGTCCTCTTCCTTTTGATCGGGGTACACATCAAATAGCCGATAGGAAAAGGTCGCTTCGTTGCGGCTGCGGATTTCCTCGATCCGCTGGAAAAGCTGTTTGGGTTTGATCTTAATGGAGGCTGTGCAGATTTCAGCTTTCCCCTTGATGGGCGTAAGCAGGGAGAATTCAAATTCAAAAATGGGGTTGTCGTTCATGTCCTCAAAAGGGAGGTCATGCAGGTAAAAATCTTCAAAGGCCCTGATCTCATTTTTTAATTCAAAAGCCGGCTTCCCAAAAAATGCCTGTTTATAATCAAACCGGTAATGATGGTCTGTCCGGTTTACCAGATGCAGTTTGAGTTCTTCCACCACATCATCGCCAAACTCATCCGTACCGATCACTGGCAGGAAAGTGAGCCAAACCCCGTCGATGGTACGGGGTGTATGCTGGGCTTTTTCTTTTTTAATATCCTCAATGAATTTCCGCTCGGTGTTCCCGTTCTTTTTTTTCTCCGTAAAGCGTTTGAAATACGGAAAGTCGATCTGATCCATATAGGCCGGGAACCGGACGCCCTTTACATCCACCAATACCATCTTGTTGTTGATGATATCCACGATCTCCCCTTCTTCATTGGAATGAAGCAGAATGATGGTATCGCCTACCTGAAATTTCATTAGGCAAAGATAACCAGGATTGGGCGCTAATTCGTTTTCGCCAGCTTACTATTCCTGAACCCATACAGGAAATACACCACCAAACCCAACCCCATCCAGGCAAAGAACAGGTACCAGCTCTTGAGCGGTATTTCGATCATGAGATAGAGGCAGAACAGTACGCCGAGCATGGGAATGAGCGAATAGTTACGGATGAAGGTCAGAATAGTCAACACGACAGCGATGACCACAAAGATCAAAAAGAACAATTCCTGATGTTCGGTCGTGGTAATATGCATGATTGCTTCATAGATACGTCCATGAAATGCATAAATGAACAGGCCCAGCATGGCAGGAATGATGAATTTACCGTTGACGTAGGGAAGACTGAATTTACCGGGTTGTTTGGCGATGCGGGGAAGCAACAGTACCCCACCTGACACGAGCACAAAGGCAAACAGTGTTCCGATACTGGTTAGGTCGGTCACGATCCCCGATTCAATGAACAAGGAAGGCACGGCTACAATGATACCTGTAACGATGGTGGCAAAAGAAGGTGTTTGATACTTAGGATGGATCTTACGAAACTGCTTGGGCAATAGACCATCGCGGCTCATACTCATCCATATCCTGGGTTGGCCAAGCTGGAAAACGAGCAAGACGCTGGTAGTGGCGACAACCGCGCTGATGGATACAATGGTCTCTATCCAGGGTGCTCTTTTTTCAAAAACAAAGGCCAGGGGATCATTTACATCTTTGAAATTGGCATAGTTCTCCATACCCGTTAGTACCAGAGCGATCAGGATATAAAGTACCGTACAAATAAGCAGGGAATTGATCATGGCCTTGGGCATATCCCGTTGCGGGTTCTTACATTCTTCGGCGGTGGTAGAGATCGCATCAAAGCCGATATAAGCGTAAAAAACCGCTGAAACACCTTTCAGCACTCCTTCAAAACGATTGGGGAGGAAGGGTGTCCAGTTATTGGTATCCACAAAGAAGGCCCCGGCAATGATTACAAAGATGATCACGGCGACCTTGAAGATCACCATAAAGTTGGCAGATTGCTTACTCTCCTTGATACCAATATAGGCCAGCCAGGTGATCAATACGACTATGATAAACGCAGGCAGGTTAAAGAATATGGGGTTCTCGCCAAGTCGGGGTGCCTGGTTCCAGGCATCCACAGCAAATTGAAAGGATTTTAGTTGGGCAGGATCAGTGACGGTTCCACTCGCGAGGGCCTCCGAAGCTGTTTTATACGCCTCTTTTGCTGTTTGGGGATCTACCAGCATCCAATCGGGCAGGTGAATATGCAGCACATTCTCCAACAGGTTATTGAAATATCCACTCCACGAAATAGCCACAACGATATTACCAATGGCGTATTCCAGTATCAGGGCCCATCCGATGATCCAGGCCACGATCTCGCCAAAGGTTACATAGGAATACGTATAGGCACTTCCGGATACGGGAACCCGACTGGCAAATTCCGCGTAGCACAGGGCCGAAAAACCACAGGTGACCGCGGTTATGATAAAGAGCAGCGAAATGCCTGGTCCCCCGTTGTAAGCTGCGGATCCGATGGTAGAAAATACACCGGCGCCTACGACGGCTGCTATACCCAGGAATGTCAGGTCTTTGACTCCCAATATTTTCCGCAACCCGGCGCCATGGCCTTCCCGGGCATCGTTTTCAGCAGCTTCACGGTTGATATGATCGATCGATTTCTTACGAAACAATTGATTGGCCATGGGCAGTTGGTTTTCGGTTCAAAATAGCGTTTTAATTTGGAAAATTGCCAATTTGAAAATCAGATTAATGCTCCCTTTCGATCAGGAACCTCGCCAGCTCTTTCAACGGTTCTTTGCGTACGGAGAGTACGGCCGTATCTTCCAGGTGTTGCATGGCTTCGGCATAATACTTTTCCCATAGGGAAATGGCCCACTGATCGACCCCCACCTCGCTGAAGAGCCGGAGGGTACGTTCCACTTTATCTTCGGCATCCCCCGCCAATAAGGCATCCAATTCCCTGCGCTGTGCCTGGTTGGCCTTTTCCATGGCGTGGATCAGAAGGAAGGTCTTTTTGTTCTTTTTGATGTCCCCTCCTACCTGCTTGCCGAATTTAGCCGGATCTCCATAGGCATCCAGGTAATCATCACGCACCTGAAAAGCGATCCCCAGCTTGCGGCCAAATTCGTACAGTAGTTGCTGGTTTCGTTCACTGGCCCCACCCAGCAGGGCCCCCATTTGCAGACTGGCCGCCAGCAGGACGGAGGTCTTCAACTCGATCATCCGGATATACTCCTCCAGGCTCACCTGGGTCCTTTTTTCAAAATCCATATCCAGCTGCTGCCCCTCGCAGACCTCCCGGGCAGTCCGGTTGAACAGGTGGAGCAAGCGGTGAAGATACTCCTTACCCACTTTGTTCAGGTGATCATAGGCCACCACCAGCATTACATCTCCGGCGAGAATGGCCGTGGATTGATCATATTTCTCATGAAGCGTGGGCTGGCCCCGGCGCAAAGGCGATTGGTCCATGATATCATCATGGATAAGGGTAAAATTGTGAAATAACTCTATAGCCGTGGCCAACTCCCAGGTACCGGGCTGGATATCATCAAAAAGTTCATTCCCCATTAAACAGGCCACAGGGCGCACCCGTTTACCACCCAATTGTAAAAAATACTCATTGGGATCATATAAGGATGCCGGCTGTTCGGGGAAATGCCGGACATTGAAATAAGCCACAAACTGACCGGCCAGCGATTCAAATGATTGCATAATGACGAATCAAAATTTATTTTTTCTTCTTCTTTACTTCTTTTAATCCACTGGCCACCACCCATTCATAATCCAGTTGTCTTTTCTCCAGGCTGGCAGCCACCACCTTGATGGAAACCTTATCACCCATGCGGAATTGTCTGCCTGAGCGCAAACCGGTCAAACAATAATCCGATTCCACATGGCGAAAATCATCATAATCAGACAGGCTGGAAATACTTACTAGCCCTTCACATTTATGGTCCACTGTTTCCACCCAAAAGCCAAAAGAGGCCACGCCGCTAATGATACCCTCAAATTCTTCTCCGAGGAAATTCTGCATGTATTCCACCTGCTTGTACTTATTGGCCGAACGTTCTGCTTCCATAGCAGCCCGCTCCCTTTCACTGGAATGTTTACATTTTTCCTCCATCTTTTTATCCGGCTGTATGGTGGAGGTCAGGATCGATTGCATGACCCGATGTACTAAAATATCCGGATAACGGCGAATGGGTGAAGTAAAATGACAATAGTGCTCAAAACCCAATCCGTAGTGGCCTACATTCTCAATGGTATATTTAGCTTTGGCCATGGTACGAATACCCAATTGCTCCAACACATGTTGCTCGGGCTTACCATGTACATCTTTTAGTAACTGGTTGAACGACGCAGCGATCGCTTGCGGAGATGACATGTCAAAGGAGTGTCCAAATTTTTTGGCAAAGGCCACAAATGGCAACAGTTTTTCTTCGTCGGGCGTATCGTGTACCCGGTAAGGTAGCGGGATTTTTTTTCCGTTGTGTTTAATCTTGGATACATTCTCGGCCACTGTCCGATTGGCGAGCAACATGAATTCTTCAATAAGCTGATGGGATTCCTTACTTTCCTTGATCATGATTCCGATTGGCTTACCCTTCTCATCCAGTTTGAACCGCACCTCCTGGGAAGAAAAGGCAATGGCTCCATGTCGGAATCTTTTCTTCCGCAAGGCTTTGGCGATTGAATTCAATACCAGAATCTCGTCACGGTACAATCCATCTTCCGTTTCAATGATCTCCTGAACTTCCTCATACGTAAACCGATGGTCAGAATGGATAATGGTCTTCCCGATCCAATATTGTTTGATCTCTCCTTTGGGTGTCATTTGAAAAATGACCGAGAAGGTGAGTTTATCTTCATGTGGACGCAATGAGCAGAGAACATTAGATATATGCTCGGGCAACATGGGGTTAACCCGGTCGGGGAGATACACCGAAGTCGCTTTTCCATAGGCCGCTTTATCCAATACCGAACCTTCTTCCACATAATGGGATACGTCGGCAATATGCACCCCGATCTCGTAATTCCCATTTTTTAATAAACGAAAGGAAATGGCATCATCAAAGTCTTTTGCATCGACCGGATCGATCGTTATCGTGAGTATATCACGGATGTCTTTTCTTTTCGCAATTTCTGCAGGGGTTATCACCTCATTTATTCTTGCCGCTTCTTCCATCACTTCATCCTCAAACCCGATCGGGAAACCGGCATCCAGCAGAATGTCTTTCATTGCAATATCATTGTCATCCTCATCATCCAGAATGGTCACTACTTCCCCCATTGGTCTTTTGCCTCCTTTTTCCCAGGTATTGATCCTGGCCACCACGCGATCGCGGTCTTTGGCGCCGTTGAGTGATTGGAGCGGAATGAAAATATCCGGCATGCGTTTATCGGTATCGGGTACAAAAAAGGCGAAATTGGCACTCATTTGCAGGCGCCCAATAAATTCAGTTTGGCGTCGATGGATAACCTGAGTGATCACTCCTTGTGAGCGCTTACGGTCGCGGCCTTCCTTCACCTCCACCCTTACGGTATCTCCATGTAAGGCCGTGTTGAAGTCACCGGGTCTGACCAAAATATCTTCGGCAAGTCCATCCACGATCACAAATCCCATTCCCGACCGGCTGATATCTAATTTTCCAACGACAGTCTTCTCCTTATGGACTTTATGTTTCCTGGAGGGTTTCTCTTTCGCTTTCTTTTTTGAATTTTTCCTTCCCATCACACCGGTTTAAGCTGGTTTGCGAAAATTTTTAATGAAATTAAGCACAATCTCCTGGAATTCGTCCTGCTCCTCAAACAAAAAGTGGTGTTCAATGGGGATAACGTAGAGGGGAATTTCCTTCAACTCGTCGCCAAATTTGGTGAGTCGGACGGCATCCTTTTCAGTGGTTAGCATGATTTTCCTGGTGGACCTGATCTGTGCAAATTTTTTCTGAATCTCTTTCCAATCAGAGAAGGTGAAGATATGATGATCGGGATAATGCATCATCGAATAGGAAGCGGTATGGAGTTCAAGCAGGTGTTTGAGAGGTGCCGGGTTTGCGATACCGGTGATGAGCAGGATCTCTTCGGGTACGGATAACCGCGTGACATTTTCCGGATCGGAAATGTGGTAAGGATGAGAATAACGATTGGCCGCAAAAAATACCCGCTGGTGTGGCAGGGGGTTGATCTCCCGGATGATCGATTCCTTTTCGGTCACCTCTATCTTGGGATTGCATTTTGTTACCACGATCACTTCCGCCCTTTTATAGCCCGAACGCAGGTCGCGCAGATCTCCCGTTGGTAAATAAAAATCACGGGTGAATAGATTGTTGTAATCGGTCAGTAAGATATTTAACCCGGCCTTGACGGAACGGTGTTGAAAAGCGTCATCCAGGATGATGCAATTGGTTTCCGGGTGGTCATGCAGGAGTTGCGGAATGGCTTCCAGCCGTTTCTCCCCTACGGCAACAGGTACGCCTGGAAATTTCTGATAGAATTGACGGGGCTCATCTCCTATATCCAGGGCCGTATGTTCCGGTGCAGCCAGCACATATCCTTCTGTTCTGCGCTTATAACCTCGGCTAAGAATGGCCGGTTTGTGTTGGTCCTTTAAAAACCGCACCAGGAATTCCACCATGGGTGACTTACCGGTGCCGCCCACAGACAGGTTGCCAATGCAAATGATGGGCAATCCAAAGCTGGTAGAATTCAATATTTCCTTCTCAAAGAGCCAGTTTCTTACCCCGATCACGCCCCAATAGATCAGGGCAAACGGTAATAAAAAGACCCGAAATGATTTCAGAAATACATTAGAAAACATAGGTCTTATGGGGTGTTACGCACAGGTTTAGTGGGATATCAAAAGAGTCGGTATCCTCCAGGCTATCAACCGGGTCGAAATAGGAAAATCCGATCTTGACACAATCCGGTCGGCAATTTGATAAGAACCGGTCATAAAATCCTTTCCCATACCCGGCCCGGTATCCTTGCTTATCAAAAACAAGCAAAGGGACAAATACCATATCCAGCAGGGCGGGATCGATCCGCTCACCTTCCCGTGGTTCGGGAATATTGTAATCGTTGCGCATAAAACTGGCCCCTTCTGCAGTCAGGATCGCGTGCATTTCAGAAGTACCTGGAATGGTGCGGGGATAGCAAATCTGTAGTTTGGGGTTCATGAACTCAATATAATCCGTAAAGAGATGGGTATTGGGTTCGTTGTACTCTTCGATGGGCCAATAGGACAAGAGGCAATTGATAAAGGGGAGACTGGCACGCTGGAACTCAATAAGGAGCAGGTCGTCAAAACGGCTCTTATCCTTTCGGGATAATTCGAGTCTTTGCTGGCGGAATAATTTCCTGGCTTCAGATTTGATCATTGTTTCAGTTTTGTCATTAATTCCTCTTTCCAACCGTTGGCTATTTGGTGTATCGTTTCAGCGTTATTGTTTTTGAGTGGAGGGATAGACCCCAGGGATGGGATTCCTGTCCACTCAACGATCTCGGGTTCATAATCCATGAACCGGTCGTTGAAAATCCAGCCGGCCACAGGCAAACCTTTTTCCCGGCAAACATGAGCGGTAAGCAGGGAATGGTTAATGCTTCCAAGATAATTGCGGCTGACCAGAATGACCCGGCATCCCAATTCCCTGATCAGATCGGCCACGAACTGCTTTTCATTCAGGGGCACCATTAATCCTCCTGCCCCTTCGATCACCAGGGGTTTCTGAGAATCCATCCGGGTATAGTAGGCCTCACGGATCTTGTCCAGAGAAATTTGAATTCCCTCTTTTCGCGCAGAAATATGGGGGGAGGCCGGAATACCCAGTTTATAGATCTCGGGGTGAACCCTGTCTGGTCCATTGGTCAATACCGACCTGACCCATTCGGAATCCGTTCCCTCTTCAAATCCTGCCTGGATTGGTTTCCAATAATCGGCTCCGATGGCCTCTGCCACCAGGGCGGCCGCCACCGTTTTACCGATGCCGGTTCCGGTTCCGGTTATGAAAAAATGGGGATTCAGGGCAAGCTGTTTTTCGGTGCCCAAAGATACGAAGCAAATGCCTAATCCCTGTCCTCGATAAATATCGAAAAAAGGGTTGTTCCATAGTTTCGCTCGGCTTTGAACCCCGGGTGGTCTTTATAGCTGTTTCTGGGTGTATGTTCCAGAATGAACCAGCCTTTGGGTTGCAGTAATTTCTTTTCAAAAACCCTGTCAGGCAACAGGTCTATTTCACCAAGGGCATAGGGAGGGCCGGCAAATATCAGATCAAACCGGTCTGCACATTGATCCATGAACTTAAATACATCCATTCGAACCACTTTCAGGTTAGGCAACTTAAGTTCTGCTGCTGTTTTCTGAATAAAGGCAAACATTTTGGGGTCCTTTTCCACCACGGTCAAGGAGGAAGCACCCCGGCTGGCCAATTCATAGCTGATGCATCCGGTACCGCCAAATAAGTCGAGAGTACGAATGCCATCCAGTTCGATATTGTTTTGAAGGATGTTGAAAAGACCTTCGCGCGCAATGTCCGTTGTAGGACGCGTATGGGGCATATTGGCAGGGGGCTGAATACGCCTTCCCCCTAATGTTCCGGATATGATACGCATGCCGCCAATTTTGAAAAAGATGAAAAATAATGGGCCGGATGATCTTCAAAGGCATGCGCCAAACGCAACGGTTCCAACTTTTCGGGAAAGGTGATCTGGGCAAAATACAACCGCATTTCATGAAAGAGGGAGGATCCCTCATCTACAAACCCACTTACTTCCACCGGTAATGTATCACGTGACAAGCCAAAACAGTCTGCAAGTTGAACCAGCCGGTACAAAACATCTGCCGGGGAGGCGTAAGGATATATAGATAACAACTCTGGTTGCCCGTTACGAAAAAGCGAAACCGAAAAATCGCCTGGCCGAATATCCACATTCAGAAAAGAACCCGAAGCTGGCACTCCATTCTTCAGCAATACAGCAAACTGATGCCAGTATTGGTGTCTTAAATATTGTCGCGTGACAGCAATATTAAGTGACTTGGGCAGCCCGTATACGGCTTGCAAGGAATGTGAAGGCAGGTGATCGGAACGTAAAACCTGACCCGGTATATCGGCTCCGGCAGATTGAAGAAGAAGTCCTTCCTCCTGAAATCGGTAAAGCGAAGAAGGAACCAGGACACAGGATGGGTAACGATATGAAATAGCCACCTGGGTAAATGGACCTTCGTATTCCGGAAAGGCTTTCAATATTCCGGGAATCAGAGCGCCGTCATGGTTGTCCCCTGTGGCATAGGTGTACCGATACATGGTTCTTGACCGGCTTTCCAGTAAACCAAGCCCAATCCCCTCCGGACTGAACTCTGCCAGCAATACCGAACCCGGGGCTTCATACCCCTCCATACTTCCTATGTCAAATGTCAATTTCAAGCCGTTTCGTTGAATCGCGACAAAGATAGAGGCTTCCACCTTAATATTTGTTTCTCCGCCAAGCCCTTTTTCGTAGCTTGCGCCATTCCATGAGTGCAGCACCTCCATCCCTGCAAGTAGAGATCAGTTATCGGCAGATCATTCGTATCGCTTTGCCGATCAGTCTGGCCATGCTGGTACCCCAATTGAATTTCATCACCAATAATATTTTCTTAGGTCATCATAGTTCCTCTTCCCTGGCTTTGGCGGCCATCACGGGAGTTTATTATCTAATTTTTGCCGCCATCGGATATGGACTGAATAATGGCCTTCAAGCCCTGATCGCCAGAAGAGCCGGGGAAAACCGGCCGGAAGAGATCGGCCGCATTTTTCACCAGGGTATATTGGTGGCCATGGGCATTGCCGCAATCGGTATTTTGCTTACCTGGTTCATTACCCCCCTGGTGTTAAGATCGGTCATCCGTGACCAGGCAACGGTAGCGGACTATACCCATTTTTTACGGATCCGTATCTGGGGCCTCCCCTTTTTGTATATCTACCAATTGCGCAATGCCTTATTGGTGGGGACCAATCAAAGTAAATACCTGATCATTGGCACACTTGCGGAGACAGTGACCAATATCCTGCTGGATTATTTGCTGATCTTTGGTAAATGGGGATTCCCTGAACTGGGTTTCAACGGAGCGGCTGTGGCCTCAGTGATCGCAGAATTCACCGGCATGTTTGTGATCTACCTGGTGATCCGCAAGAAAGGAATCAGTCAACGGTTTGGGTTGTTTAAACAATTTGGGATGGATCCGGTGCGTCTGAAGCAGGTGCTTTCGATGTCTGCCCCACTCATTTTTCAACATGCCATCAGCATCATGAGCTGGTGGTTCTTCTATCTCCTGATCGAACGAAATACAAATCAAATGGATCTGGGTATTTCGAACACCATGCGCAACCTCTTTGGATTGTTTGGGGTTGTGTCCTGGGCCTTTGCCGCTACCAGCAATGCCATGGTAAGTAATATCATTGGGCAGGGTAAAAAAGACCAGGTAATTGGTCTGATCAACCGGATCATTCATCTCAGTACCGGATTTGCCCTGTTTGTTTTTGTGCTGCTTAATATTTTCCCGATCACCTTCATCAATATTTTTGGGCAGGATACCCTCTTTGCCACAGAATCGATCCCTGTCATCCGGGTAGTTTCAGCAGCCATGCTCCTTATGTCTATCGGTACGGTATGGCTCAATGCTGTAACAGCCACCGGCAATTCAAGAATTACCTTTCTGATTGAATTCGTGGCAATCGTTCTTTATTGCACCTATGTTTACCTGGTGATGGAAGTCTACCAGTTTTCCCTTGCCGTCGGTTGGATGAGTGAATGGCTGTACTGGACCAGTTTGTTCACGCTGTCATTCTTTTATATTCGCAGCGGCAAGTGGAAATCAAAAAAGCTGTAATTTGATGATATGACGGGCCCCTCCAAAATATCCATTGCCCTGCATACGGCATTGCTCCTGTTATTTCTGGGCTTACCGCTGGTTTTCCTGTCGGGTTTAGGTTTCCCTACTGATTGGGGTACCTTTTTTAGTCAAAAGCACTACTGGATCTTTATTGGGATATTTCTCTTCATATTTTACTTTCATACCTACTTCCTTGTTCCAAGATTACTTTTTAAGCAAGACTATTTACTGTATGGGGTCATTATTCTCATCATGCTCATCGGGATCATTTTTTATAAGCCGTTTGACCAATTGTTGCAGCCGGTAATGCCTCCCATGATTCAAATGGAGCCCATGGGTGAAGGCTTTCCTGAATTACCTGAAAGAGTAAAAAGTTTTCCAAAACCTCAGGAAAACAAATTTGATATATTTAGTGTCTTTCTTTATTTAGTTATTATTCTGGTAGGTGTGGCCTTGATGCAGATCGAACGGATCAAGCAGGCCAGACTTGAAGCCGAAAAATCAGAATCCGAAAGGATAAGGGCTGAACTTTCGTCACTCAAAGCCCAGATCCACCCACACTTCCTTTTTAATACCTTGAATAATATCTACAGTCTTGCTGTTTCCCAAAGTCCCAATACACCGGATGCCATCATGCGGTTATCCAACATCATGCGGTATCATACCGATGAGGTCCGGCAGGAACTCGTGGGACTTGAGCAGGAACTCGGGTGCATCCGCGATTATATCAGTCTGCAGGAACTTCGGCTGGGAAATAAGACCACTCTTATTTTTGATATAGAAGGCGATCCGGGTTCTCTGACGATGGCCCCGCTTCTTTTGCTCCCCTTTATTGAAAATGTTTTCAAATATGGGATCAGTTCTCATGAACCATCCAGTCTGAATGTAAAGATCAGGATTCAGGGAAGACAGTTGGATCTGTTTACAGAAAACCGTAAGTTTCAATCTTCAGACCCACCCGAGCGGGAGGGAATAGGAATCAAGAATACTACTGAACGTCTCAGGCATTTATATCCAGACCGGCATCAATTGAATATCCTTGAAACAAATACACAATACTCCCTTTATTTATCCATCCAATTATAAGGACCTTTGACAACACTCACTTGCATAACGATCGATGATGAACCGCTGGGCCTTACCCTGCTCAAGCAATATATTGGCAAAATACCTGCCCTGAAATTGATCGGTCAGTTTGATGATGCGGTGGAAGGCGCGGAGTTTTTGAAGAAAAATGAGGTTGACCTTTTGTTTATTGACATCAATATGCCCGATATCACCGGCATTGACCTGGTCAGGGCCCTGGAAAAAAAACCGATGACCATCTTTGTTACGGCTTATCGAAAATTTGCCTTTGAAGGATTTGAACTGGATGCCATAGACTACCTGTTAAAACCAGTGGATTTTGAACGATTTGAAAAAGCCGTGCGTAAAGCCATCGAGTTCCAGGCCGTACGTAAGGCGCCGCAGGAAAGCGCACAGGAATCCCTGTTTGTTCGATCGGAATATAAACTGGTCCGCATCCCATTTGGCGAGATCATCTACATCGAAGCTTTAAAAGATTACCTCCGTATCCACCGGCTAAATGACAAACCTGTGATGACCCTGATGACGATCAAAGCCCTGGCAGAAAAACTGCCGGAGAACAAGTTTATACGTATCCATCGGAGTTATATCGTCTCAGTCAATCAGATCCTTTCCATTTCCAACCGAAAGATCAGGCTTCCCCAACAGTTGGAATTACCCATTGGGGATAGTTACCTGGAGGCTGTTCAAGCCCTGGTAAAATCATAATTGGATTCCCGATTCTTAACTTGTCGATAAAAAAATCCTCTTTGTCTATTCTTTTTTCTTCTTAACTAAACCTTGCCCCTCTTTCCCCTTCCTACACCTTTAATTGCAGTCAGAAGCAAACAAGAGCACACAGACCTTAGATTTCAGCAGTTGTATTAGAACGGTCCCTGTGTCCACAGGGACCCCTTTTGATTAACAATATTTTAATTGAACGTTTACAATATTCTCTTATAAAAATAAAATGGCCTGCATGAATTGATTTTTACGCATACTCTGGACAGTACCGAGATTATTGAAAAACCCCACACCATGCGTACAATTCTGAAACGAGGCCTCTTCATCCTCATATTACTGGAGACAAAACCCACCGCTATGGAAGCGCAAAGCCCCTATTCCCGTTATGAGATTGGTCTTTCTGCTGGTACATTTTTGTACCAGGGTGACCTGACCCCTGCCGCCCAGGGTTCTGCCCGGTCTATGAATACTGGATTTACAGTAATGGGTAGCCGATTATTGACGCCTTCCCTATCTGCCCGCGTTAACCTGGCCGTTGGCCGCCTTAGCGGTGATGACGGACTGTATAAAACGCCTGACTGGCGACAACAACGAAACTTTACATTCCAGACGCCGCTGTTGGAGTTTTCCGCACAGGCCGTATGGGATCCGACCGCGCAAAATTTTACCCGTTCGCTTATCCGCTTCTCGCCTTATGTTTTTGCAGGGGTGGGTGTTTCTTTTCTGCGGATCAACCGGGACTGGAGCGGCTTCAACTCTTCATACTTTGAGAGTGAACCGGAGATCGCTGCCGGATTGGAAGTGGATGCCGCGCGAAAATTACCCGGCATGATACCAGTCATTCCCTTAGGTGCAGGTATTAAATACCATTTTAACGACCGGTTTTCCTTTCAATTCGAATCAAATTACCGGTTGACCTATACTGATTATCTCGATGGTTTTAGCCAATCGGCCAATCCACAGAAGGCAGATCATTATCATTCACAATCAATCGGGCTTGTTTACCGCTTTGGAAAAAGGCCTTCCTGGAAATGTCCAAAGATTCCCCTGTAAACTCCTTCCTTCAAATAAACCAATCAAATATGCAACGAAAACATTTCCTCCGCCATGGCATTGCAGCCCTGGGTGTAGCCTTTGTCGCCCCCCTTGCCAGTTGTAAAAAAGATCTTGATGATGCAGATTCAGGTTCTACCTACGGAAGTGGAAACGGGAGTGGTGGCACTTGCACCATTTCGCCAACAGAAACAGAAGGCCCTTTTCCTACCAAAACACCTTCCTCGCTTGAACGAAGTGATATCCGGGATGATCGTACCGGGGTCGCTTTGACCATCAAGATCAATATCCTTAACAAAAACAATAACTGTGCAGCTTTAGCAGGTGCCCTGGTGGATATCTGGCACTGCGATAAGGATGGTTATTATTCTGAATATGGCGGAACATCGATGCAATCGGTAAACTACACTGGGGTTCACTTTCTACGGGGACGTCAGGTGACAGATGCCAATGGATTGGTCACCTATACTTCCATCTTTCCGGGTTGGTACCAGGGAAGGGCCACCCATATCCATGTACATATTTACAATGCCTCAGGCGCTTCCTTATTGGTTACCCAGATCGCCTTCCCCGAAGGTAGCAACAGCGCTGTGGTAACCATTAACAGCAATGCCGGCACTTCTTATGGCTATTCAAAGGGAATGACAGGATATACCTACAATGCCAGTGATAATATTTTTAGTGATGATACGGCCGGTGTGGAACTTTCTACGGTAACAGGAAGCCTCAGTGAAGGATATGTATTAACTCACTCCATCGCCGTTAGTGCATGATAAACCTAACGGAAAATACCAGAACCATTCGGTTACAGTACCGGAAGCGGATCAATGCACAGTCCGTTTCATCCTGGGATAAGTGGCTGTGGGAAGGCACTTATAAGGAATACAAACTACAGGTACAGAATTTTGATCCCGTTGGGAAATACCCCATGTTCACCGAATTACTCAGACAGGAACCAAAAGCGGAAAAACTGCATTTCCTGGTAAGTGCAGCCGCACGTGGATACCTGCAGCAACTCAATGGCATCATACCGGACATCAGGAATACGGTAGGCAATACCTTACTGCCTTTTTCTCAATTCAGGTTTGAGATTCTTCAGTCCCATATACAGAATATCCAGGAGCATCAAGTGGCTGTGGATTTTTATAGTGAACCAGTAAAATGGCTGGATACAATTGGAGCGCATGTATTGATTGGACTGCACGAAGGAGAACAGGAATCAATGACCCACCTGGTTGCTTTACAACCGGGATTAAATATCTATTCTATCCTCAAATAAGATTCCATGATTAAAACCACAAAGGCCCGGATATTTCTGTCTGAACGCAGAGGGCATTTTGAAAACCGTTATCACCGGGCCTACCATTCCGTATACACCAAAGATCCTGTCGGAAAAATTGTGCGGGTAGAAGAACATACCCTGGCACCTGGATCCAGCCTGGTGTTTACACCGCTTCCAGACGAATCGATCTTAGTCCTACCCATTGTTGGTGGTGTAGAAAGTTTTTCCGATCATTTGCGTTTGCAATGGGTAGATGCCGGTGAATGGTGGGCCTTAGCGGCCGGAGGGAGACAAGAACTTGAATTCAGGAACCCACATCCTGAACTGATCAACTTCCTACTCATCGGCAGATCGGGGCCAAAGACGGATAATATCAATGAACCACAGATGGGTAAGTTATTACTGGAGGACAATCGCCAGGGTATCCTTACTATTCCGGTAAATACTGGATCTTTCTCCTCGATTCATATTGGGAAAATGGGAGGAAGAATGGATGTGCAATTTGAACCAGCGGCCAATGAAATGGGCATGTATTTTCAGGTAATACAAGGGGCTTTTGAATTGGAGGGCCGATTATTGCAACCGGGTGATGGGTTAGCGATGGATGGATGGCGGATGTACGATATCGAAGCACTAAGCGAGGACGCCATTCTTCTGGGAATTCCCAGTTAACCCAGCCCGGAAGCAATTATTTACTCCATTTCTCCAAAAGCTTCTTCCCTTCTTCCTTGATTCCTTTGTCATCTTCAGTCTTATCTGGGATGGAGGGGAGTGCTTTGAGCAGGGCAATGGCCTTATCGTTTTGTTTGTTGCGGTGATAGGCTTTGGCCATTTCAAGATTATTCAAGGCAAAATTGGGTTCCAGTTTCATGGCCTTTTCATAGGCCGCAATGGCATCATTGAGGGATGATTTGGGAAGACCTCCATAGAATATCTTAAGCGCTGCCTTTTCCACCGCGTTGAGGTTGCTCAC
This sequence comes from Chitinophagaceae bacterium, assembly GCA_033762195.1. Classification (GTDB taxonomy): domain Bacteria; phylum Bacteroidota; class Bacteroidia; order Chitinophagales; family Chitinophagaceae; genus SpSt-398. The sequence goes on along the minus strand of JANRLV010000158.1, from coordinate 13,368 downwards.
CTCATAATGCCATTTCCCCACCACATGCCAGGCACGTCCATGATTGGGGTTTAGCTTAACGGCTTTATCAGCATTGTCTTTGATGGCTTTGACGGCTTTTACTTTTTCATTTCCACTTTCGGTCATAGCAAACCGACCCATGGCCACGGATAACGCATAATAGCCATCTGCCTTATTGGGATCAACTTTGATGGCAGTTTCAGCGAATATCCTTCCCGCCTTATAATAATCCAGTTGTTTTTCTTTGGTCGCCTGTCTACGCCCGATTCGACTACACAATTCGCTGCATTTCCATAATGCATAGTAGTTCCGGTGATCAAGTTTGAGTACCTGTTTGAACTTTTCATAGGCCTGTGCCTCCTTCAGGGACGCCTCCAATTGGTCGGCCTCCTTGATAAGGGTGGCTGCATCCTGCGCCTTACAGATCAGGGAGCATAGGACTAAGAAGATGATTGCGAGTGATTTGGCCATACTCAAAAGGTCTCGTGACAAGTTACAGAAACAGTGCCAAAATACCCTTCAATAGGAGGTGTTACCTTGGTGAGTTTCACTTTTATCTCATTTAACTGCTTGTATTTCAGGTTCAGTGCTGAAACGATGCGGGCACTAACCGTTTCCAGGAGATCCTCGGGTTGGTCCATAATGGCCTTTACCACCCCATATACCTCTACATAATCAACGGTCTGATGAATATCGGTTATGAATTTCCCTTGTGGAGCATCCATCCAAAGCAGTATATCCACACTAAATATATTCCCGTTTTTCCTTTCATTGGGGTAGAGTCCATGAAAAGCCTCGTACTCAAAGTTCAGTTCTATGGTAAAACGTTGTGTGGACATTGGGTTTGTTTTGATTTAACCGTCAGGGCGACCATTCGCCGGGTGACGCATAGGATATCTATTATCAGGTAACCTGAATGACAAAGGTAGTTAAAGTCCTTTCGCGCTCAAATAACGTTCCGCATCCAGAGCCGCCATACAGCCACTTCCGGCAGCGGTCACGGCTTGCCGATAGATCTTATCCTGTACATCTCCGGCAGCGAATACCCCTTCTACATTGGTCTTGGAGGTACCTGGAATTGTTTTGATATATCCCGCTTCATCCATATCGATCCACTCTTTAAAAATAGCCGAATTGGGCTGGTGGCCGATCGCCACAAAGAACCCGTTGACGGGTACTTCCGTTTTCTCTCCGGTCTTGTTGTTTTTGATCCGTACGGCTGATACTGTCTTTTCGCCAATAACTTCGTCTGTTTCGGAATTCCAGTAGATCTTGATATTTGGCGTATTTTTTACCCGGTCCTGCATCACTTTGCTGGCCCGCATTTCATCGCGGCGAACGATCATGTGCACGGTGGTGCAAAGTTTACTCAGGTAGAGGGCTTCTTCAGCGGCAGTATCCCCTGCCCCTACAATGGCAACTTCCTTTCCGCGGAAGAAAAAGCCGTCACAAACGGCACAGGCACTTACACCAAACCCATTCAGTCGTTGTTCGCTTTCAAGTCCCAGCCATTTGGCAGATGCCCCAGTAGCGATAATGACTGCATCGGCTTCGATCAGTTTCTCCTCATCGATCCATACTTTATAGGGCATGGAGGAGAAATCCACTTTGGTAGCCAGACCATACCGGATATCGGCACCCATTCGGTTCGCTTGTTTTTCAAAATCGATCATCATTTCCGGGCCCTGAACCCCATCGGCGTAACCGGGGTAATTTTCCACTTCGGTAGTAATGGTTAACTGTCCTCCGGGTTGTATCCCCTGGTAAAGCACTGGTTTCATATTGGCCCTCGCGGCGTAGATGGCGGCCGTATAACCTGCAGGTCCCGAACCGATGATCAGGCAATGCACATGTTCTGTTTGATTATTATCCATGCTATTCATTCATTAAGGTGGACAAAATTAGGTTGATTCCGTCAACAAACCTGTGACGGATGACACGGTGTTAATCCAATGTTGGTTACCGGGGTATGACCAGTTTTCTGTATTGACAGGCATACCCTCCAAAATATCCCAGGGCACCATTGTCAATATTTCCAAGGATGCGTGTGGGGGTGGAAAAGGGGTTTCCAATAGAGGCATAACTAAACTCCATGGTTCGCCAAAAATCATAGGTGGCCTTATCAATATTGCAGAGTTTCAGGGTGATAGTGTCGCCTCTGCGAAAGAAATTATACCCATCTTCGATCTCTTCATTTCGGTTTGCCCCTCTTTCCACTTCAATCTCATACGAGGCCCCATCAATAACCTGGTCATCAAAAACGGAAGTGATGCCAGGGTAAAAGGGTTCACTGTTTCTTTTGGTAAAATAGCGGATATAATCTCCCAGTCCGGCACGGTCGCGGGCCCTCACGACCAGGGATACCTGATCGGGTTCGTTTCCGGCAGGTGCGGGTCGCCAAAATAGTGAGTCTATCTGCCGGGTGGTGGCTGGTATCCGGGTTTGCGAACGGTATTGGCGGCCCTCCCAGGTAATAAGCAGGGTATAATCTTTTTCCAACTCACCGAGAAAGGCCGTTGCCAGGTTACCCGAATCAATGGAATAATAATAAAGGGTATTGCCATTTCCGAGATCGAGGCTGTATTCTTTAAGCGTATGGGTAAGTGTGCCATTGGAAACGGCAACAACTGCATCCCGCACAAAACTATTGGAAAGTATGGAGGCGTCTATCTGGGAGAAATAACCCAGGCTTTTGGAGAGGATGACCACCGGCGCCCGGTCATTTTCAATTGTTGCATCCACCACCAATTTTCCCGAAGCATCATCGAGATCAATGGAGACCCCCTTTTCACAGGATAGCAGGAAGAGGGTAACAGGAATCCAGAAGAAGAATTTCATTCTCATTTTCGTGGGATATGGGGTTTGGCAATTGCCAATTTCAATATTAAAGATAATCTAAAAAAAAGCAGCTCCGAAAACGGAACTGCTTTAACCCATCAATTTGCTTATCGTTGATCCCACGCATTTGCGGGGATTGAACGCAGTTTTTTATCCCAGGTAGGCTTTGAGCGCGTTGCTGTAGCGGGCTTTTTGGAGCCGCTTGATCGCTCTTTCTTTAATCTGGCGGATACGCTCCTTGGTCAGGTCGTATTTCTGTCCGATCTGTTCGATGGTAACCCCATTTTCGCCATCAAGGCCAAAATAGGCGTTTACAATCTCTGCTTCCCGGGGGCTGAGGGATTTGAGGATCCGGCGGATCTCGTTCCGCAGGGAGTCCTTCATTACATCCTCATCCGTATCGTCACTTCCTTCCAGCAGGTCACCCATGGCCACATCTTCTGCCTCGTGCACGGGGGCATCCAGGGAGGTGTGACGGGTATTGCTTTGGAAAATATTGTTGATCTCTGTTTCGCTCATTTCCAGGATGTCTGCCAATTCTTCGGTACTGGGTTCCCGCTCGAACTCCTGCTCAAAAGCCATATAGGCTTTGTTTGCTTTGTTGTAGGTACCGATCTTGTTTTGGGGCAAACGGACCAATCTCCCCTGCTCGGCCAGAGCCTGAAGGATAGATTGACGAATCCACCATACGGCATAAGAAATGAACTTAAATCCTTTGGTCTCGTCAAAACGCTGGGCAGCCTTGATCAAACCGAGGTTACCCTCATTGATCAGGTCGCTCAGGGAAAGACCCTGATGTTGATACTGTTTTGCCACCGAAACCACGAAACGAAGGTTAGCTTGAACCAATTTATCCAGGGCTTTCTGGTCGCCCATTTTGATCCGTTGGGCCAAAGTTGTCTCTTCCTCGGGCGTGATCATAGGGATCTTCGAAATCTCCTGCAAATACTTTTCTACGGCCTGTGAATCCCTGTTCGTGATCTGGGTAGCGATTTTAAGCTGCCTCATACTGATTAATTACTTGATAAACGATTAATTGTACTGGTTTGTTCAAGGAAGATGAAAAGGATAAGTTAATACCGTCGTGGACTGTCTGCAAAAATACACTTCAATTCCCGTTTCTCATAACGGTTGTGGAAAAATCTTTGGTTTACAGCGTCAGTCGGTGGACATCTTTTCCTTTTTGTCCTTGTTTCGCAGATAGAGGAAGAGGCTAACACCCAATAAAACCAGACTGGCAGAGATAATTTCGGCCTGGGTAGGCTTGATACTACCCCAATCGAGCTTGTTGTTGACCCGGATTTTTTCGATAAGAAAACGCTCCAACCCGTTCAGGATCAGGTAAACAGAGAACATTTGCCCGGGCATTTTCATCCGTTTCCGAAAGGCCCAGAGTCCTCCAAAAAGCAGGAGGCAAACAATGGTCTCATAAAAGGGGGTTGGATAAACGGGTATAGGCAGGTGATTACAGAACTTTTCGTCCGTACAACCGGCCAGCCGCATCCCCTCTTCATTTACGTTGTGAGGATAATCGTAAGCAATCACCCAATCGGGCAGAAAACTCATCCAATCGGGTTTTACAAAGCCTTTATGTGGCACTTCCGATAGGGAATCCACATCAAAATGATTGAGGTAATAGGTTGCATTTTCCTTTAATGTGGCGTCAAACTGACCCGGCATAGCCCGGGTTACCACCCCGGTGGAGTCGGTGGCATAGGCTGAATTATATATCCCCCAGTCTCCATCGCCTGCAACCTGGCAACCGATCCTTCCGACGGCATAGGCCATCATCAGGGCGGGAGCCGCCGCATCAGCCAGATGGCGCATACCGATCTGGTTTTTGCGGGCATACCACCAGATGGCCAGGGTGGCGCAGATCAGGCCCCCATAAAAGGTCAGCCCGGCCGGAGACAACAAATAATCACTGGGATGTTTGAGAAAATCCGACCAGTTCTCAAAAATGTCAAATAGTTTGGCCCCCAGCAACCCAAAGACCAGCGCAATAATGGTAATCTCTCCTACCCGGTCATGTGGCCAAATCCGCAATTTTCTTTTTTCCGGCTTGGGAAGTTTTTGACGATTTTTCTCCCACCATTTCAGGCCGGCAAAAAAGAGACCCAGGATGATACCGGCCGGCCAGTTACCAATTGTAGAAAATATGAATGCCTGCGGATCATCGGTTGCCGATGAACTCATCAGGAATAATCCCAAAATTTTATACCCCAATAAAAAACCCAGCAGAAAATTCACCAGGATCTCTGAAGTCGTGGCAGGTTTACCCACCATCACTTCTACCTCTGTTGGTTGTAACAGTTTACTCTTTCGCTTTAATTCGATCGTTAATACGACGGCGGCCAGAATAAATGCCAGGGCTACAAAGAACCCAAAACTGTTCACATACCGTAGGAAAGGAACTTCCATCCCAAACAGATCCTTGAAGACATAATAAAGGTTTGGATACATGGGGGAAAGATAGGGGATTTCCTTAAAAGCTGTTAGCTATTAGCCATTCGCTTTTTCGTTCGTTTCTGATAAATAAAAAAATGTGGATAGTAAGTTACTAATAGCTAACAGCTAATTGCTAACAGCCAAAAGCATCATTTTAGCAATATTCCTCAAATGCCGCCATCAGATTACTTGCGATCACCTGGGCCGGTCGTCCTTCGATCTGGTGTCTTTCAATAAAATGTACCAACTGGCCATCCTTAAAAAGGGCAATGGATGGAGAAGAAGGCGGATAAGGCAACAAGTGTTCCCTCAGTTTTTTTACCGCATCCACATCAAATCCGGCAAAGGTGGTGGTCAGATGGTCTGGTTTTTTAGAGCCATTGATCACCGCCATCAAAACACCCGGACGGGCAGTGCCGGCCGAACATCCACAAACAGAATTGATCATCACCAGTGTGGTGCCTTTCTGTGCCAGTTGAGCATCCACTTCACCGGGAGTCAATAATTCGGAAAAGCCGTTTTCAGTCAACTCTTCCTTCATGGGTATTACAATCTCTTCAGGATACATATAGTTTAGATATAATTTTAAAATGCAAAATTATTGATTATTTGAATAACGTACCCACCTGCAAATAGTTATAAGTAATTATGGCAGAAATATTTCCGCATTTCGGAAATTCTGTCGCTTCACGCCTTCGATTCCTTCCATTTCGTCACAAGAAAAACATAAAATACGGCATGGTACAAGCTTTGACGATACAATACCAAAACTAAAAAGTTATGACACACGTAAGATTTAATAACAGACCCAGCCTCATTGACAGCATTTTCCAGGACCTGCCGGTATTTTTCAATGAAACTACCAGCCGGTTGGCGGTTCCGGTGAATGTCCGCGAAACAGCAGATGCCTACCAATTAGAAGTAGTGGCACCTGGTTTTGAAAAGGCAGACTTTAAAGTCAACCTGGAGGGAAACCTCCTGACTATTTCGGTGGAAAAGACCCAGGAAAACAGGGAGGAAAAACTGTTGCGCCGGGAATATACCTTCCGGAATTTTAAGCGTTCTTTCACAATTGATGAGCAAATCGACGCAACCGGTATCCAGGCTTCCTACGTCAATGGTATACTGGCATTAAACCTTCCGAAGAAAAAAGAAGTCAAAGAAACAAGCAAAGCGATTGTTATCAACTAATAAAGCATCTAATTGTTATAAAGCATTAAGAGTTTCTCATAAGCAGTTGGTTTTGGTTTACACCCCGTCCCGATTCTTCGGGATGGGTTTTTTTATGCCTACCCTGCTCCATTCTTTATGGTTACATAATCCTTTATTTATAGTTATTTTGCATCCAATTAACCCCAACAAAACAATTCAAGGATGAAAAAGGCAGCCCTGATCTGGTGTTTGTTTTTCCTTTCAGAAAAGGCTTTGACCCAGGTTATTGCCCATAAGGATACCATTCCTGTTGTGGCAGTTCCGGAGAATACGGACACTCTGCTTCGGATTGTTAACCTGAATCCCTTTTTCACCCTCCACGTTGACTCGACCCTGAATTATGGATTTCAAATCAATAAGGACCCCCGCGATTATTACTGGTACCTGAAAAATTCACCGCTGGGTCTGAAGATCAATAAGGATAATGGCTTGATGACCTTTAAGGCGGAAAAGTCATTTTTCCTTTCCGGCAAACTAAAATATGATGTCGAATACAAGGTCAACCTGGGCGTTCAGAACCTGCACAATCAACACGAGTTTGTCGACACCTCGATCACGCTGGTCTTTTATAATACAGAGATCATTCCCTCCCGGGTCAAACCTACCGTAAGCAGCACCCTTTCGATCGATGAGGGTGAGCTCTTGAATTTCCGGGTCCTTTGTGAGGCAGGTTCCTTCCCTATCGATAATATTCTTTTTACCAGTTCTGAAACGATCTCCGGATTCTCCCTGGTTGAAAAATGCAACGATGAATTCACCTGGACACCAGGTTATGATTTTGTCCGGGACAATGATGAAAGCAAACAACGCATCCTCTATCTGAATTTTATCGGAGCAACCCGGTTCCAGGCAAAGGATACAGCTACCATCAAACTTATCGTTCGGAATGCCCTGAATTATCCATTGGTGAATCAGGAATTTGACCAGCTTGCCGATAATATCCGCACCTATGTGTTAAAATTGAAGTTTACCTTTCTTCAGTTGGATAAACGGTTAAAAAAGACAAAGTCTACCCGTACAGCTTTTGACCTGACCTCCGGGACCTCCGCTCTGGCAGGTACGATCCTGAACACATCGAACAGCGAAGGGGCCAAGAACACTGGTAAGGTCCTTCCCAGCGTTGGTGTTGCCCTGGTTCCTGTAAAGGAGGCCGCCGCACCCACCAAGATCGTTGAGCAGAACCAGGCTTCCCTGATCCGCACCTCGATCAAACGATTGGAATATATGGTCAATGATAATATGCGGGTGGGTGACAAGGATCCGGATATTCTCAAAAAAACAGCCAAGCTCAAGGAAGAGTTAAAACAGATACAGATCCAGCTTATTGATGTACCGGTAGAACTCACCAATAATATGTCGGCCGAGGAATTGAACCGGTATTTTACCAGTCCGAAAGTAAATAAGAAGTATCGGTTGAAGGGCGGAGCCTGATGCTCACTCACAACCCTGCTTCCTCCTTGTATCGATCAGGTACTGGATCTTCCATACCCCTTTTATTCGAACAAGTTGAAAGCTATTGACCCCGCAATGGCTGAACTGCCCTTTATAATAAAATTGATAGGGCGTCCATACGATGGCGAGAGGCCCATCGATGCGAATGGTTTCAAAACGTATGCGTTCATCGGCATCCCCTGGAGGAATGCTTGAAATCGAGTTGATAAAATCGGCCACCTTCTCATTTTTTACATCTACCCCTTCTCTGCCACGCACAATGGTTTGCAGGATCGCGCTATCACCAAAGGTCGATCGGATCATTTCCGGATCGGCCGATTTCATTCCTTTGAAAAGTTGGTTGACAACGGCCATGACCGAATCCTCGGCAGTGGCCGGGTTTGATTGGGCCATACTGAGGGATTGTAACAGAAAGAACGATGTTAAGAAAAGCAAAAAGCGTTTCATGTTAACGGGAATTAAGATTTAGCGGCAAAATGATTGCGGGTTTAAAAATAATTCTCTCCCGCATGAAGATGGAAAAAATTATACAAACGGTTATCCTCCTCGGTGTGATCGGGATGGCGGTGGCTTGCTGAGACCGGACTAAACGTAGCCCAGGATCTTGAGCATGCTCTGGGCAGTCTGTTCCTTGGCATAGACCCAGTCCACCAGTTTTCCATTCTTATCCTGTCCAACAATGATATGTTTGGGGGAAGGGATCAAACAGTGTTTGATACCTCCATAGCCACTGATCTGGTCCTGGTAGGCGCCTGTATGGAAGAAACCAAGATAAAGCGGTTCTCCATTGTTGACTTTGGGCAGGAAGACTTCGTTGATATGTTCTTCGGAGTCGTAATAATCATGGCTGTCGCAGGTGATCCCACCCAATACCACGCGTTGGTATTCTGAATCCCATTTATTGATAGGCAGCAGGAGAAAGCGCTCGCCGATCCCCCAGGTATCTGGTAAGGTGGTGATAAAGGAGGAATCGATCATGTACCAGTTCTCCCGGTCATTCTGCACTTTTTCGCCAATGACACTGTAAATATGCGCCATGCTCTCTCCCACCGTATAGCTACCAAATTCGGTAAAGATATTGGGCATGGGAACTTTGGCTTTTTTACAGGCCACCTTGATATTACGCACGATCTCATTGATCATGAATTGATAGTCGTAATTAAAGCCCAGCGAATGTTTGATAGGGAAACCGCCGCCAATATTGATTGAATCCAATTCAGGGCAGATCTTTTTGAGTTGGCAATAGAGGTTGATGATCTTATTCAACTCACTCCAGTAATAGATATCATCCTTGATGCCTTTATTCAGGAAGATATGAAGCATTTTGAGTTGAAATTTGCTTTCATATCCTTCGATCCGGTCCACATAGAATTCCAGGATATCCTTGGCCCTGATCCCCAGCCGGGAGGTATAGAATGGGAAAGTGGGTTCTTCCTCGGCGGCGACACGGATTCCTAATTTGAAAGGAACGCGAACCGACTTGGCATATTCCTTTAATTCATCTTTATTATCCAGCACGGGGATCACATTGGAAAACCCGGAATTAAGTAGTTGGGCAATACGGCGGGTGTACCCTTTTTGTTTATACCCGTTGCAAATGATATGGATATCCTTGGTGATCTTCTTTTTTTCGTACAGCTTTTTGATGATCTCAATATCATAAGCATAAGAGGTCTCCAGATGGATATCATGTTTGAGGGCTTCCTCCACCACAAAACTGAAATGGGAGCTCTTGGTGCAATAGCAATAGAAGTACTTCCCTTCATATCGGTGCTTTTTCATCGCGTTGTCAAACATCTGCTTGGCCTTCTTGATCTGCATCCCGATCTTGGGGAGATAGGACAGTTTGAGGGGTGTTCCGTACTTGTCGATCAAACCTTTGATGTCGACTCCATTGAATTCGAGATACCCATCTTTTACTTCAAAACCATCCTGAGGGAAATCAAATGTTTGCTGGACGAGGTCGTGGTAGGTATTGTTCATTTACCGGTGCTGAGATTGGAAGTGATTGTTTTAACGGGTACAAATGTAACGGATTGGTGAATTATCCGAAATTTCATCTGAAAATTTTCCCGACTGGGGCCAAAAACAAAAAATCCAGCCCGCTTTGCGGGCTGGATAGGAAATCAGCTTCGTCAAGCTGAATAGCTTATTTTACCTGAGCCACGAGCGCCTTGAAGGTCTCGGGGTTGTTCATGGCCAGGTCAGCCAACACCTTGCGGTCAAGCTCGATGCCATTTTTGGCCAGTTTGTTGATAAATTCGGAGTAGGTCAGTCCTTCCTCACGTACGGCCGCATTGATACGGGCGATCCAGAGTTGGCGGTAAGACCTTTTCTTGAGTTTACGACCTACATAGCTATAGGTCATCCCTTTTTCTACTACGTTTTTGGCAACGGTGTAGACATTCTTCCTTTTACCATAAAAGCCTTTGGCTTTTTTGAGAATCTTTTTTCTGCGTGCTTTTGAAGCAGCGGAGTTAACGGAACGAGGCATATGCGAATTTTTTGACTTTTTACTTCTAGTAGCTGTTAGCTTTACGCTATTAGCTATTCGTTTTTGATTTGATTTTCTACTGAATGCTGTTTGGACCTTTCGGGCTAATCGCTAAAAGCTAATAGCCAAAGGCTAAAAGTTATTACTTCAGCCTCAACAGTCTTTTCACAAAATCGAGGTTCGACTTGTGAACCGTACCGTCGATACGCATGCCTCTTTTTCGTTTAGTAGATTTCTTGGTGAGAATGTGTCGTTTGAACGACTTCTGGTGGGTGATCTTCCCGGTGCCTGTCACTTTAAAGCGCTTTTTGGCACTGGAATTCGTTTTTACCTTAGGCATTTTAGAATGCTTTAATTATGAATCCTTTGAGGCGTTCCCGGACATCCGGGACCCTTGTCGGGCCTGTTCAGGAAATGGAGCGCAAAGGTAGGAGAAAAAAAGAAATAAAATAAGAAATAAGGAACATAAAATAAGGAATAAGGAAGTGAGGATATATTTTTATTAAATCATTGATAATCAATGTTAATAAAACTAAAAGCCCACTTTCTTATTCCTTATTTTCTGTTCTTTATTCCTTATTTCCTATTTGTCGCCTTTCTTCTTCCCTTTTGGCACAAAGATCGCGTGCATCCGGCGGCCTTCCATCTGGGGCATATGCTCCAGGGCGCCAACCTCGGCCAGCCTTTCAGCAAATTTGAGGAGAAGGAGCTCTCCCCGGTCTTTGAACTGGATGGCACGTCCTTTAAACTGGACATAGGCTTTTACCTTGTTGCCATCTTTGAGGAATTTTTCGGCGTGTTTGGACTTGAACTCGAAATCGTGTTCGTCGGTATTGGGCGTAAAGCGGATCTCCTTCACTTCGGAGGTCTTGCTTTTTGCCTTCATTTCCTTTTCCTTCTTCTTTTTGTCGTAAAGGAATTTGTTGTAGTCGATCACTTTACATACGGGAGGAACGGCTGTGGGGGAAATTTCCACCAGGTCAAGGGCTTGATCCTGGGCGATTTTCATCGCTTCCTGAATGGAGTAAACGCCCACTTCGACGTTATCGCCGACTAGGCGAACTTCCGGTACACGGATAAAATGATTGATGCGGTGTTCAGCTTCTTTGCGAGGCATGAAACGCCCCCTGTTGAATCCACCACCCGGTTTGGGTCTGTTGAAACCACCGGATCCAGCCGGTTTGAAACCACCTTTTGATACTGCCATAAAATTGGACCCTTACCCTTTTTGGGTCACCTTTTTTTTATTGATGAATCAGCTCTTTTAAGGGAAAGAGCATTCGAAACAAACTTATTCTCCTTTGCGTTCCCGGATCTCTTCGCCGATCATGTTGATGAAAGAGGCCAGGTCCATGGTACCAAGATCGCCTTTCCCCTCCTGCCCTTGCTTCCTGACGCTCACTTTTCCTTCGGAGGCTTCTTTTTCTCCTAACACCAGCATATAAGGTACCCGCATCATTTCTGTATCGCGGATCTTTTTCCCGATTTTCTCGTTCCGGTCGTCGATCTCTACACGAATATCTGCTTTTTTTAGTTGCTGAAAAACAGTTTTGCAATAGTCCTGGAATTTGTCGCTGATCGGCAGGATCCTGACCTGGAGCGGCGAAAGCCAAACGGGGAGTTTACCTGCATAGTGTTCAAGCAGAAAACCAATAAACCTTTCGTGGGTTCCGAGGGGTGCCCGGTGGATGATCAATGGGGTTTCCGCGTTATTATCCTGGGTGGTATACTCGAGTTTGAAGCTGCGGCCCTGAGAGAAATCGACCTGGTTGGTGGCCAGGGTGAATTCACGACCGATCACGCTATAAATCTGGACATCGATCTTGGGGCCGTAGAAAGCCGCCTCGTCCTGTACTTCCACATAAGGGATATTGGACTTGATCAGCACATCCCGCACCAGGGCTTCTGTTTCCTTCCACAATTCCGGCTCATTGACATACTTGACCCCCAGCTTTTCCGGAGAGTGCAGGGATAACCGCATTACATATTTATCAATGCCAAATATCTTGAAATACTTAAGGTACATATCATTTACTGCCCGGAACTCATCAAAGAACTGCTCCTTGGTGCAATAGATATGTGCGTCATTCATGTGCAGACACCGAACACGCATGAGGCCAAATAACTCCCCGCTTTGTTCATACCGGTATACGGTTCCGTATTCGGCGATACGATAAGGTAGGTCACGGTAACTTTTGGGTTCCGCCGCGAAAATCTTGTGGTGATGCGGACAGTTCATGGATTTGAGGTAATACTTCTCACCTTCCATTTCCATGGGCGGGTACATACTATCGGCATAGTAAGGCAGGTGCCCACTGGTGAGGTACATGCTCTCCTTGGCAATATGTGGTGTTACCACCCTTTTGTATCCGGCTTCTGATTCGGTCTCTTTGGCTAATTTTTCCAATTCTTCGATAATGACCGTACCATTGGGCATCCACATGATCAATCCGGGGCCTACATCATCATCCATGGTATAGATCCCCAACTCCTTGCCCAATTTGCGGTGGTCGCGTTTGCGTGCTTCTTCCAGCAGGCGCAGGTGCTCATCCAGGTCTTTCTGCGCAGGGAATGTTACACCATATAACCGGGTCAATTGTTTATTCTTTTCATCGCCTTTCCAATAGGCACCGGCGATATTGGTAAGCTTGATGGCTTTAATAAAACCGGTATGTGGGATATGGGGTCCCCGGCACAGATCCGTAAACTGACCCTGGGAATAAAAAGTGATCGCCCCATCATCCAGGTTGGAAAGAAGATCGAGTTTATAAGGATCTGCCTTATCGGTAAAATATCCAATGGCTTCTGTCTTTGGAACCTCCTTCCTGACATAAGGATTATTCTGCCTGGCGAGTTCGGCCATTTTCTTTTCCAGCTTACTCAGGTCTTCCTCCGTCAGCTTGCGGTCACCCAGGTCCATATCA
>JANRLV010000157.1:0-10572 GCA_033762195.1 Chitinophagaceae bacterium | reverse complement strand
AGATATGGGTGCCGGACAGTTTTTAAATACTACACGTACCAACAATGCCCTTGCCGTGAATGTCATGGAGGGTAAAGTGCTTCGTATCAACTCCGAATCAGATGGGGATGCCGGACTCGATGCCTGGGTACCCAATGATAACCACTTCTTTAATGCTTCCACCATTACTGCACAGGATTACGTCTATAGCTATGGACATCGGAATGCCCAGGGGCTTGTATGGGGAAATGTAGGGGGGACAGACCGGCTTTACAGCAACGAACAAATGGACCGTACAGATGATGAGGTTAATATCATTGAAAAAGGAATGAGTTATGGCTGGGATGATGTGTCGGGATATTGTGATGATAATGTAAACGGGTATAAAATCGGGCAAACACCGAGTGCGGATGAAAATGCCTATTGCAGTGTAACCCCCGATCACCGTGAGCCCATCTTCACTTTATTTACTACGGATGCTGCCGGGATGCCTGCCCTGATGGCACAATCTAATAATCAATTATGGCCAACGGTAGCGCTGTCCAGCATCGATTTCTATGGGTACAATGTAATCCCCGGTTGGAATGCCTCGCTGATCATGACGCCTTTGAAAAAGGATTTTGTCTACCGGGTTAAACTGAATGCTACCGGAGATGCAGTTACCGGTGATACTATCACTTATTTTCGGGGAGATGGAAACCGTATTCGTCGCGTTACAGCCGCACCAGATGGAATGCGTTTTTATGTTGCCCGCGACGCGAGTGCCACCAGTAACGGAGGTACCATTATGGAATATACCTATACCGGTACAACCCTGGCTTTACACGACGGCCCGAGAAATGGACCCCGTATTGTACGTGACCTGGTAAAAGTTTATCCCAATCCGGTTGCGGATATTGTATTTATTCGGGGATTGCGGGAAATGAAGAAACCTGTTCGGGCAGAGATCTATGACATCATGGGGCAACTGCGTATTACGCTGGTGTCGTCACGAAATGACTTTTCGCTAGATCTTTCTTCTTTGAAAAAGGGAATTTATTTATTAAAGCTTTATAACGGGAATGAGCAAGAGGTGCAGGTTGAAAAGCTGATTCGATAGCCTTTAAAGGATAGGCTTGGAAAAGCGGGGTTGATTTCACGGATTGTTTCATGTTACAAGGCTTTTTTACAGGATATGATAACGTTAAATTAGAGCGTTTCTTTTGGAAATCATAGTTTTTGGAGGAAATTTAACCGCAGAGAACAGGAGAACGCGGAGTTACGCAGAGATTAATGATTGATTATTAATTATAAATTACTGATTATAAATTGTTTATTTCAGAACCGCTCCTAAAGTGCAAGAATATATCGAATTTGTGCCCAATATTTAATAATTCGTAATCAATATTTCATCTCTGCGTAACTCCGCGTTCTCCTGGTCTCCGCGGTAAAGAAACTTATATTTTCCCTACCATCTTCTCCGGCACTACCCACTCATCAAACTCCGCCGGGGTCAGGTATCCGAGGCTCACGGCCATTTCCTTCAATGTTGTTCCCTGCTTGTGTGCTTTCTGCGCGATCTCTGCGGCTTTGTAATACCCGATCTTGGTATTTAACGCTGTTACCAGCATCAATGAATTATCTACATGTTTTTTGATATTGGCAGCAATGGGCTCGATACCCACGGCACATTTATCATTAAAGCTTACACAACCATCTCCGATCAGGCGGGCACTATGCAGAAAATTGTAGATCATCACCGGTTTGAACACATTCAATTCAAAATGACCCGTGGCTCCACCGATATTGATGGCAACATCATTGCCCATGACCTGGGCTGCGATCATCGTCAAAGCCTCACACTGGGTGGGGTTCACCTTGCCCGGCATGATGGATGAACCAGGTTCATTGTCGGGAATAAAGATCTCGCCGATCCCACTCCGGGGACCGCTTGACAACATCCGGATATCATTAGCGATCTTCATCAAACTTACAGCCACCGTTTTCAAAGCACCATGTGCTTCCACAATGGCATCATGTGCCGCAAGGGCCTCAAACTTATTCTTGGCCGTGATAAAGGGTATCTTGGTCAAACGAGCGATATGTTTGGCCACATTCACATCATAGTTGGGTGGTGTATTGATCCCTGTTCCCACGGCAGTACCTCCCAGGGCCAGTTCACTCAGGTGGGCCAATGAATTTTTAATGGCTTTCAATCCATGATCCAATTGAGATACATACCCGCTAAATTCCTGTCCGAGTGTCAATGGTGTGGCATCCATAAAATGGGTGCGTCCGATCTTCACCACTTTCTTGAATTTCTTTGATTTCTTATCCAGTGTATTTCGCAGCTTTTCTATGCCCGGGATTGTAGTCTCCATTAAGATCTTATAGGCCGCAATATGCATGGCTGTTGGAAACGTATCGTTCGATGACTGCGATTTATTCACATCATCATTCGGGTGCAGGTATTTGGTTTTATCATCCAGTTTTCCACCATTGAGTACATGCCCGCGATAGGCCACCACTTCATTTACATTCATATTACTCTGTGTGCCGGAACCGGTTTGCCAAACCACCAGAGGGAAATAGTCATCCAGTTTCCCATCCAGGATCTCTTTACACACTTTGCCGATCAGGTCTGCTTTTTTCTTGGGCAACACACCGGCCTCATAGTTAGTGATAGCGGCGGCATGTTTCAGGTAAGCAAATGCCCGAATAATCTCCTTGGGCATCCGGTTGATGTCCTGGGCAATTTTGAAATTATCAATGCTGCGTTGAGTCTGTGCGCCATAGTAGGCGTCCACGGGTACTTTCACTTCCCCCATGGTGTCTTTTTCTATACGGTATTCCATAAACGTAGGTTGAGATGTTGAGTAAGCGGGGCAAAGTTAACCAGGATTTTTGGGAGTTCAAGGTTAACCAAAAAGTTCTTAAATTACAAAATGCCTCTTGCCAGGAAGCCTCTAATTCTGCTTTTGCTTGTCGTACTTGTCACCGGGATGTCCTGTCTCCTGACCCGTTCGCGCAAGGTGGACTTCAATGCCGATATCCGGCCGATCTTCAATAAAAAGTGTATCAGTTGCCATGGCGGTGTGAAGCAAAAAGGAGGCTTTAGTGTTTTATTCAGGGAAGAAGCCCTGGCAAATACCGAATCCGGGAAACCGGCCATCATTCCAGGCAAGCCGGATGAAAGTGAACTGATCCGACGCCTGACGATTGATGACCCGGAAGAGCGGATGCCTTACAAACACGATGCACTCGCAAATGAAGAAATCAAACTCCTTCGCCGCTGGATACAGCAAGGGGCGGAATGGGGTACCCATTGGGCCTACCTACCCGTGGAGAAACAGCGGCTTCCTGCCGTGGAAGATAAATGGATCCGCAACGATATTGATGCCTATATCCTTCACCGGTTACACCAGGAACATCTGAATCCTTCTGCTGAAGCAGATAAAGCCACGCTTCTTCGCAGGGCCAGTCTTGACCTCACCGGTCTGCCTCCTTCGGAGGCCATTGCCAACGCCTTTTTATCCGATAATTCTCCCGCCGCCTATGATAAACTCCTTGATCAATTACTTGCCTCGCCGGCCTATGGAGAAAAATGGGCATCGCTATGGCTCGACCTGGCCCGTTATGCCGATACGCGGGGTTATGAGGCCGATCGGGGCCGTACCATATGGCGCTACCGCGATTGGGTGATCAAAGCCTTTAATGAGGATAAATCATATGACCGCTTTTTGTTAGAACAATTCGCCGGTGATCTTTTACCCAATGCCGGAGAAGCGGAATATATTGCCACCGCTTTTCACCGGAATACCCTCACAAATGATGAAGGGGGTACAGAAAATGAGGAATTCCGTACCGCCGCCGTGATCGACCGGGTGAACACCAGTTGGAGTGCAGTACTGGGAACCAGTTTTAATTGTGTTCAATGTCATGCCCATCCCTATGACCCCTTTCGGCATGAAGATTATTATAAATTCCTGGCCTTTTTCAATAACACCCGTGATGAGGATACGGAATCAGAATATCCCCTATGGCGGCATTATAATTCAGCGGATAGTCAACGGTTGGAGAAAGTGGTAAAATGGGTCAGGGAAAATGAATCGGAAAAAAGGGCGGCAGAACTTCGCCATTTTTTAAATACCTGGCAGCCTGCCATCAATTCCTTACAATGTGATGAGTATGTGGATGCGGCGTTGGTGAGTAGCTGGCATGCCGGGTTGCGGAATAATGGGACCTGCCGGTTACCCAATGTTCCCCTGGAAGGCGCTACAGAACTTCTCTTTCGATATGGCACCATGCGTCCTGGTGGGAAATGGACCGTGACACTCGACAGTTTGAAAGGACCGGTGGTTGCAAGCTATATTCTTCCCAATTCCAAAGGACAATGGAACCTGGGTCGGTTAAAGATTCCGGCCATCCCGGGCCGCCACCATTTGTATTTTCATTATTACCATCCCGGGATCAACAATAAAGAAGAAACCGGCGTATTGTTTGAATGGTTCCGGTTCACGGATCCTTTTCCCGGAAAAGGGAAACCCGGTTATGAAGAAAACCTGGCCTCTTTTATCGCACTCATGGAGGCAAAAGTTGAAACCACTCCGGTGATGGTCGAAAACCCGCCCTCACTCTTTCGTCGATCCTTTGTGTTTGAAAGAGGGAACTGGTTGGTCCCGGCCAATGAAGTTGAACCGGATGTACCTTCTGTGTTGAATCCTCTGCCTAATGGAAGAAAAGACCGCCTGGGCCTTGCCGAATGGTTGATCGATAAAAAGAACCCGCTGACTTCCCGCACCCTGGTGAACAGGGTATGGGAACAATTGTTTGGTACGGGTCTCGCTGAAACACTCGAAGACCTCGGCTCACAGGGATTGCCCCCTTCCCATCCTGAACTGCTCGATCACCTGGCCTATACGCTGATGAATGATCATCAATGGTCACTCAAGCGATTTTTAAAAACATTGATGAGTTCTGCCACCTATCGCCAGTCTTCGATTGTATTGGAAGAAGGCTTGCGACGTGATCCGCTAAATCGATTTTATGCCCGCGGTCCACGTATCCGGTTATCCGCCGAACAATTGCGCGACCAGGCCCTGGCTGCCTCAGGCCTTCTGAGTTCAAAAATGTATGGCCCATCGGTCATGCCTTATCAACCGGAAGGGATCTGGCTCTCTCCCTATAATGGTGATAAATGGGTGATGAGTGAAGGAGAAGACCAATACCGCAGGAGCTTATACACGTATTGGAAACGCACCGCCCCTTACCCTTCCATGGTCACTTTTGATGCGGGCTCCAGAGAGGTTTGCCTGCCCCGACGCATTCGTACCAACACCCCGCTGCAGGCCCTTACAACGCTGAATGATTCCGCCTGGGTAGTGATGGCCCGTTCATTGGCTGCAAACATGAGTAAAAAGGGTGGTGCATCGGTCAGAGATCAATTGAAATGGGGCTATGAACACCTGATGTTTCGGAAACTGGATAAGGCCAGGGAAGAGGCCTTACAAATACTTTACAACGAAGCCTTACAGCGTTTCCGAAGAGAACCGAAAGCGGGGCGGGAAATACTCGGGATAAAAGAAACTAACGGTAAAGAACAACCGGAATTGGCGGCCCTGACGGTGGTGGCCAATGCCTTATTGAATCTGGATGAATGGTTGACTAAAAATTAAAGCGAACGCATGAAACCAAAGCACTGGGCCAATAAGCCCCTTAGCCGGGAAGCCGGACATCGGGTCTTACAGCATTTTACCCGGAGGCATTTTATCCGGGAGAGTGCCATGGGGCTTGGTGCCCTGGCATTAGGAAGTATATTGCCAGGTTGTTTGGGAAAAAAGGAGGGCAACCCGCTGGGTATGGATTTTGATCCCGCACATCCCATGTTGCCTCGGGCTCCGCATTTCCCGGGACGTGCCCGCTCAGTCATCTTTATTCATATGGCAGGCGCGCCATCGCAGCTGGAACTTTTTTCTTACAAACCTGAACTTGCCAAACTCGATGGCCAGGATTGCCCGCCTTCCTTATTGGAAGGAAAAAAGTTCGCCTTTATCCGTGGGGTACCCAAGATGCTCGGCCCTCAGGCAAAATTTTCACAACACGGGGAAAGTGGATTATGGTTATCGGAGAACCTGCCGCATTTGTCCACGGTGGTAGATGATATGGCCCTGCTCAATGCGGTCACTACAGATCAATTTAATCATGCCCCTGCGCAATTGTTGATGCAGACGGGCACACCCCGTCAAGGCCGGCCGAGTATTGGCGCCTGGGTGACGTATGGTTTGGGTACCGAGAATCAGAACCTTCCGGGTTTTGTGGTGCTCACTTCAGGAGGGAATAATCCCGATGCAGGTAAAAGTGTATGGGGCAGCGGCTTTCTTCCCAGTGTTTACCAGGGGGTGCAATGCCGAAGCGCGGGTGACCCGGTCCTGTTTATTAAAGATCCACAGGGAATGGACCGTGACCTCCGTCGCGCATCCATTGATGCCATCAATAAGATCAACCAGCAGGAATACGAAGAGTATAAAGACCCGGAGATATTGTCACGCATCGCGCAATATGAAATGGCTTACAAGATGCAGATCTCCGTACCTGGTGTTATGGATATCGCGGATGAACCCGCCTATATCCATGAGATGTATGGAACAGAGCCCGGCCAATCCAGTTTTGCCAATAATGTACTCCTTGCCCGAAAATTAGTGGAGAAGGGTGTGCGGTTTATTCAGTTATTTGACTGGGGCTGGGATACCCATGGTGATTCAGCCGGTAATGCAGTCGATGTAGGATTGATCAATAAATGCCGTAAGGTGGATAAACCCATCACGGCCTTGCTGCTCGATCTGAAACAGCGGGGACTACTCGATGAAACCCTGGTAGTATGGGGTTCAGAATTTGGCCGTACACCAATGCAGGAAAACCGCGAAGGCAAACAGATGCCCTTTAAAGGACGAGACCACCATGCCGAGGCCTTTAGCATCTGGATGGCAGGGGGAGGTATTAAAGGCGGTTTGACCTATGGTGAAACAGACGAGATCGGGTACAGCATTACCAGTGGTAAAACAGAAGTGTACGATATTCAGGCGACCATCCTGAACCGCCTGGGTTTCGATCATGAAAAACTAACCTATCCATCCCAGGGCCGCGAATTCCGCCTGACGGACCTGAGTGGAAAAGTCATTCACCCTATCCTAGCCTGATCACTAACCAAGACCCATGTTTCATTTTTTTACCCAAACCCTCGGCCGGCTACACCCACTATTGGTGCATTTGCCGATAGGCATACTGATACTGGCCATCCTGTTTTATTTCCTGTCCAGGCGCGAAAGGTTCCATTCCCTCCAACCAGCCGTCTCTGTATCCTTACTGATCGGCTTTTTTACCGCCCTGCTCTCGGTCATTACCGGTTATGGATTGTCGTTAGGTGGCGACTATGCCGCCTCAGCCGTGGTCAAACACCAATGGGCAGGTATTGTAACGGTTATTCTGACGGGTGCCACCTGGTATTTGCATCATAAAAAACATACCTTGGAATTGGGAGGATGGGTGGCCATGCTCACAGGGTTGGTCCTCACAGGTCATTGGGGTGGCTCGCTCACGCATGGTGAAGGATACCTGGCAGGCATGTTTTCCCCAGCCTCCGACAGCGACAAAGTGTATACCCCAAAGCCGATTCCGGATATTGAAGAAGCCGTTGTGTATACTGATATCATTCAACCTATACTGGAAGCCCGTTGTTATTCCTGTCATTCTTCCACTAAACAAAAAGGCAAGCTCCGTCTCGATCAACCTGAGTTTATATTAAAAGGCGGGGAAGAAGGAAAGGTGCTCTCTCCCGGAAACCCTGAACAGAGTTCGCTTATTGAGCGATTATTTCTTCAGGATAAAGATGAGGACCATATGCCCCCGATTGAGAAACCGCAACCGGGGCCTCAGGAACTGGCGCTGCTGCATTGGTGGGTCAAAACCGGAGGGTCTTTTACGATGAAAGTCAAAGAAGGACAAAAGGATGAAAAAGTAATTCCTGCCCTGGCTTTTCTGAAAGAAGGAAAAGCAGGCCCGGATAAAATGGAGGAGTCCTGGCTTCCCATCAAAAATCCTTCATCGGCCGATCCCAAACTCATCCAATCACTTATTGCTAAAGGCTGGGCCATCGTTGCGTTGGCACAAGGCATGAATCATCTTTCGGCCAATGCCATTGGGGTGGATAGTCTTGATAAACAGAGTTGGGATTTGCTGGAAAAACTGGCACCTCAGTTGGTTGAACTTCGCCTCGGTCAATGTGCAGTGGGCGATGCCGACATGGCACAGGTAGCAAAACTCAAAAACCTTCACCGGTTATTTCTGGAGAATACAAAGGTTACCGACAAAGGTTTAGCCTTGTTACAACCGCTGGAACATATACGCTACCTCAACCTGTCCCGAACCCAGGTAACTCCGGCAGGGATAAAGACCCTGAAGCCGTTTAAAGAACTCCGGTATCTGTATCTTTATCGGGAAGGGGTGAATGGGAAATTATGGCTGGAGAACGCGGGAAGTATTCCCTTGTCAGCGATCGATACAGGTGGATACAAAGTGCCTACCCTTGCATCTGACACTATTGAGTTGACAGAACCAATAAAGAACTAAATCCTCAGCGTCTCTGTGGTAAATAAACCACAGAGACACAGAGAAAATAATATGAGAATACTGTTATTGATATTTGCCTTAAGTGTACAATCTGTTTTTGCTCAGCCAAAGCCAAGCCCATGGCAACTCAGGTGGCATGAACAGGAATTCTACCTCTTTACCCATTTTGGCCCCAATACGTTTACGGATAAGGAATGGGGACATGGGGACGAACCCGAAGATATTTTCAATCCCACCGATTTTGATGCCGGACAATGGTGTCGTGCAGCAAAGATTGCCGGTGCGAAAGGAATTATCATTACAGCCAAGCATCACGATGGTTTTTGCCTGTGGCCCAGCAAATACTCCACCCATACCGTACGGGAAAGCAAATGGAAGAATGGGAAAGGCGATGTATTACGTGAACTTTCTGATTCATGTAAAAAGTATGGATTGAAATTCGGGGTTTATATCTCTCCCTGGGACCGGAACCATCCGGATTATGGTACGCCCCAATACAATGATGTATTTGTAAAAATGATGGAGGAATTGTTTGTCAATTATGGCCCCATTTGGGAATTGTGGTGGGATGGCGCCAATGGCGAAGGCCCCAATGGAAAAAAACAGGTATATGATTGGAGACGGTTTGAAAATGCCGTTCGCCGGTGGTCACCACAAACAGTTATCTTCAGCGATATTGGCCCGGATATTCGGTGGGTGGGAAATGAACAGGGATTTATTGGGAAAACAAATTGGAACTACCTCGATACAGCCGGGTTTAAAAGAGGGGAGGGTAGTCCGGCTATGGATACACTCAATCAGGGAAATGCTTACGGGGCAAATTGGATACCGGGCGAATGTGATGTGAGCATACGGCCAGGTTGGTTCTATCATGCCCATGAAGATGAGAAGGTGAAAAAACCGGAAGATATCTTTCAGCTCTATTTAAAAAGCGTGGGACGTGGGGCCAATCTCCTGCTCAATGTTCCTCCCGATCGTAGAGGTCGTATCCATCCGATTGACTCAGCAGCTTTGGAAGGATTTGCACAGATTCGCGAAAAGGCATTTTCGCGGGAACTGAAATTAGGTACGGGTGTTCCAACCGAGATCAATACAGTCGTGTTGCAGGAAGACATTTCCAAAGGGCAACGTGTGGGGTCCTTTGTTATTGAAGTAGTAGATGAAAAGGGGCAACTGCATAAAATTCCGGGTACTACTATTGGCCGAAAAAGGATTATGACCTTTCCAGTCATAAAAGCGAGGGCAGTGAAAGTCCGTGTGCTCTCCTCCCGGGGAAAAGCAATCCTAAAGCCACATCGGATCTATAGGATGGATGATGGATTGTTGCTCAAAGAATAAGTTTCTCGCAGCGCTTCTTTGCGAGCGCTGCGAGAAAGTAATTATTATTTCCCGGTAAAGTTGGGTTTTCTTTTTTCCAGAAAAGCAGAGGTGCCTTCTTTCACATCACTTGATTCAAATAATTCCCCAAAAGCAATTATTTCTTTTTTCAATCCTTCTTCGTCCCCCCGAGCCGCAATATTAGTGAGGGAAATGACCTGGCTGACAGCCAGCGGGGCCTTGGTCATAATGGTTTTGAGTATTTCTTTTGTTTTTGCGATCAACTCTTCCGTGCTGGTCACATGATTTACCAATCCCAGTTGGAGGGCTTCCTTGGCGTCAATCATTTGGCCGGTCATCATCAATTCCATGGCCTTTCCTTTACCTACCAATTGGGTTAGTCGTTGTGTACCGCCATAACCGGGTATCAATCCAAGGTTTACTTCGGGCTGACCAAACTTTGCGTTGTCACTTGCCAAGCGGAAATGGCAACTCATCGCCAGTTCGCATCCGCCGCCCAATGAAAAACCATTTACTGCTGCAATGATGGGTTTGGGCGATCGCTCAATTTTATTGAATACCATTTCCTGTCCACGCCTTGCCAACTCCTCGCCTGCACTTGCATTCATGGAAAGAAATTCGGAAATATCTGCACCTGCTACAAATGCCTTC
>JANRLV010000156.1:0-12486 GCA_033762195.1 Chitinophagaceae bacterium | reverse complement strand
TGGAAGAAAACAGCGGGACGAGCCGTGAGTCTTGTTTCGTAAAACGTGTTACTTGTAATTGATCACGACTCACGTTTGACGACTCACGCCGATTTTTATGAATTCAGTTTTCAAATTAACACTTATGAAGAAATTTTCCTTACTCCTTTCCGGTCTTTTATTTTTTCTGGCAGGCTTTTCCCAGCAAGCGTATGAATCCAAGGTAGAATACCTGAAAAAACAGCAGGAGACCTTTGCCATTGATTTCCCTTATCCTCCCTCTGTTGTAGAAGCAGCATTGGTGGAGAAATTGGAGAAAATGGGGTACAAGACCAAAGAATCCAAAGGATTTCGGGTGTACAAAGGGGCTATCATCAGCAGTATCAGTGGAGAGAGTATGGACTATGTTTTCCGCGTGGAACGCAAAAGCCGCCGGGAGAAAGATGAGACTGTGGTATTTATGATGATCAATAAGGCCGATGCCAATATGATGTCGCTGTTGGACAGTGATGTCAAGACCCAGGCTAAACTCTTTCTTAATGATATGGCGCCCTATATGGAGGCGTACAATTTGGAAGTAGAGATCAAGGCGCAGGAAGAAGAGGTAGAGAAGGCAGAAAAGAAACTCCGCAAACTCGAGTCTGACGGAGATGACCTTCAAAAGAAATTGAAGAAACTCGAGAACGATATTGAAGAGAATAAAAAGAATCAGGAAAGCCAGGCCTCAGAGATCGAGAACCAAAAGCAGGTACTCGAAGCCATGAAGGGAAAACGCAAGAACTGATCCTTAGTCGTGCTGCTCCGGGTCGGGGTTAAAAATAGGTTTACTTTCAGGATCCGCGAATCGCGGATTCTTTGTCATAACAGTATCCGTCAACGTGCGCAGGAAAGCAACGAGGTCTACGATCTCTGAGCGGTTGAGCGCGATCCGGTTCTTCACCAGTGGGTCTACTGTAGGCCCATCCATTACACCCGAAGTATAATGTTGCAGACAGGCTTCGATACTCGCGAAGCGGCCATCGTGCATATACGGTTGAGTAAGTACGACATTTCTCAGAGAAGGTACTTTGAATTTCATGGAATCGGCCGGGTCGTTGCTGATCCGCATTCTTCCTGCATCCAGCAGGTTGGGGATACCCGGTAAGCCGATATTTCTATAGCTCAGGTCTGTAAATAAGGGTTCGGTATGGCAGGAAGCACATTTTGCTTTGAATAAAGTGTACCCTCGTTCTTCATAAGGGGTAAAACTGGACTCGCCTTTTTTAACCAGATCATATTTGGATTGGGAGGAGACGACTGATACCATGAATTGGGACAAGGCCCGCAACAGACGCTGGCTGTTGATTTCATCGTTGCCAAAGGCGGATCTGAACATACGGGGATAGTCGGGATCTGCTTTTAATTTCCGAATGATATTTTCAATGGTTTCCGCCATTTCATTGGGAGCGGTCAATGGCGCCAGTGGCTGCACATCGAGGTGGTTGATCCCTCCATCGAGATGAAATTCTTTTTGCCAGGCTAGGTTGAACAAACCGGGGGCATTTCGGGTGGTAAACCCATCATCAAAGCCATGACTAAATGAATGGTCGAACGAGGAAAACGCGGCAAACTGCTGGTGACAGGAGGCGCAAGGGAAATTCCCATCGCGGGAGAGACGACCATCGTAAAACAATTTTCTTCCCAGTTCAAAACCCTCTTTGGTCAATGGGTTTTGGGTAAAGTCATAGGCCATTGCCGGGAATCCTTCCGGAACACTTAGGGTTTCCAGTGTAGGGTTATTGGCAGATGCATCCTTTTTCTTGCAACTATCGGCCATTAACCCAAACGCGCTGGTGATCAGGAGTAATATGGAGATGGTATTTTTTGTCTTTTTCATGGTTCATTCGGTTTGGCTTCCACCAGGGTAAACATATCGGCATAGTTATCCGCGATTCTTTTGGCATTGGCACCCGGGGAAGTGATGGAAGATTTTTCCTCTATCGAGATATCAGCGGGCCCTGCAAACCATTCAAGAAGATTTACGCCGATTTTGATATGCAAATGGTCGTTCCTCTTCAAGGAAACCGGTTGGGTCAGATCCAGATTAATCCACTTCAGCGTATTATTTATACCACTGAACCCACCAATATGATATTCAAACATATTAAAGGGCCTTCGGGATGCGGATGAATGGCCTTCCAGCTTGGCCATAATATACCCAGTGTTCCAGGTCCAGAACATGCCATGTAAAGGGTCAAGCGCACCGGTTTGTGCTCCGCTCACATTGCGGAGGCTGTCCACCCCTAAGAGAAATCGTATTGCCCTATAGTTACCGGGTTCTATTTTTATTTCAATTTTCTTGGTCCGTGCATCATCTTCATCTATCAGAAAATAGGTATCGCCCTTGGCCCGGGTAAACCCGGTTCCATTCATTTGAAAATTGGAAACGTAATACTTGAATTTAGACACCGCGAAATCTTCGAAGGAAGAATTGGTATATGATTTCATGGGGACCATTTCAACTTCTCCAACTTTGGTTACGAATTGAATGGTTACGGTGGCCGTGTCAACTTGATCAACTTCTTTTTTAATAAACGAAAAAGAAAGCATGATGAGTAAAGAGGCCAATAATATGGGTCGTATGGAAAATGTGTTTAGCAAAGGGAAAGTTGAATTGAAATTAATCAAAATTCCCCGGGCTTCCATTTTTTCCGGCCTTCTTTGATCCTGGCCTCCTTCTTTTTTCCTTCCAGTCTTTTTTCCTTAGCCGCCTTGGAGGGTTTAGTGGCTTTCCGTTTTTTCTTTTCTATCAAGGCGTTGTCGATCAATGCCTGCATTTTGCGGACCACTTCTTCTTTGTTCTCTAATTGGGTACGATAGGTTTGTGAACGTACCTGAAGCAAACCATCTTTGGTGAGGCGATGGCTTAAACGTTCCAGCAGTTTTATTTTTTGATCTTCATTGAGGACCTGCGAGTCGCTAATGGAAAAGCTGCCAATGACGGCTGTCTCGACCTTATTTACATTTTGGCCGCCTTTACCGCCCGAGCGGGTGGTCTGAAATGATATTTCGGGTGTGAGGTTTATTTTTTGGTGTTATAAGCACGAATTGGAACGAATGGACACGAAATTTCACGAATTTTTATTCTTTCATTTTGGTGTCGATAATGATGGTAACTGGGCCATCATTAACCAGATCCACCTTCATATCTGCTCCAAAGCTACCCGTTTCTACTTTTTTACCAAGATCAATACTTAATTGCTGTATCATGGATTCGTAGAGAGGGATCGCTTTTTCCGGTTTGCTTGCCCGGATATACGAGGGTCTATTTCCTTTTTTTGTGGAAGCATGTAAGGTAAACTGACTGACCAATAGGATTCCACCCTCCGTTTCTTTAACAGACAAGTTCATTACCCCCTGCGCATCATCAAATACCCGAAGGTTTACAATTTTACTGCTAAGCCAGGTAACATCCTCCTGTGAATCATTGTCCTCTATACCTAAAAGAACCAACAGCCCGTTTTCAACCCTTCCACGTACCTCTCCTTCAATCACAACCTGGGCAGGCCTAACTCGTTGAATAACCGCACGCATATCTTAACTCTTTTAAACTTATTCTTTTACAAACATTAATTTACCACCCTTTTGTATGTTAATGATGCTTCGCCAAAATTAACTACAATTCCCAAACGGTTATTGGAAGCCTTTACATAATTAAGTGTTTGACAAATAAAGGCGTCAATGATAAATTTAGTCGATTGAGTGAATAGGATTTTTTAGAATGGATTGAAAGGCAAATTTCTAGCTAAGAGGAAAACCAGACAAGCAGGTTTTTGCGGGGTATTTAACTGGAGAAAAAGAGATAAACACGAATTTATAAATTCGTGGAATCCGTGGAATTCGTGCCAATTCGTTCAAATTCGTAACATTTAAATCCCCACCCGTTCAGTAAACCTCTCTCCACTTTCCATCTCCACCAAAATAAAAAACACATTCTCGCGGATCGTGGCATTGTAAGTGAACTGGGTTTGGCGAATGTCTTTTTGCTCCACCACGCGGTTACCTTGCGAGGTCCAGATCATGATATTCTTGAGGTTGTTGGTGGATTTGATTGTGATGGTGCGACCACTCGTTAGTATTTTAAAAGGCTTTTTGGCCCGGGAAACACTGTTTTCTGCAGTGGTTTTTGGACTGGGTTTTTGAGAAAAACCGGCCATCGTAAAGGTGGTGAACACGAAAAAGGTCAGCAAGAGGCGGATCATGGGATAATAAGATCGGTGTTTGGAAATTGGTTATTACTGGTTCTCAAAGGGTAAGGGAGTCTCAAAACGGCAAGAATCATGCTAAATTGCATGTCTTATCAAAAAGTTTTGTTATGACCTTGTCGGAGGCACAAAAACAGGTTGACCAATGGATCCAAACCGTTGGGGTAAAATATTTCGGTGAACTCACCAACATGGCCATCCTCACGGAAGAGGTAGGTGAGCTGGCGCGGCATATGTCAAGGGTATATGGGGAGCAATCCTATCGTCCGGGAAAGGAACCCGCCCATCTGAAAGGAAATGAGAGTCCGATAGCGGAGGAAATGGCGGATGTGCTTTGGGTGCTGCTTTGCCTCGCCAATCAGACCGGGGTCGATCTGGAGCTGGCGATGCAAAAAAACCTGGCTAAAAAGAACCAGCGGGACGCCGACCGTCATCAAAATAACCCCAAGCTTCACTGAGCATTTCTTACTTTTGCGCACTATTATTATGGCAAACGAAGCGAACAAACAAAACCAGCCGGATGGCCGTTTTCAGGCGATCATCTCGCATTGTAAAGAATACGGGTTCATCTTCCCCAGCAGTGAGATCTATGATGGCCTCCAGGCCGTGTATGACTACGGCCAGTGGGGGAGTGAGTTGAAGCGGAATATCCGCGACTATTGGTGGAACAGCATGACCCGCCTGCATGATAATATTGTAGGTATCGATGCCGCCATCTTTATGCATCCCACCACCTGGAAGGCCAGCGGGCACGTTGATAATTTCAACGACCCGATGATCGACAACAAGGATAGCAAGAAACGCTATCGTGTGGATCACCTGATCGAAGGCTATGCCGCCGAACTCAAGGCTGCCGGGGATGAAGCAAAGAGTGATAGCCTGATCGCCGAGATGGAAGCCCTGATCGCGAAGGATGATTTTCCAGGTCTTAAGACCCTGATCGAAACCAACAAGATCAAATGCGCGGTGAGCGGCACCTGTAACTGGACCGATATCCGTCAGTTTAACCTGATGTTCAGTACCGAATTCGGGTCCACCGTTTCCTCCGATGGGGAAGACAACAAGGTCTACCTCCGCCCGGAAACCGCCCAGGGTATTTTTGTGAATTTTCTGAATGTCCAGAAATCAGGCCGGATGAAGATCCCATTTGGGATCGCTCAGATCGGCAAGGCTTTCCGGAATGAGATCGTAGCCCGTCAGTTCATTTTCCGGATGCGTGAATTTGAGCAGATGGAGATGCAATTCTTTATCCGTCCCGGCACGCAGAAAGAATGGTACGAGAAATGGAAACAGACGCGTCTTGACTGGCATCTTTCCTTAGGGTTTCCTGCAGATAAGTACCGTTTTCATGACCATGTAAAACTGGCCCACTACGCGGATGCCGCCTGTGATATTGAGTTTGAATTTCCGATCGGTTTCAAGGAACTCGAGGGAATTCATAGCCGGACCGATTTTGACCTTCGTCAACACCAGGAATACAGCAAGAAGAAGATGCAGTATTTTGATAATGACCTGGATCCGGCCACCGGAAAGCCATTTGGTAATTATATCCCCTATGTGATCGAGACCTCCATCGGTCTTGACCGGATGTTCCTTGCCGTGATGAGCCAGGCCTATACCGAAGAAGACCTGAGCACAGAGGAGAAAAAAGACGAAAGGGTAGTACTGAAATTTCCCCCCAGACTGGCACCGATCAAACTGGCGATCCTGCCCCTGGTAAAAAAGGATGGATTGCCCGAGATCGCCCGCCAGTTGATGGATGAATGTAAGACCTCCTTCTATACTTTCTACGAAGAAAAAGATACGATCGGTAGACGTTACCGTCGGATGGATGCGCTTGGCACTCCTTTTTGTGTCACTATTGACCAACAGACCAAGGAAGACGGAACCGTCACCATCCGCCACCGGGATACCATGGTGCAGGAACGGGTGGCCATGGACCAGGTAAAGCAGATTGTTTTACAGGCGATTTCCTGAGGAAATCAGAAATAAGGAACAGAGAAATAAGAGATAAGGAAGTGGACCCTCCATGCTTCCTTATTTCTTATTTCTCTGTTCCTTATTTCTTATTATTCCCCGGTTTCCTCCAAAAATCAGCAATTTGACTGACCTTCCTCACCCCCTCCCCCCCGGCATATTTCTACTTTAGCCTCCTCTTCACATCAAAATCTTCTTTGTTATGGAAACGATAACCAAACCGATCCACCAGGAACAAGAACCGGGGCAAAAGGAAGTAGTCAAGGCCATCATGGATGGCAATGAGGCCGCCTCTTATATTGCCTACAAAACCAGCGAAGTATGCGCTATTTACCCCATTACCCCATCCTCTTCGATGGGCGAATGGGCGGATGAATGGAGCAGTAATGGCCAGACCAATATCTATGGGGAGGTACCCAAAGTCATTGAAATGCAAAGTGAGGCCGGAGCTGCCGGTGCCATTCACGGAGCTTTGCAAGGCGGGGCGCTTGCCTCCACCTTTACCTCTTCGCAGGGCTTGTTGCTGATGATCCCCAATATGTATAAGATTGCCGGTGAATTGACCCCGGCCGTATTCCATATAGCCGCCCGTACGGTTGCTACGCATGCCTTATCCATTTTTGGTGATCACAGTGATGTGATGGCCACCCGCGCCACCGGCTTTGCCATGCTTTTTGGCAATAACCCACAACAGGCCATGGACATGGCCATGATCTCTACCTCGGCCACGCTGAAGGCCCGGGTCCCTTTCCTGAATATTTTTGACGGGTTCCGCACTTCACATGAACTAAACCAGGTGGAAGTGATCCCCGATGATGTGATCCGGCAAATGATCGATGAAGAAGCGGTAAGCAAGCACCGGAAACGCGCGCTCAACCCCGAACATCCCATTGTACGCGGTACGGCCCAAAACCCTGATGTATTTTTCCAAAGCCGGGAGGCTTCCAATATATATTATAATGAAACCCCTGGTTTTGTAAAACAGGCCATGGAAGAATTTGCCGAGCTGACCGGGCGGACCTATCACCTGTTTGATTATTATGGACATCCGGAAGCGGATCGCGTAATCATCATCATGGGTTCGGGTACAGGCCCTGTGCATGAGGTGACCGATTACCTGAATGCCAAGGGAGAAAAAGTGGGTTATCTGAATATCCATCTTTTCCGTCCATTCTCGGTAGCCGATTTTATCCAAACCCTGCCAGTCAGTGTGAAAAAAATTGCTGTGCTTGATCGTTGTAAAGAACCCGGTGCGATTGGCGAGCCACTTTTTATGGATGTGATCAATGCCTTCCATGCCGGTTGGAACGGCCCGATGCCTAAAATAGTAGGAGGACGTTATGGACTTGCCTCCAAAGAATTCAACCCGGGCATGGTGCTCGCCGTTTATGATGAATTGAATAAAGAACAACCAAAGAACGGGTTCACCATCGGTATTGAAGACGATGTGACACATACCAGTTTGTCCTGGAATAAAGAATTCTCATTGGAGAACCAACACCTTTTCCGCGGTTTATTCTATGGACTGGGTGCCGATGGAACCGTAGGGGCCAATAAAAATACCATCAAGATCGTAGGGGAAGTGACCGATGACTATGTGCAAGGGTACTTTGTGTATGATTCCAAAAAATCGGGATCATTAACCGTTTCGCACCTGCGTTTTAGCGAGCATCCAATTCAGTCTACCTACCTGATCAACTCGGCCAATTTTGTGGCCTGTCACCATTTCAATTACCTCAAGAAGTATGATGTGCTGAAGTATGCGGAGAAGGAAGCCACCTTCCTGCTCAATGCGCCGTATGAAGCCACAGAGGTATGGCAACATCTTCCCAGGAAAATTCAGGAAGAGATCATCCACAAGCAGCTCAAGTTCTATACGATAAATGCCTCTAAGGTTGCCCGCGAAGCGGGGATGGGGTCGAGGATCAACTCCGTTCTTCAAACCTGCTTCTTTGCCATTTCCAATGTGATGACCAGGGATCTGGCCATCCAATACATCAAATCCGCCATTAAAAAGACCTATAGCCG
Organism: Chitinophagaceae bacterium; assembly: GCA_033762195.1. Taxonomy (GTDB): domain Bacteria; phylum Bacteroidota; class Bacteroidia; order Chitinophagales; family Chitinophagaceae; genus SpSt-398. The sequence goes on along the minus strand of JANRLV010000156.1, from coordinate 4,258 downwards.
CAAAGGCGAGGCCGTGGTGGAGAAGAATTACCAGGCTGTTGATATGACACTCGACAATCTGCATCGGATCGATTACAGCGCTTACATTACCGGGGAAGTTCCCATTGAAGCGCCGGTCTCTGTCGAGGCACCTGATTTTGTACAACAAGTCCTGGGTAAGATCATTGCCGGGGAGGGAGACGATCTTCCGGTCAGCGCCTTCCCCGTCGATGGTACCTATCCTTCGGGTACCACCAAATGGGAAAAACGAAATATCGCCGACCAGGTTCCCGTTTGGGATCCGAGCCTCTGCTCACAATGTGGTAAGTGCTATTTTGTTTGCCCCCATGCAGCCATTCGTGTTAAAGTGTACGATCGCGACTGGCTGGCCGATGCCCCTGCCTTCTTTAAACATACCGATCCTATCGGAAAGGAATTTTATAAAGACAAGGAAGCCTATACCCTTCAGGTAGCCGTGGAGGATTGTACCGGTTGTAAACTCTGTACGGAAGTTTGTCCCATTGAGAGCAAGACAGAGCCTGGCCACAAAGCCATTGACATGATGGATGTAGAGCCGCTGAAAGAACATGAAAAGAACAACTGGGATTATTTCCTTTCCCTGCCGGATATCGACCGCACCCGTGTAAACAAAGGCACCGTAAAAGGTTCGCAACTGCTGGAGCCCCTGTTTGAATTCTCCGGCGCTTGTAGTGGTTGTGGTGAAACACCTTACCTCAAACTGTTGACACAGTTATTTGGTGACCGGATGCTCGTGGCCAATGCCACCGGATGTTCGTCCATTTTTGGAGGTAACCTGCCCACCACCCCCTGGAGTACCGATCATGAAGGACATGGACCAGCCTGGGCCAACTCCCTCTTTGAAGACAATGCGGAATTTGGTTTAGGTATCAAACTGGCTACTGACAAGAAACGCGAGATGGCCTTCCATATCCTGAAACATATGCGGGAAGAAGTAGGCAGCGAATTGGCAGATGCTATCCTGAAGAATGAGGAGAATAGTGAAGGTGAACTGATCGAACAACGCAAATACGTCAATGAATTAAAGAAACGCCTCCGCACGATCAATACAGAAGAGTCGTACCGGCTCTACCAGATCGCTGAATTCCTGGAAAAGAAATCAGTATGGATCGTTGGAGGTGATGGATGGGCCTATGATATTGGTTTCGGAGGTCTCGACCACGTGTTGAGCACCGGCGAGAACATCAATATCCTTGTGATGGATACAGAAGTGTACAGCAATACCGGTGGGCAGAAATCAAAAGCTTCTCCGATCGGGGCCAGTGCCAAGTTTGCTGTAAAAGGTAAGACCACTGGTAAAAAAGACCTGGCCATGCAGGCCATTGCCCACGGCAATGCCTATGTTGCCCAGATCGCCATGGGAGCCAATGATGTACATGCACTCAAAACCATCCTGGAGGCCGAGGCCTTCCCCGGTTCTTCCATCATTATTGCTTACAGCCATTGCATCGCGCATGGATATGATATGTGCCATGGATTGGATCAGCAGAAACTGGCCGTGAACTCGGGTTACTGGCCGCTGTTCCGGTACAATCCGCTGAATGAAAAAGGAAAACGCTTCTCACTCGACTGCAAAAACCCAACCGTGCCGCTGGATGAGTTCCTCTATCATGAGAATCGCTTTGCGACGATCAAGAGCAGCAATCCGGATATGGCCGGTCAGTTCCTGAACCAGGCCAATGAGGGAATCAAACTGCATTGGGAGCGGATTGAAGCGTTGAAGCAGTTATAATCAAGGCAAGAGTCAAGACAAGTATAAGAAAGAGGAGGCCCCTTTCCAGGGGCCTCTCTTATTAATTGAATTTCTTCGTGTTCTTCGTGCCTCCTTTGTGTTCTTTGTGTCCTCTACGCAAGACTGGCGTAGGAGGACACGAAGGACACAAAGGGTGCACAAAGGACACAAAGGAGAGAAGGGGTTATAAGGATTCGAAGCGGGCCTGGAAAAACCGCAGGTACTTCGGCTCATAAACCATCTTCAATCCTTTTATTTTCTTTCTCTGGTCAAATACCCGGGCTGTTGATTCCGCGATCACATCCATATGGGCCTGTGTGTATACGCGGCGGGGAATGGTAAAGCGTACCAGTTCAAGTTTGGGATAATAATTTTCACCATTGGGTTTGCGGCCCGCTGAAACCACTCCTCTTTCCATGGTCCTTACCCCAGAATCGAGATAGATGGCTGCAGCCAGCGTTTGTGCGGGATACTGGGCTTGAGGAATATGGGGCAGGAATTTTTTGGCATCCACAAAGATCCCGTGCCCACCAATGGGTTTGACGATCGGCACGCCATAGCTGATCATTTTTTCACCGAGATAGATTACCTGTCCCACCCGTGCATGGATATGGTCATCAGATACACTTTCCATGATCCCGATGGCCATGGCTTCCATATCCCGTCCGGCAAGGCCGCCATAGGTGTGCAATCCCTCATAGACCACCACGAGGTTGCGGGCTTCTTCAAATACATCCCAGTCATTTACGGCAAGAAAGCCACCGATATTGACCAATGCATCTTTCTTGGCACTCATCGTGGCGCCATCGGTCAGGTCACAGATCATCCGGACGATCTGGGCAATGGATTTGTTTTCATACCCTTTTTCCCTTTGCTGGATGAAATGGGCATTTTCCGCTACGCGGGTCATGTCGTGGATGACCTTGATACCGTGTTTCCGGGTATAAGCCCTTAGCTCTTTCAGGTTTTTCATACTGATGGGCTGACCACCGGCCATGTTTACACTGGTGGCAATGCTGACATAGGGGATACGCTTGGCACCATACTTTTTGACCAGCTTATCCAGTTTTTCAAGGTCAACATTTCCTTTGAAGGGATGTTCATTCTCCGGATCATGCGCCTCATCTATAATAATGTCTTCAAATTTTCCCCCGGCCAGTTCCTGGTGAAGACGGGTGGTGGTAAAGTACATATTACCGGGAATGATATCGCCTTTCCGGATCATCACTTTAGACAGGATATTCTCTGCGCCGCGGCCCTGATGGGTTGGCACCAGGTATTTATAGCCATACACATTTTTAACCACCTCTTCCAGGTGATAGAAATTGCGGCTACCGGCATAGGCTTCATCGCCCAGCATCATTCCTGCCCATTGTTGATCGCTCATGGCAGAAGTGCCACTATCGGTCAGCAGATCAATATAAACATCCTCGCTGCGTAACAGGAAAGTATTGTAGCCTGCCTGCTGAAGCGCTTTACGACGTTGAGCAGGAGTTGTCATTTTAAGGAGCTCCACCATTTTTATCTTAAATGGCTCAGCCCAGCTTTTTTTTGTTTGATTTGTCATAGTTGAAAATTTGGCTCACGGAATTCACAGAATCCACGAAGTGATTTCCGTGTATTCTGTGCTTTCTGTAAGAGATATCTATTCAATGATTTGCAGTTTTGCCGTAAAATGCCTTAACAGTTCAGATTCCTCTATGATCCTTAACCCCTTTATCGCGTCTCTTTTTTCAAACACTTCGATGATCACTTCGGCCACATAGTCAATATGGCTTTGGGTGTACACTCTTCGTGGTATTGCCAGACGAACAAGTTCAAGCGCTGCGGGGATCAATTTTTTATCTGCATCATATTTCCCAAACATCAAGGAACCGATTTCTACGCCACGGATTCCGCCTTCTATATAAAGGGCACCTACCAGCGCCTGACCCGGATATTGCTCAACCGATATATGAGGCAGGAAGGCTTTGGCATCCAGATAGACCGCATGGCCACCGGCGGGTTGCATTACCGGGACTCCCGCGGCTATGAGTTTGTTGGCGAGGTATTCAATGCTTCGGATACGGTATTGGAGATAATGTTCATCCAATACTTCTTCCAGGCCGATGGCGATGGCTTCCAGGTCGCGGCCGGCAAGTCCGCCATAAGTAGGGAACCCCTCGGTAATGACCAGCAGGTTGCGGCATTGGCGGGCGAGTTGAGGATCACGCATGGCCAGGAAACCTCCGATATTGGCAAACGCATCTTTTTTGGCGCTCATGGTACAACCATCCGCATAGGAGAATATCTCCCGGGCAATGGCTTTCACCGATTTTTCTTGATAACCCGGTTCCCGTTGTTGAATAAAATAGCTGTTCTCGGCAAACCGGCAGGCATCGATATAGAGTGGAATCTTGTTTTCTTCACATATCTTTTTTACAGCCCGTATATTCTCCAGACTTACGGGTTGCCCACCTCCTGAATTATTGGTGATGGTAAGCATACAAAGCGGGATACGGGCCGAGC
>JANRLV010000155.1:0-17061 GCA_033762195.1 Chitinophagaceae bacterium | reverse complement strand
TTCTTATCAGAAGTCAACAAAGGCTGGCTCAACGAATTCAGCAAAATCTGAATTGACTCGTTGAGGATGATTACTTTCTTGGCTTTGAACAATTCCATTTTTTCTTTGGTCAGTCGCATTTCATAATTGCCATTTGTGGCCAAGAGCTTATCAAACCCCGGGTTGTAACGGTTGAATTCGGTGACGTCCATCAGCAGGTGCTTGACGATCACCATGGAGTTGTATTTCCCGGTGAGGGGATAGGTAAGGGAGTTGGTTTTTTCTTCTTCGGTCAACCCATCGCGGTTATTGGCGGCAGCCAGTTGCCGGTATTCGCCGGCTTCTGATTTGGTAAGGGTGGTAATACCCCCTTCGCCTTCCATGATGTAGTGGGTGGCGATGAATTTTTTGACATGGTTCTTGGATTCCTCCGGTAGATAATTCTGCAGGGTCCAGAAATCACGACTACCACTGCGACGGATCGCTGAATTAACATTGCCCGGGCCACCGTTATAGGCGGCGATCACCAGCAGCCAGTCTTCGTAAATGCCATATAGTTCTTTCAGATACCGCGCGGCGGCCTGGGTGCTTTTGTAATAATCGGTTCGTTCATCCACGGCATTGTTTACCCGTAAGCCCATGCGGCGTGCGGTGGCGGGCATAAACTGCCAGGGACCCACAGCACCGGCCCAGGAAACCGCATATACCTGTAAATGCGATTCAATGACCGCCAGGTACTTCATCTCTTTGGGAATACCATGCTGCATCAATACCCCATCGATCATATCAAAATAAGGTTTACCCCATTTCTTGATCTCTTCCATCTTCTTTCCCTGTTTTTTTACATAATCCTCCACAAAGCTGATGGCCCGTGGATTCAGGTGTTTGACTGAAATGCCATCTACATCCGCACCCTCGGTAAAAAGGTCTTTAAACCCCTTTTTGGGATCATTGATGGGTGTTTCAGGGGTAAGGGAGTCAATGGCGATGGGATCTTTTTCAGCAGGTATGGCGGTGCCTTGTGCCTGTGTGGGCATTTGACCGAGCCCGAAGGCCAGCAGCAGGGAAAAAATGTGTTTGTTGAGCATGGGTTATTTCGAGCGCATCAGGCGGTCGGAAATGCGGAGCAAAGATACTTCATCAAAGGCTTTTGCTATAACCTGTAACCCAAAGGGCATGCCGGAAGAGTGCTTGAACAGGGGCAGGGAGATAGAACAGGTCCCTGTGAGGTTGGAATAAACCGTAAAGATATCAGCCAGGTACATGGCAATGGGATCCTCCATTTTTTCCCCGATCGGGAAGGCTATGGAGGGGGAATTGGGTAGCAAAATAAAATCGAAATCCTTGAATATCAGGTTGGTTTTGTCCTTTAATGCTTGTCTTACCTGTTGGGCCTTGGTAAAATATGCATCATAATAACCGGCACTCAAAACAAAAGTGCCCAGCATGATCCGGCGCTTAACTTCCTTCCCAAAACCTTCGGACCGGGTCTGCTTATAAAAGGCTGTTAAATCGTCGGCCGGCTGGTTGGAACGATAGCCATACCGCACCCCATCATACCGGGAGAGGTTGGAAGCGGCTTCGGCGGTGGTCAGCACGTAATAGGCGGGAACGATATAATCAAGGTATTCAAAATGAACAGGCTCTACCTGATGGCCCTGATCTTTTAATGATTCGAGTAGTTTTCGGATAGACTGGCTGATCTCCGGGTCCACACTTTTCTGGTCCAATGCTTCGGGAAACCAGGCAATGCGGTATTTTTTATCGGATTCATTTTTCAGGCTGTCTGCATAGGGTGCTACGTCATGTCGTGACGAAGTACTATCCATTTCATCTTTTCCACTGATCACTTCCAACACCTTTGCTACATCGGGAATGGTTTGTCCAAATATCCCGATCTGGTCAAAGGAGGACGCATACGCGATAAGTCCATAGCGGGAGATGCGCCCATAGCTGGGTTTAAGACCAACCACGCCACAGAAATCAGCGGGTTGACGCACCGAGCCACCGGTATCACTCCCCAGCGCGATCATACAGGTATGTGCTTGCACGGCCACGGCCGAACCACCCGAAGAGCCACCGGGTACCCGGGATTCATCGGCGGCATTCAGCACTTTGCCATACACTGAATTTTCATTGGTAGAACCCATGGCAAATTCATCACAGTTCGTGGCACCAATGATGATACCATCTTCCTGCAGAATTCTTTCGACTGCCGTGGCAGAGTATAATGATTTAAACCCTTCAAGGATCCGCGAAGCAGCGGTGAGGGAATGGTCCTTATAAGCGATCACATCCTTTATCGCGATCACCACGCCAAATAATTTACCAGGCGGTTGACCGCTGGCGCGTTTTTGGTCGAGATAAGCCGCTCTTTCCCGGGCTTCTTCGGCATACACTTGCGTGTAGGCATTCAGGTGCCGGGTTTGCTGTATCCGATCTAAATAGAATTGAATCGCTTCGGAACAGGTACTGCTGCCACTTTTTAGTTGCTCCTGGTACTGTTCAATGGAAGAAAAAGAGAACAAAAGCAGACGCTGTTTACGAGGGTTGGAGAAAGGGGCTTATTGTTTGGAAGGTTCTTTGTCCTTTTCATTGATCCCTTCTTCGATCTCTCTCTTCACGTTGTTTTTCGCGTCATTGAATTCACGGATACCTTTACCGATACCACGCATCAGTTCGGGGATCTTACGTCCGCCAAACAGCAGGATGATCACGAGGAGGATCAGTACCCATTCGGTTGCTCCAAAGTTTCCCATATAATAGAAGATTTATTGTGTGATTACAATCTTGGGTTTCCGCTCAAAGGTATAGCTAATTTAATATCAAAAAAAGCGGAAACATACCTGTTTCCGCTTTTCGATAGTTCGTTGGTATCCGCTTATTTGGCAGTTTCAACGGCCTGACGCTTCTCTTTGATACGCGCGCTCTTACCACTCCGGCTACGGAGGTAGAAGAGTTTGGCGCGGCGTACGCGACCTGATTTATTCAATACGATAGAGTCGATATTAGGGGAGAAGAGCGGGAATAAACGTTCCACACCTACTCCGTCAGAGATCTTACGAACAGTAAACGTGGCGGTAGCCCCGGTTCCCTGGCGTTTGATCACATCGCCTTTGAAGCTCTGGATCCGCTCTTTGTTTCCTTCTACGATCTTATAGTTGACCGTCACGTTGTCCCCGGCTTTAAATTTGGGGTACTCTTTCTTCCCGGAAAGCTGCTCGTGTACGTAATTTACTGCGTTCATATCCTGAAATTTAAGGGATGCAAAGGTAGGTTACGGAGACTTAATTTCCAAAGGTTTTTTCTTTTAAGCTATTAGCAATTAGCTATTGCCTATTAGCCAATAGCTTATGAACTAAATACTTAGGCTAAAGCTAATAGCTAACTGCTGATAGCCAGTAGCTACCTGGCTACATTCACCGCCCTTTTCTCCCGAATTACGGTCACCTTGATCTGTCCCGGGAAGGTCATTTCATTCTGGATCTTCTGGGCAATTTCAAAGGAGAGTTTATCGGAATCACCATCGGTGACCTTGTCGGCCTCTACGATGACGCGGAGTTCGCGACCGGCCTGGATGGCATAGGCTTTCTCCACCCCATTATAGGCCATGGCCAGGTTTTCGAGGTCCTTGATCCGTTGTAAATATTGTTGCATGATCTCGCGACGGGCACCGGGACGGGCGCCGCTGATGGCGTCACAGGCCTGGATAATGGGAGAGATCACATATTGCATTTCCATTTCATCGTGGTGGGCTCCAATGGCGTTGACCACAGCCGGGTTCTCTCCATATTTCTCAGCCAGTTTGGCCCCTAACAAGGCATGGCTCAGTTCGGATTCTTCATCAGGCACTTTTCCGATATCATGGAGCAGACCGGCACGTTTGGCCAGCTTGGGATTCAGGCCCAGTTCAGCCGCCATGATGGCACAGAGATTGGCGGTTTCGCGACTGTGCATCAACAGGTTCTGACCATAAGAAGAACGGAAACGCATCCGTCCAACCATCCGAACCAGTTCTTTATGCAATCCATGGATACCGAGTTCGATCACGGTTCTTTCACCGATCTCCATGACCTGCTCTTCCAATTGCTTTCTTGTTTTTTCCACCACCTCTTCAATACGGGCCGGGTGGATACGTCCATCGGTGACCAGTCGCTGCAAGCTCAGGCGGGCAACCTCCCGGCGAAGGGGATCATAGGAAGAAAGGATGATCGCCTCCGGGGTATCATCCACGATCAGGTCAACGCCGGTAGCCGCCTCGATAGCGCGGATATTCCGTCCTTCACGACCAATTATCTGACCTTTGATCTCATCGCTTTCAAGGTTGAAAACAGTGATCGTATTTTCAATGGTCTGCTCAGCGGCTGTACGCTGAATGGTTTGAATGATGATCTTTCGGGCTTCTTTATTGGCTTTTTGACGAGCTTCCTCGATGATCTCCTGTTGAAGCGAAGCAGCTTGTGATTGTGCTTCATGTTTCAGACTTTCGATCAATTGGGCCTTGGCATCTTCGGCAGAAAGGGCCGCGATCTTTTCCAGGCGACGGATATGCTCCTCCTGGTGTTTTTCGAGTTCGGTGCGTTTGATATTCACCAACTCGATCTGGCGGTTGAGGTTTTCTTTGATGGCCTCATTTTCCCGGATCTGTTTCTCCAGGTTGCTTTCTTTTTGATTGATGCCTTGTTCTTTTTGGCGAATCCGGTTCTCGCCTTCAGTGATCTTCCGGTTTCTTTCCATTACCTCTTTATCATGCTCCGATTTGAGTTGTACAAACCGCTCTTTGGCTTCGAGCATGCGCTCTTTCTTGATGGTCTCGGCTTTGGCCTGGGTATCAGCGAGAATTTTGCTGGCCTGTTGTTCGGCCTCTTCGATCTTTTGACGCGTATTTTTGGCAAAAATGAACTTACCGGCGATGACCCCCAGGATCAAGGCGACCGCCCCTACGATGACTAATGTTATGATGGGATCCATGAATTTGTTTTTTAATAATTAACTCCTCAGCAATATTTCCTTTTTTTTGACACATACTGCCGTATTTTTCTAAAATACCTGATAAGGGTCAGGTAATCAGCGAAGATACAAAACAGACCGAATAGCATGAAATTCAACCTTTGAACCGTTAAAAAGGATGATTGGAGAGGGAGAATTCCTGAAAAACAGTAAAATTGCAGTTCATTCTAAAATTTATTCATGAGAAAAGTCCTGTTTCTGCTGGCTTCTGCGCCATTTTTTGTTCAAGCCCAAAAATCCCCTGCCCCGGCCAAATTGTCGGGAACCATTGAAAACCTGACCATGGGAGTGGAATGGGTTCATTTTTCCTACCGGAACAATGGCGCACGGATACATGATAGCGCGCAGGTAGTCAATAACAAATTCAGCTATTCGGCTGTGCTGGCAGAACCAACCCTGATAACGGTTTACCCGGCCTATAAACCGAATGCGGATGGCAGCCTCCCCGCCCTTAGATCAGGTCGGGACTATGCTTCCGTATTTGCCACTTCGGGAAAGATCAAGATAAGCCATATCGATTCCTTTGCCAATGTACAGGTAAAAGGTTCGGTCGCACATGATGAATTCACCAGGTTGAACAAACACCTGGAATCATTTTCCATCAAGCAAAAAGCACTGGGTGAACAATGGAGGGCCTTTAATAACGCCAAGGATGCCGAAGGAATGAAAAGGATAGAGGACGAAATGGAGAAGCTGGATGAAGAAGAAAATGGTAGCCGCGTTGCCTACTTCAAGCAAAATACCCAAAGCCCAATAGCCTTGTACATGCTTAAATCCATCGCCGGATGGGATATAAAGCCAGAGGTGGTGGACCCTTTGTGGAACCTCTTACCGGAAAAATACAAGACCTATCCCACAGCCATCACACTGGCCGAAGATGTAAGCACCGCCCGGAAAACGGGCATTGGCATGGTAGCCATGGATTTTACCCAGAACGATCCCAATGGTAAACCGGTTTCGCTTTCCTCTTTCCGTGGAAGTTATGTATTGGTCGACTTCTGGGCCAGTTGGTGTGGTCCCTGCCGGGTAGAGAACCCCAATGTGGTTAAAGCGTATAATAAGTTTAAAGAAAAAGGGTTCAATATCCTGGGTGTTTCCCTTGACCGGGAAGGACAAAAAGACAAATGGCTCAAAGCCATTGAAGACGATAAACTCACCTGGTCACATGTCAGCGACCTGAAATACTGGGATAATGCCGTTGCACAGCAATACGGTATCAAGGCCATTCCTCAAAATTTACTGATTGACCCCCAGGGAAAGATCATTGCTAAAAACTTAAGAGGGGAGGAGTTAGAGGCTAAGCTGGCTGAGTTGATTGTGGTTGGAAAGACATTCTAATTTCAGGGACAAGGTTGATTACACAGATTACACGGATTTCACTGATAAAGCAAATTTTCAATAATCCATTCAATCTTTGTTATCCGTGAAATCATGGTAACAGTTTCTCGATCTGGGCCAACCCTTCCTTCCATTTTTCTTCTTCCATGGCGGTGCTCAGGTGGTCGTTTCTTTCGGTAGCAAACCAAACAAGCACCATGGCCACGTAGTCCTGCATGTCCTTGCCGGCGAAATGGGTTTTGAAATCAACGATCTTGTCATTGATGGTCTTTACCGTTTTTCGCACGACCTCTTCATCGGCCGGGTCGATCTTGATGCGGTAATTCCGGTCGCCGATGACGATGGAAACGGGAATAAGTGTATCAGCCATGGTATTATTCGCTTAAGAGGGTGATGCAACGATCGATCTCGCGGATATAGGAATTGATCCTTTTTTCAAATTGTTTTTTATCGCCTTCCTCCCATTTGCCTGAACTGATCTTGAGGATCTCGACTTTTTGTTTCAGGTCCTGGATGATGTCTTGCTGTTGGGAAGATTCCGCCCGCATTTTTTCCAGCGCCCCTTTCAACTCCTTGTTTTCTTTTTGGAGCAGTTGTTGATGCCTGAGCAATTGCTGGATCTTTTCCTGTATGCGTTTGATCTGTTCTTCCATGCAAATTTATTTCCGGATCTCGGCGTTGAGTTCTTTTTCGAGGGTTTGAATGATCTTACCGGTCCAATTTTCAATTTCCTTATCCGTGAGCGTCTTTTCGGTATCCTGGAAGGTAAAGCTCAGGGCCAGGGACTTTTTACCTGCTCCCAGTTTATCACTTTCGAAAATATCGAAGAGTTGCACATCTTTCAGTTTATCCAGCTTTAACTTTTTCACCGAGTTTTCCACCTGCTCGTAAGCCACGGCCTTGTCTACTACCAGGGCGAGGTCACGGTTAACCGCCGGAAAACGGGCGAGCTCGGTATACTGGATCTTGCCAAGGGCGGCCTTATTGGTAAAATTGGTCCAGTCAATATCCGCGATATAAACAGGCTGTTTGATATCAAAACGTTGTAATAAGGATGGTGCCGCGGTACCTGTCAGGGCCAGGTCCTGTTCCATTGACCGGGCCACGAGTGCGCCACTGATCTTTTCATTTTCCTTGCTCTGGAATTGTGGTTTTTCCACACCTGCCTGGCTGAATAATGCCTCCAATACCCCTTTCAGATAATAGGCATCCGACGCAATGGATTTTCCTTTCCAGGAGCTGGTCTGGCTATTTCCGGTGACATAGAGCGTGAGATGATCTTTTTCCTCGTATTGACCAGGAGCGATGACACGATATGTTTTACCAAACTCGAAAAACCGCAGGTCAAGGTTTTTCCGGTTCAGGTTATGGGCTACCGATTCCAAACCTGTTTCCAGCATGGAAGGACGTAGTATATCCAATTCGGCGCTCAGGTTATTGATCATCTTCACCGTTTCGGCCAACTCTTCGGGAGAATAGTAGGCGGAATTGGTAATGGAGTTGGTCATGATCTCATTGAACCCAAGACCGGTCAGATAATTGGCGATCTTTTCCTTGAGTGTATCTGCGAAATAATTTTCTTCGGTGGATGGGGAGATCGTGATCGAGGTCGGGATAATGATATTATCAAGCCCGTCAATGCGCACGATCTCTTCAACGATATCTGCCGGCAGACTAATGTCCGGTTTGGAATAAGGTACAGCCACCCAGAGTTCATCGATCCCTTCTTTGGTGATCTCAAAACCCAGACTTTCCAAAATACGTTTGACGGTATCTGGATGATAATTCTTACCCGAGAGCTTTTTCAGGTAATGATATTTTATACCCACCTTGGTCTTTTCCACAGGTTGGGGGTAGATATCGACGATCTCCGACGCGATCTGGCCACCGGCAAATTCTTTGATCAGCGAGGCGGCTCGTTTCAATACATTAACGGTATTGGAAATGTCGATCCCTTTTTCAAATCGCGTGGCAGCATCGGTGCGTAACCCATGACGGAAAGAGGTCTTGCGGATATCAATGGGATTGAACCAGGCACTTTCTAAAAAGATATGACGGGTATTATCCGAAACACCTGAATGTACTCCACCAAACACCCCGGCGATACACATGCCTTCCGAAGCATCACAGATCATCAGGTCCTGCGCATTGAGTTTTCTTTCCTTTTCATCGAGGGTCACAAACGGAGTGCCTTCCGGAAGATTTTTCACCAGGATCTTTTTTCCGCCAATTTTCTCTGCATCAAAGGCATGTAGCGGCTGACCGGTTTCGTGCTGAATGAAATTGGTGATGTCAACAATATTATTGATCGGTCGCAAGCCTATGGCCTTTAACCGTTGTTGCATCCAGGCCGTCGAGGGCTTAACGGTAATATTGGCGATACTGATACCGCTATACCGTTTACAAGCCTGTGTATTTTCAATACTTACCTGAATGGGCCAATCAAGGTTGTCCGCTTTCAGGCCATTGGTTACCGGGATCTTTGCGCGCAAATCCTTTTTATCATGATGGGAAAGATAAGCACATACATCCCTGGCCACACCCCAATGGCTCATGGCATCCATGCGGTTGGGGGTCAAACCGATCTCAAACACCCAGTCTGAATAGGGTTTGAAATACTCAGCAGCCGGTTGTCCCACCATTACATCAGCCGGGAGAACCAATATACCTGCATGGGAAGTACCCAATCCGATCTCATCTTCCGCGCAGATCATGCCCTGACTTTCACTGCCACGGATCTTGGCCAGTTTCATTGTTACAGGCTCTCCTTGTGTGGGGTAAATGGTGGCCCCAACTGGAGCAACAACAACTTTTTGTCCAACGGCAACATTGGGTGCTCCGCATACGATGGACAGAGGAGTATCTGTACCAATGTTTACGGTAGTCAACGTCAATTTATCGGCATTGGGATGCTTTTCGGTGGTCAATACCTCACCGATCACCAGACCTTGCAACCCGCCCTTAACTTCTTCAAATTTTTCCAGGCTCTCCACCTCCAAACCGATGGAAGTCAGTATCCTGCTGAGTCTTTCGGGTTCCAGGTCCACAGGCAGGTATTCACTAAGCCATTTGTACGAAATCTTCATGGTTATATGTAAAACGTGGGGGGCAAATTATGGATTTTTAATTATTAATTATTGATTATTAACAATTGACAGTCATTCGCGGGAATTGGAGTAACTTGTGGATGACCAGGGAAAAGCTGTGGATTAACCTGTTTTGGATGGGGATAACGAGTGAATAGATGATGGTGCAGGGTAGGTAAAATTGGTAAAAAATGATCCGGCAAATCATGGAAGGCAATTTTCTTGCCTTTAAATTCGCCGTTCAGACTATCGGATAACATTTCCATCACACTGAGGTAATATTTACTTAACACAAGGCTGGAATACGAACCCGAAGGTCAAAAAGAGTCAATCTTTAAGACTATGGACCTTACTAACCTGAATCGCGACCGGAAGCAACGCAAGAAGAATGTGCCAGACCTGACCCCCATGGTCTATGGCAAAGTTCCCCCACAGGCCAAGGAATTGGAAGAAGCCGTATTAGGCGCCATCATGCTGGAGAAAAATGCCTTTGACGCGGTGGTGGAGATACTGAAGCCCGAATGTTTTTATGTAGAAGCGCATCAGCGGATTTTTCGCTCCATGCAATCCCTGGCGCAAAAAAGCCAGCCGATCGATATCCTGACCGTATCGGAAGAACTCCGCACCAGAGAGGAATTGGATATGGTAGGTGGGGCCTATTATGTGACCCGCTTAACAAATACCGTTGTATCATCGGCCAATATCGAGGCGCATGCCCGTATTGTATTGCAGAAATTCATTCAGCGCGAACTGATCCGCATCAGTGGCGAGATCATTGGTGATGCCTTTGAAGATTCCACCGATGTATTCGATCTGCTGGATGATGCGGAAAGCAAATTATTTGAGATCACCAATAATCACCTGCGGAAAAACTTTGATACCATTGATTCGGTTTTGGTAAAAACCATTCAACGGATCGAAGACCTGCGGCATAAAAACGAAGATGTTACGGGTGTGCCCAGTGGTTTCCCCGGACTTGACCGAGTTACTTACGGATGGCAGAATACCGACCTGATCATTTTGGCGGCACGTCCTGCCGTTGGTAAAACAGCCTTTGCCCTTAACCTGGCGAGGAACGCTGCCCTCAATGCGAACAAACCCACACCGGTTGCTTTCTTCTCGCTGGAGATGAGTGCCGGTCAGTTGGTGCAACGGATCCTTTCTGCTGAAAGTGAGATCTGGTTGGAGAAGATCAGCCGCGGTAAAATGGAAGAGCATGAAATGAAGCAATTGTATGCACGGGGTATTCAACGCCTGGCGCAGGCGCCGATCTTTATTGATGATACCCCTGCCCTGAATATTTTTGAATTGCGCGCTAAATGCCGTCGTCTCAAAAACAAGCACAATATCGGAATGGTCATCATTGACTATCTCCAGCTCATGAGTGGTACCAATGATAACCGGCAGGGAAACAGGGAACAGGAGATCAGTAATATCTCCCGAAACCTGAAAGGCCTGGCAAAAGAACTGAGCATCCCCATCATCGCCCTTTCGCAGTTAAGCCGGGCGGTTGAAACCAGGAAAGAAGGAAACAAGATGCCCCAGTTGAGTGACCTGCGTGAATCGGGAGCGATCGAACAAGATGCCGATATGGTTATGTTCCTGTATCGCCCTGAATACTATGATATCACCTCCAATGAAATGGGGGAGAGCAATAAAGGAGAAACCCATGTACGGATCGCCAAACACCGGAATGGTTCCCTTGAAACGATCAAACTCAGGGCCCTGCTTCATATCCAGAAATTTATTGAGGATGGTGGTGAATCGGATTTTGGTATGCCTGGAGGAAACTGGAGACCGGTGAAAGATGATGATGGTCCTAAGGTATTCTACCAAACTGGTAGCAAAATGAATGACCTGGATATGGGGGATGAAGATCCTTTCTAATTCTTATCATGCAAACGCAGCTTCCATTATTTTATATTCCTGCCTTTCAAAACGAATCCCGTCTCGATCTGGGAGAAGAAAATTCACGCCATATCATTCAGGTATTGCGAATGAAAAAAGGGGAGCATTTGCAACTGACCGATGGGAAAGGCCATTTTATCCTTGCCGAAATCGAAGAAGAACATAAAAAACACTGTAGGGTGATCATTAAAAAGGTGGAAAGTGCAGCTCCTTTTTCTCCCCGAATCACCATCGCTATTTCCCTTATAAAAAATGCCAGTCGTTTTGAGTGGTTCCTCGAAAAGGCTACGGAGATCGGTGTTTCGGTTATTCAACCGTTGATCTGCGCGCGCACCGAACGCGAGAAATTTCGCCAGGACCGATTGCAAGGCATCTGCATAGCCGCGATGATCCAAAGCCAACAGGCCTGGTTGCCTGAACTAAAGGAACCAATAGAGATGAGCGCTTATCTTCAACAATCTTTTAATAATCACGACCTGTTTATTGCTCATTGTGCCGAGGGTGAAAAATCAGGTCTTGCTGCGCAGAAAAATACCGGGAATGAACGCTTGCTGCTGATCGGACCCGAAGGAGATTTTACAAACCAGGAGATCGAACTGGCCATGGAAAAAGGGTTTTCGCCGGTGTCGCTGGGTGATACGAGGTTAAGAACGGAGACAGCAGGGGTTGTCGGGCTTATGTTATTGAAAATATGATTCACCGCAGAGAACCTGAGAACGCAGAGATATAGATGAAGATATTTATTCCTTCAAAAAAATCTGTGCGTTTCTCTGCGTGCTTATGTTCTTTGCGGTGAGTCATCCTGCTCCAACACGGGTTCGTTCAATTTCACCACATGCGCCTTTTTCTTTTTCTCCCGACTGCGCATGGTCATGTTCAACAATTCTACCACAAAAGAGAAGGCCATACCGAAGTAGATATAATTTTTCAGGTGCAACTGGTGCGCCGCTTCGCTATCCCATCCTTCAATGATCAGGCTTAGACCGATCATGACAAGGAAGGAAAGCGCCAGCATTTTCAAGGTGGGGTGTTTATGGATAAAACCGGCAATGCGGGGGCTGAATAAAAACATAATGGTCATCTCAATCACTACAGCCGCGATCATGATCTCTACATGCTTGGCTGTTCCACCGGCAGTGATGATGCTGTCGAAGGAGAATACGGCATCAATGAGCATGATCTGGGCAATGGCCTGGCCTAAGCTGATACCTTTTGCATTTTTTGTGGCGGCATTGGGGTCTTCCCCTTCCAGTTTGTTATGGATTTCCTTGACTGATTTGTATATTAGAAACAAGCCGCCCAGAAGCATTACCAGACTGGCCAGATCGAATCCTTTTCCGGAGATGGTAAATACCGCTTTCCCTTTTTGCGAAAGCAGCCATCCCAATCCCATCAGCAATAAGCTGCGTGAGAGGATGCCTGTGATCATCCAGATACGACGGGCTCTTTTTTGTTCTTTAAGGCTTTTCAGCCGGTTCATGATGATACTGACAAAGATCACATTGTCTATGCCCAGCACGACCTCAAGAATGACCAGGACAACAAAACTGATGATGCTTTCCGATGTAAATAAGTGTTCCATGTAATTTATTTGATCACTGACCGCGGCAGATATTCTTCAGGATACCCGGTCCTTCGTAAATAAAACCGGTCCATACCTGGATAAGGGAGGCCCCTGCCCTGAGTTTCTCACGCGCGTCGGCGGCAACAAAGATACCACCCGAGGCGATGATGGGGAGTTTTCCATTTGATTTTCGAAACAGATATTCCACCACTTCCGTGCTCCGGCTGCGGACTGGCGCGCCACTCAGTCCACCGGCTCCCATCTTTTCCACCTCATCAGCCGGTGTGCGCAACCCCGCCCGTGAAACGGTGGTATTGGTCGCCACGATCCCGTCGAGTTCGATCTCCAGGGCTAAGTTCACCACATCATCCAATTGTTCCCGGGTAAGATCAGGCGCGATCTTTAGCAGTATGGGTTTTTTGACCGTCTTCTCATCATTCAGGCATTGCAGGTTGGTGAGGATCTTGCGGAGGGATTCTTTTTCCTGCAGCTCTCGCAATCCAGGCGTATTGGGGGAACTCACATTTACCACAAAATAATCGACGTAAGGGTGTAGTTCGTTGAAACAGATCTCGTAATCCATCCAGGCATCGTTGTTGGGCGTGACCTTATTCTTTCCAATATTGCCACCGATGACCATTACATGTTTTTTTTCTTTCCATTTACGCAAGCGTTTTGCAACAGCCTCCACGCCTTCATTGTTAAAACCCATCCGGTTGATCAGCGCCTTATCGGCTGGAAGACGAAACAACCGGGGTCGATCATTGCCATCCTGTGCCTTTGGGGTAACCGTGCCGATCTCCACACAGCCAAAACCAAGTGCTTCCAACTCGCGCAGGTATTTGGCATTTTTATCAAAACCTGCTCCCAATCCAATATGGTTGCGAAACCGGATACCAAAAGCCGTCACCGGTTTGTCGGGTGGGGTAAACTGCCGCGCGATCAATTGACGAATAATAGGGAAGGAGCAGCCCAGCTTCAGGAGTTTCATGGAAATATGATGCGCTTGCTCCGGACCAAACAGAAATAGGAAATTGCGAAGTAAGGTGTACATGGGAAAATCAGTTTTCGGCCAGTTTATCCCTAATCTCTTTACTGAATAATAGCTCCGTGATCATGTCCCCTTTTTTGTAATTGACAAATGTCCACTCCGGGGAGATATCATCTTTTGCCCCAATCATTTCAGGTTTGGTAAAAACCCTGATCGATCTTGTAACCTCATCATACTTCACATTTTCATCTCCGTATTGCATGGCCATGGTATTTGCCACCAGTTTTTCAGTCTCTATGTTTTCCTTACCGGCTGTATCCTTGAAATGAAAGATCATGAGCATCGTATGTTGAACCTTTACATATTGTCCTGTACCTACCGTCATTACCGGCGATATGGAGGCAATCGTTAAGGAATCCAGCGTAATCAAAAATTGATTATTATCAAAAGTGGAGCGGAGAACCGCCTTCATCTGATCCCGCTCTACCAGATCAAACAGTTTAGGGTAAGTAAGATCAAGGATGCGGTTAAAATCCATAGCGCGTGTGGCCAACAGGGTGGAATCCAACCGTTGCACCAAACGGGGATCGTGTTGGGCCTGAATAGTTAAAAAGAACGAAAGAACGAGGATAAGGGACAAGCTAAATTTTCTCATTGGGATTAAGTTATTCTGCGAAGATAATATTCCCCTTTATAAAAAGTTTGCCGGATTGACTGGAAGAATTAATTTTGAAATAGAAAGTTGCATAAACAACTATTACTTATTTCAGTCATTTGAAAATATCAGACTATGCAGGAGGCTTATATTGTTGCCGGTTATCGTACGGCGGTAGGGAAATCCAAACGGGGAGCGTTTCGCTTCACAAGGCCTGACGATCTGGCGATTGACGTGATCCGGGGCCTTATGCAATCGGTTCCTCAACTGGAAGCGAAAAGGGTAGACGATGTGATTGTAGGAAATGCCGTACCCGAAGCGGAGCAGGGTCTGCAATTTGGTCGGATCATCAGTGCCCGTGCGTTGGGTATCGAAGTACCCGGGGTTACGGTAAACCGGTATTGCGCTTCCGGGTTAGAAACCATCGCCATGGCAACAGCTAAGATCCGGATGGGCATGGCGGAATGTATTATCGCCGGTGGAACAGAAAGTATGAGTCTGGTACCTACAGCAGGCTGGAAAACCGTACCTGCCTATTCCATTGCCAAAGATGAACCTGACTATTATCTGAGTATGGGATTAACGGCAGAGGCAGTGGCCAAGGAGTTTAATGTGAGCCGTGAGGATCAGGATCTGTTCGCCTATCAATCACACCAAAAAGCCATCAGTGCGATTCAAAATGGTCATTTTAAACCGGGCATTCTGCCGATCAATGTTGAACAGGTATATGTAGATGAAAATGGGAAGCGAAAAAAGAAGGAATATATAGTAGACACCGATGAAGGACCAAGAGCAGATACATCGGTGGAGGCCCTCGCGAAATTAAAACCTGCTTTTGCTGCAGGTGGATGCGTGACGGCTGGTAATTCATCGCAAACCTCCGATGGCGCGGCTTTTGTGATCGTGATGAGTGAGCGCATGGTCAATGAACTGGGATTAAAACCCATTGGGCGGTTGGTAACCTCTGCCGTGGCGGGTGTTCATCCACGCATCATGGGGATTGGTCCGGTAGCGGCCATACCCAAAGCACTCAAACAAGCCGGAATGACCCTCGACCAGATTGATCTCATTGAATTGAATGAGGCTTTTGCCTCACAGTCACTGGCCGTGATTCGCGAAGCAGGATTGGATCCATCCAAAGTAAATATCAACGGGGGCGCTATCGCGCTGGGCCATCCCCTTGGATGCACCGGTTGCAAACTGACCATCCAGAACCTACACGATATGAAGCGGTTGAATAAAAAATATGGAATGATCTCCGCCTGTGTGGGTGGCGGGCAGGGAATAGCAGGGATCGTAGAGAATTTGTAACGTGAAACATGATCCGTGAGACGTGAGGCGTGAGGCGTGAGAAGACTCACGTCTGACGTCTCACGCCTCACGTCTCCCGCCTCCCGACCCGCTTGCAGTTCTTGAAAAAAAAGGGTATTTTTTAGGTCTCCGTGTAACCTCGGCCAAAAATTCTTGTCCTAGTGAATACGGCTAAACTCCCTGGAAAATGGACCGAAGAGATTTTCTTGCCCTGCGAAAGCAGCCAAAGACCAACCCTGTCGTTCATACGGATGCGGTCAGGACATGGTCAGGTATCAATCCTTATACCGGTCCCTGGACCAAGACCGAAGTGATCCACCTTTTAAAGCGGACCATGTTCGGAGCAAAGATCTCCGATGTCAACTATTTTTCCGGTTTGACTCTTGATCAGGCTGTGGATGAATTGCTCCAGATAGATAACACCCCGCCGCCACCACCACTCAAGAGTTATAATAACAATGACATTGCTACCGGAGATCCTGAACTTGGGATCGCCGAAGGGCAAACCTGGGTAAATACAACAACGTATGACGGCACAGCCAACTTTAAACGCCGTCGTTCCTTTAAAGCCTGGTGGACCGGATTGATATTAAACCAGGACCGGAATGTGCGCGAAAAAATGTTGTTGTTCTGGCATAACCATTTTGCTACACAGTCCAATGAAGTTGACCTCGCGATATGGTCCTATAATCATCACAAATTACTTCGTCAAAATGTGGTGGGAAATTTCAAAGACCTTGTCAAACAGGTGACCCTGGATGTGGCCATGTTACGCTACCTGAACGGCTATCTCAACAACAAAACTGCACCGGATGAGAACTATTCCCGTGAATTGCAGGAGCTGTTCACCCTGGGAAAAGAAAATAATCCCAACTATAATGAACAGGATGTAAAAGAGGCCGCCCGCGTGTTGACCGGATGGAAAATAGATTATACAAACAATGTAGCTTATTTCGATGCCGGGCAGCATGATACAGGCAATAAAACCTTTTCTTCTTTTTATAATAATATCACCATCACTGGCCGCAGCGGAGCTACAGCCGGTATGCAGGAATTGGATGACCTGTTGAATATGATTTTCAGTAAACAGGTGGAAGTGTCCAGGTATTTGGTAAAAAAATTATACCGTCATTTTATTTATTACAAAATAGACAGTGCCACGGAGATCAATGTGATTGAGCCGCTGGCCTTATTGTTGCGCAATAGTAACTGGGAGATC
>JANRLV010000154.1:0-2712 GCA_033762195.1 Chitinophagaceae bacterium | reverse complement strand
GAAGGATATGAATGGGATGCTTTGCCAAAAAATCTACGAATGATCATGCCGGATACGAGCATTTCCATTACCCGGATCTCCCAGGTTTCCAATGACCGTCTTTCCATGCGGATCACCATTGATTTTAAAAAGCCTTTCTTTTCTGTTCAGGAATACGACGCTTTTCATGAATTTTATAAGCAATTGTTCGACATCCTGAATGAACAATATGTGATCAAGAAAAAAGCCAGACCATGAAGGTTGATATCCGTAAGTTCTTCTGGCTCCCATTATTCATTTTGGGAGGCTACTCCGTATTCAGTCAGCAAATCGGAACAATCGGGGATTTCACCCAGGCGGAATGGGATATGAAGGTTTGTTCTTTTGATCCGGAAGCTGCAGCTGTATACCTAAATTATGAAGCAGTGACGGATTATGATGCGGAATATCGAATGATCACCACCTACCATGTTCGTTTGAAGATCCTTAAAGACAAAGCCATTTCCGCCGGGGATATAATTATCCCCTTTTATCATAAGGATGATTTTGAAAGTATTTCCGGCATTGAAGGTGTTGCAATATCCCCCGATCCTTCCGGGAACCCACAACTAAACCTGATCGATAAGAAATCCATCTTCACCCAACAGGAGAATGAATTCTACAGTACCATGCGGTTGGCCTTTCCGGCAGTAAAAGCCGGAACGATCATTGACTACAAATATGTCAGTACAAAAAAGAACTATGGTGGCCTGGAGAATTGGGTCTTTCAACATGAGTATCCAGTGGTTCGGAGTAAGTATTATCTGGTGATCCTGACCAATATCGAGTTCAGTTATTCTGTTATGAAACAACCTCAGTATAAGGTAGATGTAAAGAACTTTCCTGAAAAAGGGGCTGTTTCATTTGAAATGAAGAACCTGCCTGGTTTTTTGGATGAAGCTTACATGGATGCCCGTAAGGATTACCTACATCGGGTCAATTTTCAACTGTCGAGAGACTTTCATGGCAAGAAATACATGCAGGACTGGGATCATGTGGCCCAGGAATTTTGGGCGGATCGGGATTTTGGAAAACAATTGGATGAAAAAATACCAGACGCACGCTCTTTTATTTTGGGATTACAGAAGTATCCTTCCCAAGTTTCTAAAATGGAATCCATTTACCATCACCTGCAAAAGAATTTTACCTGGAATGGAATTGAATCAAGGTATTCCATTGAGGGAGTAAAGAAAGCCTGGGATAAAAAGACGGGTAGCTCAGGGGATCTTAATTTATTATTACTTAACCTGCTTCAGCAGGCTGGGATTGAGGCTGAGCCTCTTTTGGTGAGTCGAAGAAGCCATGGGAAGGTCTATAAAGAAATACCTTTTGCTGATCAATTTAGTACCGTTTTCGCCTACGTGGCACTTGATGGAAAGAACTATGTTCTCGATGCTTCCAATGCACTTGGGGACCCCATGTTGCTCCCAATTTCTATTCTTAACACTACGGGGTTGATCGTGCGGAAAAAGACAGGTGTGCTTTTAGAAATCAAACCGGAGGCTATGTACTCCATACTGACTACCATTAGCTTAAAATTTTCGGGTGATCTGTTTGAAGGTGAAGGATATCAGGCCTGTACCGGTTATGCAAAATACACTCGATTAAAGGACTGGAATGCCTCATCAGAAGATTACCAAAAAGATTTTACGGAAGGAATCGATGGAATAACCCTGGATGATTTTAAAGTGACGAATGACGAACCAGATACTCTTGCCCTTGAACATCGATTTAAATTTAAACTCCCGGCTGCACAGACAGGAGATTATCTATTTGCGCCAATGGACCTGTTTTCCGGGCTGGATGACAACAATCCATTTATCAGTACCAATCGATTTAGTGATATCAACTTTGGGTTTAATCAACGATACCTGATTAACCTGAGTATAGATATTCCTGAAGGGTATACTGTGGAAGCACTTCCAGCTCCAGCGCGCATAACCGATCCGAATAAGAGCATTCTCCTGTATAGAGAGGCTGCAAAGCAAGAAGGTGCCGGTAAGATCATGGTGCGATTTGAGTTGGTAGTCAACCGCAGTATTTACTTTAGCCATGAATACGGTATGATCAAGGAGTTGTATAAAAGAATTTACAATCTGTTGGATGAGAAAATAGCCTTTAAAAAGAAATGACATGCACAAATACCTGTTTTTGTCGACATACATATGTGTGGCATTGCTTGCCAACGCGCAAACGGTCTCCTATGATCTATCCTCTATTCCAGATTCAGTAAAAAAGGATGCCAGCGTGGTCACCCAATATGATCTTCAACGTGTGATCGTGGAAGAACAGGAAAAGGCGACCTATACCCGAAAACGTATTTTTAGTGTACTTAGTGAACAGGGAAAGGAAGCCCTTATGGTGTATGTTTATTCTACCAAATACGTCAACCTGGATGACCTCGAGCTCAAGGTCTATGACAAAACAGGGAAACAGATTTCAAAATACAAGAAAAAAGATTTGATGATGGAGGCTACGGGAGAAGGCCTGGTGGAGGATGGTGCCTATTATTATGTCAGTGTACCGGCCCCCTCCTATCCTGTTACCCTGGAATTGGACTATGTGATAAAATTCAAGGGAACCTTGAATCTCCCTTCTTTTCAAATTCTACGCCCAGGCGAATCGATCGTATCCTCTCTATTTGAAGCCATTGTGCCAATGGAGCTGGGGTTAAGATATCGATCTAAAAATATT
>JANRLV010000153.1:0-14733 GCA_033762195.1 Chitinophagaceae bacterium | reverse complement strand
CCTTTAGGAAAGGGGGATGCTGAATCTCCCTCCTACCGGTTACAACATTTCCTGCATAAACCCGTGGCCTTTTTCATCCTGCCCGTTTTTGGAGTGGCATACTTGTAGCAGGCATCATTGCCGGTATCGGCTTTACCATGTCCATCTTTATTACCTTGCTGGCCTTTTTAAATCCGGATCTGGTAGTATCTTCAAAAATGGCTATCCTGTTGAGTTCCATCGTTGCTGCCCTATTGGGCTGGCTGGTTTTATATTTGACTGGCATTAAAAAGAAGGTGGAGATTTCAAAATAATCTTCACTTCCCAGAATCTTTTATGTAATTCAGCGAATTTGGACATCTCATAAAAAAACTTTTATGAGATTCTTTACACTCCTTCTGATTTTTGCGGGATATAACTCCATTTTTGGCCAGGAAAAGAAACCGCTTAAATCACAGATCGAAAAAGTGACCCTTTACCTAGAAGGTGCACAGGTGGAGCGGGTATATAAGGGTATGGTGGGGACAGGTCGGATGGTCCTTTCCTTTGATAATGTATCTCCGCATATCGATAAGCAGAGTATCCAGGTACAGGCCGATCCATCGCTGGTGGTCTATTCCGTATTGCACCAGATCAACTTCATGACGGAACAGGAAAAAAGAGAAGAGATCACTTTATTGGAGGATAAGAAAATGGTATTGGAAGAGAAACTGGCTATGGAACGAAATATGCTGGCCGTATTGGGTCAGGAAGAAATATTGCTTTCAAAAAATCAGGATATCGGAGGAAGCAATGGAATAAAAGTGGTTGACCTGAAAGACGCCGCGGACTTTCAACGGGCACGGCTAACCGAGATCTTTCAAAAAAAGCAGGAAACCAATCAGCGGATCCGGAAAATCGAGGTTGAAATGGGTAAATTGATCCGTCAACTCAATGAACTCAACCAGAAAAAGGATCAGTTCACGTCGGAGATACAGGTTTCGGTAGACAGTAAATCCGCCTCCCCGGTTACCATTATGATCCGTTATCTGGTTCAAAAAGCGGGATGGAGTCCGAGTTATGATGTTCGTGTAAAGGATATTACCCAACCTGTCGACTTACAATACAAGGCCAATGTATTTCAACAATCTGGCGAGGATTGGAAGAACGTTAAACTCTTTTTGTCAACCGGAAACCCGAATGACAAAGGAAACAAACCCGAGTTAAAACCCTGGTACCTGCGGTACAATTCCATACCGGTAAGGCCTATTGCCCAACAGGGATACAATTCATTTGAATATATATCCGGCAGGTTGGTGGATGAAAAGGGGCAACCACTATTGGGCGCTTCGGTTATTGTAAAAGGTACCAGTCAGGGTGTGGTCACGGATAACCAGGGAAATTTTCGGTTACAGGCACCTCAAGCACAAAACACCCTGGTGGCCTCGATGGTCGGGTATGAGCTCGTTGAATTCAATGCAGCCAAGGGTGCTGTTGTGAATGTATCCCTGGTGCCAAGTACGCGGTTTTTGGAGGAGGTGGTTGTGGTAGGTTATTCAAGCTCCCGATCGGCGGGGGAATCAAATGACTATCGAGAGTCACCAACCAACAAAAAGAAACAACAGGTCAACGCGATCTCCACAGTTACCACCTTTCAACCAACTACGGTCGTGTATGAGATCAAGGAACCTTATTCCATTCCCAATGATGGCAAGACCTATGCGGTGGAAATAGATGCATATGAGTTAAATGCGAGTTATGAATACTTTGCCGCCCCAAAACTGGAACCGGACGTGTACTTAACGGCCAATATTGTGGACTGGCAGGATCTCAACCTTCAACCCGGAGAAGTGAATTTATTCTTTGAAAACAATTATCTGGGTCAATCCTTTCTGGATGTATTAAATGCCAATGACACGTTGAAGCTTTCTTTGGGCAAGGACAAAGGGGTTGTGGTAAAACGAACCCTGCTCAAGGAATTCAGTACCCGAAAATTTCTGGGCAGCAATAAAACAGATACAAGACTGTATGAGATCACGGTTCGGAACAATAAGAACCAACCCATTTCGATCACTATCGAAGACCAATTGCCTGTCAGTACCGACAAAGAGATTGAAATACGGGACAAGAAATATGAAGGCGCCAAACTGGAGGAAGAAACACAGAAACTAAGCTGGCAATTTACCCTGGATCCAAAGAAGGAAAATAAATTAAAGGTGGGGTATGAAGTGAGGTATCCGAAGGAGAAGGTTTTGTACCTGGACTGAGAATAAAAAAAATAAGGAAGTCGGGTGGTATTTTCTTCCGACTTCCTTATTTTAAAAATCTTATTTCATTACTTCCGAAATTGGCTTACCAATCGCTCCACTTGGCATTTGAATACGCAACAAGGCAGCCAGGGTGGGTGCAATATCGGTCATGTAGTATTGATTGGTGGAGCGGCCTTTTTTGATCCCCCATCCCATCCACACCAGAGGAATATGCGAATCGTAGGGATACCAGGAGCCGTGTGTGGTACCTGTTTTTCCTCCATAAAAATTACCAGGTTTCAGGATCATTTGGATATCACCGCCACGTTTGGCATTATAGCCTTTCAGGAACATTTCTTTCACTTCAGTTGGCAGATTGGCTTCATTGATCTCTTCGTTATCAAAGGCATACAAAATCCCTTCCTGTTGCATCAGGTAATGAATGATGAACTCCTTGATATCATCGCGATCGGCATCGGCGCTGTCAATGGCTTTGTCATTCAGATAAAGCTGGTAGTTGGCGGCATCCAGGATCAGGTTGTTGATCCCGAATTTTTCTGTCAGTTTCTTTTGCAGATCGGAGGTTGTGGATGCCATACTGGTTCCAGGGAGTTTATTGGCCTGATCAAATCCAGGCACATGCGCAACGGCATGATCGGCGGTCAGGAAAACAGTGTATTGTCCCTTTCCAACTTTGAGGTCCAGATAGGCAAAGAAAGCGGCGAGGTCACGGTCGAGACGGAGATAGGTGTCCTCAATCTCGATGGAATTGGGGCCAAACTGGTGACCCACATAATCAGGTGAAGAAAGGCTGACCGCGAGAATATCCGTGATATTGTCTGCGCCCATGGCTTCGCTTTCTATGGCTTTTCTGGCAAAATCAAGGGTCATCGTATTACCATAAGGTGTAGCAGATATCAACCCATAATTTTTTCCAATCTGAGAAGCCAGTTCATGAGGGAATACAGGTTTGGATTCATGTCCATACTTTCCTTCATAGGGCATATCATCCTTATCACTTTGTACATAGGATGTGATTGGGTATAATGTATTCCAGTTTAATTTATAAAAAGAGTCAGTGATCTTTCGGTTGTTGAATTTATCCACCCAGGCCGGAAGGGTTTTCATATAGTAAGTACTGGTGACCCAGTTTCCGGAACGGCTGTCGTACCAA
Source organism: Chitinophagaceae bacterium (assembly GCA_033762195.1). Classification (GTDB taxonomy): domain Bacteria; phylum Bacteroidota; class Bacteroidia; order Chitinophagales; family Chitinophagaceae; genus SpSt-398. Next base: position 11,352 of record JANRLV010000153.1, on the reverse strand, counting down.
TAGGCGGCATTGGCGGAATGCCCGGCAGGAAGGATTCCTCCCCTGTCTTTGATGGCTACACCGATGGTTTTTCCGCGAAAATTGGTGGCCAGTCGCAATTCATCACAAATCGTGGTTGCCCATAAGTTGCGGGGTGATTGGGGTTCAGCTTTATCTGCCCCACCGATCACCTTAACCGATTTGTCTTCGGTACAGTACACATCTCTGCCCAATGCTTTATCGTACCATTCATTTCCCATAATGCCGTGAATAGCGGGAACACTTCCGGTATAAGCACAGGTATGACCCGCGGCTGTTACGGTCTGGGCATAAGGGATATTTGTATTATCGCAGGTAAACCCCTCTCCCAGCATTCGCCTGAACCCTCCGGTTCCATAGCGTTCGGCATACCGGTAAAGGAAATCCCACCGCATTTGATCCACTACGATCCCGACAACAAGTTTGGGCCGGGAAGGGGCAGGTGCCGGTTGGGCAAAAAGAGAAAATGAAGAGAGCAGGGAAAGCAGGCTGACCAGACGGTATTTCATGGCAGAAACATTTGGCCGAAATTAAGGATTTGGCTGCGAAATCGCTCTGGTTTTGAATAGGTTAATAAGAATTTCACAGGGCAAAAAAATCGCTTAGAATCACCCCGGAATAAATTACCTTTGCGCCATTTGAAACCCCTCAAATCACGCGAAAATATGGGAGATATATTTGAAAGACTGGTCACGAATTATGGTCCAATCGGGCAACACCGAAAAAATGCCCATGGCTATTTTGCCTTCCCCAAACTGGAAGGAGATATCAACAGCCGGATGAATTTCCGCGGCAAAGAAAAGATCGTTTGGAGTTTGAATAACTACCTGGGATTGGCCAACCACCCCGAGGTACGTAAAGCTGATGCGGAAGCCACTGCTCAATATGGCCTCGCCTACCCCATGGGCGCGCGGATGATGAGCGGAAACAGCAATCACCACGAACAATTGGAAAAAGAACTCGCTGAGTTTGTACATAAAGAAGATTCCATTCTCCTGAATTACGGTTATCAGGGAATGAGCAGCCTGATCGATACATTATGCAATCGTCATGATGTGATCATTTATGATGCCGAAAGCCATGCTTGTATCATTGACGGACTTCGCATGCATGCCGGCCACCGCTATGTTTTCAAGCATAACGATATGGCCGATTGTGAAAAACAATTACAAAGAGCAACAGCCCTGATCGAAAAACAAAAAGCCGGAGGCATCCTGCTGATTACCGAAGGCGTATTTGGCATGGCCGGCGACCAGGGAAAACTGAAAGAGATCGTTGAGCTGAAGAATTCCTATTCCTTCCGCCTTCTCGTGGATGATGCCCATGGTTTTGGTACACTGGGTAAAACAGGTGCTGGTGCCGGAGAAGAACAGGGTATTCAGGATGGAATTGACCTCTACTTCTCCACCTTTGCAAAATCCATGGCCTCTATTGGTGCGTTTATTGCCGGAGAAGCCCAGATCATTGATTATATCCGTTACAATATCCGCAGCCAGATCTTTGCTAAAAGTCTGCCCATGCCGCTGGTACTGGGTAACCTGAAAAGACTCGAGCTTTTACGTACCAAACCCGAACTGAAAGCCAAGCTGTGGAGCAATGCCCTGAAACTTCAGAATGGTTTGAAGGAACGTGGGTTTGACATCGGGAAGACTGATTCTGTGGTAACACCGGTATATATGAAAGGTGGCGTGGAAGAAGCATCCGCCATGGTGATGGATCTCCGCGAGAACTACAACATTTTCTGCTCGATCGTTGTTTATCCGGTTATCCCCAAAGGACATATCATTTACCGCCTTATCCCCTCCGCTGCGCACAACGACGAGGATATTGCACTGACCCTGAAAGCCTTCGAAGAAACCAAGAAGAAATTGGATGCCGGGGCTTACAAAGTGGCCGATGTGCCGAATATGGCGGAAACAAAAGCCTGATAAGTCTATTTAACCAAAGAGGCGCAGAGACGCTGAGAAATAAAATTCTCTTTGTCTCTGCGCCTCTTTGGCTATAAAAAAAGAACCCCCGAATAAATTCGGGGGGCCCTAATCAAAAACCATTAACCATTAAACCTTATCCTATGAAAATTCGTTGCTAAGTAAGTTAATAATTGAATAACAAACATCATGTAATTGGTGTTTTTTATGCCCGAAAAGGATAAATTATATGACTGATCCTGAATTATTGATTTATATCAATGTTTCAACAGTATTTTGTAGATTATATTCTACAAGAACCTTTATGAAGTAACGACGATACACTTAACTAATTTTGTGACTATGACAGCCCGCCCTGAACAGACTACTTCAGTTCCCCTTCACCGGATCGCGGTGGCCATTACCGGTGCCAGTGGTTCGGTCTATGCCAAATGCTTATTGGATAAGCTTGTCTTGTTAAAAGATCAATGGGAGGAAGTCTCGATAGTCATGACCGATAATGCCCGTCAGGTATGGTCAACGGAACTTGGAAATGAGCAGTATGATCAATATCCATTCCGATATGTGGACAAGAATGATTTCATGGCCCCCTTTGCTTCGGGGTCGGGTCGGTATGGGACGTTGATCATCATTCCCTGTTCCATGGGAACATTGGGGCGAATTGCTACAGGTATTTCGAATGACCTGATTACCCGGGCAGCGGATGTTATATTAAAAGAAAGAAGAAAACTCATCTGTGTCGTCCGGGATACGCCTTATAATCTCGTGCATATCCGAAATATGGAAACGGTAACCCTGGCAGGTGGTATCATTTGCCCGGCCACTCCTTCTTTTTACAGCCGCCCTAAAACGATCGAAGAGGTAGCCGCCACAGTGGTTGACCGGGTCATAGACCTTGCCGGGCTATCCCAAAATACCTATCGCTGGGGAGAAGAATAAACTGAAGCACGCCGATCAACGAAGATCGATCACTTCTACACCGGGATAATTCTTTGCCTCAAATACAAATTGAGAATCGGCAATGGTGGTGTTGGGAGACATGGTATTCACCGAATACACATAGGTACTTCCGCCTTTTTCCAACACTTTGGTGCTGCTGATGGTCTTTGCGGTTTTATCAACCGAAATATATACTTTATGGAAGGGCCTGGTTTTATCGGTAGGGGTCATTTCAATTTCCTGGATGGTCTTGGTGCCTACCTTTTTTTCACCGTTGAGTTTGTATAAAAAGTCTTTATCGTAGAAATTGGTGAATAATTTCTGGGGGGTGATGGAACTACCGGAAGCATCCAGTTTGGTGATGGTGACCTCATTGGCTGAATTATCATATGTCCAGACATTGGAACCATCACAGAAGATCTCCTGGCCCACAAAGCTCACCCGGTATTTATTCCCTTTCATGTACACAGTGCCATTCTTGGTGGACAATACCTTTCCCTGAGCATTCTCCACTTTATAGGTAAAGGTGGATTTCAGGGACTTAAAGGTTTTGAATTTGGCGCTAACCGCATCCAGGACCTTCTTTGCCTCGGGGTCATTGGTAGCGGGTTTGGTCTGAGCCTGACCATTATATATCGTACTGATCACCAAAAGGATCGTCCAGATTGACTTCATTAATCCAAATTTTAAGTCCGCAAAGATACGCAAATACGCCTATATGACGGAGACCAGGGCCAATAGGTTGTATATCATCTACAAACTGAGGTTGGAAAGGTGCTGATCGAGGTCGGCTTCGGTCTTAATGAGTACTTCCCTGGCTTTGCTGCCCTGGCTGGGACCGACCACACCGGCGGATTCAAGCTGGTCCATAAGCCGGCCGGCCCGGTTATACCCCAGTTTCATCCGGCGTTGGAGCAGGGAGGTAGAGCCGATCTGGTTCTGTACGATGACCCGGGCAGCATCTTCAAACAGGGAATCCCGTTCATTCATATCAAAATCCCGGCCCTCCAGGTCTTTTTCATCAATGTATTCCGGCAGGAGAAAGGCCTGGGGGTATCCGCGTTGTTCACCCACATGCTCTACTACCCTTTCCACCTCGGGTGTATCGACAAAGGCACATTGAAGACGGATCAGTTCTCCATGATGGGAGATCAGCATATCCCCTTTCCCGATCAGTTGTTCGGCTCCACCCGCATCCAGAATGGTCCGGGAGTCGATCTTGGAAGAAACCTTAAAGGCCACCCGGGATGGGAAGTTGGCCTTGATGGTCCCGGTAATGATATTGACGGATGGGCGTTGGGTGGCGATGATCAGGTGGATGCCGACCGCACGTGCCAATTGCGCCAATCGGGCAATGGGCATCTCGATCTCTTTTCCGGCTGTCATGATCAGATCGGCAAATTCATCGATCACCAGCACAATAAAGGGCAGGTATTGGTGACCTTTTTGGGGATTTAGTTTTCGTTTGACAAACTTTTCATTGTACTCCTTGATATTCCGGGCGCCGGCCTCTTTAAGCAGGTCATACCGGTTATCCATTTCAATACAAAGGGCATTAAGTGTATGTACCACTTTCTTGGTATCGGTAATGATCGCTTCATCATCTCCGGGAAGTTTTGCCAGAAAATGTTTTTCGATCAGTCGGTACAAACTCAATTCCACTTTCTTTGGATCGATCAGGATCAGCTTTAATTGCGAAGGATGTTTCTTATATAAAAGGGAAACAAGAATCGCATTTAACCCCACCGATTTACCCTGTCCAGTCGCACCCGCCATCAGCAAGTGAGGCATGGAGGTTAGGTCAACAATGTAGTTCTCGTTATCGATCTTTTTACCCAACGCAATGGGAAGGCTATAGGTATTATGCTGAAATTTTTCGGAGGAGAGCAGGGTACGCATGCTCACCACGCTTTTCTTGATATTGGGAACCTCGATACCAATGGTTCCTTTACCGGGTATAGGGGCAATGATCCGAATGCCGAGGGCGGCAAGGCTAAGCGCGATATCATCTTCCAGGTTTTTAATCCGGGAAATACGCACCCCTGCGGCGGGAACGATCTCATATAAAGTGACCGTAGGACCTACGGTAGCACTGATCTTTTGAATATGGATATCATAGTTCTTCAGGGTATTGATGATCTGGTTCTTGTGGGTCTCCAATTCAGATGTATCCTGCACGATCTTTTCACTGGCATAGTTCTCCAACAGATCGATCTTGGGGTATTTATAATCACGCAGGTCCAGCGTGGGTTCATATGGAGGCAGATTTTCGTAGGTCTTTTCTGTCTCCTCCTGATGTGTTTCAGGCGTGGATTTGATCTCCAACTCCAGGTCACTGATCTCCACGGGAGGTATGATCTTTTTGGGAAGGGGCTCCGGTTCTACCGGCAGTTCGATAGCCGTAGGTAATTCGGGTTCCACTACCGGTTCCTCTATCGGGGCTGGCTCTTCCTCTTTTTCAATGATGGAGAAAACAGGCTCCTGTTCTTCGATGACAGGGGGGATAACAACCGGGCTTCCTTTTTTCAGGCGATTGCCTTTGGTATTATTTTCCGCATACAGGTCATTGATGGTTTTGCCCCCGCCGGTGATCAAAGGCTCCGCCTCTGTAGTCACTGTTTCCTCTTCCCCAACTGGTGCCGGTTCAAGTTTTCTCTTTTCCGGTAGATTGAATTTGGGATTAAACTGCCAGATGATATAGGCCAGGGCAATTACGAGGAGTAATAATCCTGTTCCAAACATCCCCATCAGGTTGATGAGCCAGTTGCTGATCATGCGGCCGGTGCCTCCACCAAAGGGGAAATCGGTTCCTGCTGTTACAAAGGCCAGCGAAACAGATAAGACCAGCATACCGATAGTGACATACCGAAGGTTGCGCCAGAGCGACCATACCTTTCTTTCAAAAAGCAGGTTTACGCCCAGAATAAAGAAAAAAGTACATATGAGAAGAGAGGCAACGCCAAATCCTTTAAATATGAAGAAATGAGCAGTAAGCGCGCCCAACCTGCCCAAAAGATTGGAAACAGTGATATTATCTTCAAATAAGATCGACGCGCCCTGAAGCACTTTATCCTGATCTTCTTTCCAGGTAAAGAAATAGGACATAAAAGAAGTGAAAAGCAGCAGCGAGACCAATAAGGACACCGCCCCCACGATCTTCCAGGTTCTTTCGTCACGGGCGATCTGCCGGAGATCCAGTTTTGCCTCCTTCTCTGTCTTCAGGGGTACCCCCTCAGCCTTTGACACCGTTTTTTTCTTCAGCTTGTTCGCCATAGGGCAAAGATAAAGTTTACCTTGTTTTGTCCGAAAATACCACGAAAGTGTTATTGCCCTGCCACTTATTTCCCAAAGGGGAACTGTATTTTTGTCGTGTACCGTCCATCCATGAGGCTTTCTAACCCAAAATTGGCTTTGTGCCGTAGCTATTGCTTGTCATTGGCCCTGGTCATGACGCTGGCCCTTCCGCTAAGGTCCCTGGCACAGGAACGCCCTGTCGTGGACGTTGACACGATCCGATTTGGCTCCCGCATCCTCAGTTCATGTCAATTTGCACTGGTTCCATCAAACTTCACGATTGACCAGTGGCCTTCCGTTAAATGGCAACAACTGAGTTCACACAATTTCAAGATCACTCCAGCGGATAACCCCAAAAAAGTGTTGGTTCGTTTCCTGCTGGTCAATACAAGTGATACAGCAAGAGGATTCTATTTTTTCCCGGGATTCTATTACAAAGACATTATCCTGTATAAACGATCAGGTGAAAAAGCCATTGCCTATCCCCGTATCCTGCCGGATCATCCCGATAGCATCGGATTCCGGTACCTCTCCGTTGCCGGCCGCGATACGAGTGAAGTATTGGCCGTGTTAACGAATGAAAAAACCTACAATACGGTCGTCTCTCCCCGCCTGATCCGGGATAGTTTTTACGTACCATACATGATTCAGTTCCTGAATAAGTATCGGGACATTGACATGGTCACCTATGTCTTTAGTGGATTATTATTGATGATGATCCTCTTTTCGCTGGCCACTTATGCCATGGGGGCCACCCGGGAATTTCTGTTCTATGCCGGATATGCTTTCTTTCTTGGGGCCATGCTTTTTACCAAGTCCATGTTCAATTTTCAGATCAATCCTACCAGTTATCTGTTTGAAACCTTCCTCGATTTTGTGTTGCAGGCCATTGGTCACTGTTGCTACCTGGCATTCATGATGTATTTTTTAGACACTAAAAAGGCCCATCCCTTTCTGCACCGTTTATATCGATTTGGTATTCTTTGGGTATTGATGGCGATCCTGGCCTATACTGTCCTTTATTACGGGACATCCGCCTATCTGCCGGTAAACCTGGTAGAAAACGGCACCAAATTCTTTCTCATCCTGTTGGCCATCATCTTTATGGTGTATAGTGCCCGCCACTGGAATGACCAGTTGTTACGTTTCCTCTTTTGGGGTAACCTGCTACTGATCGTTTTCTCTGTATTTTCCCAATTATTGATCCTCATCCCGGCCCTGCGGTCCAATAACAGCATTTTTTACAACTCGCTCTTTTATTATGAAGTAGGTCTGTTTATTGAATTGATCTTTTTCCTGGTTGGTCTTACTTATAAGAACCGGAAACAGATCATCCTGCAAACCCGGGAACGGGAACGATTGAAAATAGAGAATGAGCGAAAGGAACTGGAGAAACAAATGGCGGTGATGGCCGCCCATCAGGAAGAACGCGAGCGTATTTCGGCTGATATGCATGATGAATTGGGTTCAGGTATGACCACCATCCGCCTGATGAGCGAGATCGCCAAGAATAAAATGAAACAGGAAGTGCCGGTAGAATTGGAAAAGATCTCTCAATCAGCCAATGATGTGCTCAACAAGATGAATGCCATCATCTGGAGTATGAATAGCGGCAACGATACGCTGGATAATCTCATTTCCTATATCCGGGCTTATAGCATTGAATATTTTGAAGGGACACCGGTACAATGCAAAGTGAATACTCCACCTCAGATCCCTGAACGCCAATTGACCGGAGACAAAAGGAGAAATATATTTCTTTGTGTAAAGGAAAGTTTGAACAATGTACTCAAACATGCGCAAGCCTCCCAGGTGGAGATCGATATACGCATCAATAGCGACCTGATCATCACCATCACCGATAATGGCACCGGAATTGATTTGGCCAAATTGCGCGAATTTGGCAATGGGTTAAAAAATATCTCTCAGCGAATGACGAAGATCGGCGGGGCCTTTTTTATTGAGAACCGGAATGGAACGGTCACCAGCCTGGTCTATCCTCTATAGGGTCCTCTCACAACAGCCCACACGACAAACACCCATCCCAGGATAAAGGCCACTCCTCCAAATGGAGTAATCAGCCCCCAGCCCCCCAATCCAATTGTAGAGGTAGCTTTGAGATAGGTTAACAGATAGAGTGAACCTGAGAAAAGCAAAATTCCCCATCCAAAACAGACAGCAGCAAATGACAGGAACTTAGAGGAGAATTTTTCTGCCAAGATACCGGTAAGCAGCAGGGCCAGTGCATGGATCATTTGGTATTGCACCCCCGTCAGGAATGTATCAACCGTTTCAGGGGGAACCAGTTTTTTCAATCCATGCGCCCCAAATGCACCCAGGGCAACAGCCAGCCCTGCGAGGGCGGCTCCCATACTGATGTAGCGTTTATGCATGTAATATTTTTTGCAGGATCAGGTCCAGGCGGTCCCCTTCCTCTTCCTGAATGATCACATCGGCTTGTTCGTAGTAGATCCGCCGGTCGCCGATCTTTTTCTGGATAAAGGAACGTAACTGATCATCGGACAGTTCGCGGAGCAGAGGACGCTCTTCTTTTTCTTTCACTAACCGTTGAAAGAGGATATCTGTCGGGGTATTGATCCAAACTGTGAGACCTGCCTCCTTCATATACCCAATATTGTTATAATAACAGGGGGCACCTCCACCGGTGGCCATGACAAATGAATCATGGCTTTCGGTCAGAATATGCAATACTTCCTTTTCTGTTTGCCGAAAAAATTCCTCCCCTTCTTTTTCAAATATTTCGTTGATGGATCTTTCCTGGTGATTGACCACTTGCTCATCGAGATCAAAAAAAGGGAGCCCGAGTTTCTGGCTGATCAGCCGGCCGGTGTGGGTTTTCCCCGAGCCCATGAATCCGATGAGAAATATTTTCATGTTGTCATTTCCATTTATTTGAAGGCATTGATTCCTGTGATATCCATTCCTGTGATGAGCAGGTGTATATCATGGGTGCCTTCGTAAGTGATCACACTTTCGATATTCATCATGTGGCGCATGATGCTGTATTCGCCGGTAATCCCCATGCCCCCCAAGATCTGCCGGGCATCACGACACACCTGCTGGGCCACTTCGCAACCGGTGCGTTTGGCCATGGATACCTGCTGAGGGGTGGCGCGACCTTCGCTCATGAGTACGGCTACCCGCCAGTTGAGCAACTGTGCTTTGGTGATCTCGGTGACCATCTCTGCCAGCTTTTTTTGCTGCAACTGGAATCCGGCAATGGGCTTACCAAATTGCACACGCTCTTTGGCATACCGCAGGGCTGTATCATAACAGTCCATCGCGGCACCGATCGTTCCCCAGGCGATGCCAAAACGGGCCTTGGTCAAACATCCGAGGGGGCCTTTTAATCCCTGTACATTCGGAAAGATACTTTCCTTGGGCACTTTTACATTATCAAAAACCAATTCGCCGGTTGCAGAGGCGCGCAGACTCCATTTGCCATGGGTAGTAGGCGTAGAAAAACCTTCCATTCCTCTTTCTACGATCAGTCCGCGAATGATACCTTCTTCATCCTTTGCCCATACTACCGCAATCTGTGCAAAAGGTGCATTGCTGATCCACATCTTTGCCCCGTTAAGGATGACATGGTCGCCAGCATCACGGATATTGGTCAACATGCTACTGGGATCGCTACCATGATTGGGCTCGGTCAAACCAAAACAACCCAGCCATTCACCCGAAGCGAGTTTGGGCAGGTATTTTCTTCGTTGGGCTTCACTGCCGTATGCATGGATTGGAAACATGACCAGGGAACCTTGCACAGAAGCAGTAGACCTTACGCCACTATCCCCTCTTTCGAGTTCCTGCATCATCAATCCATAACTGATATAGTCCAATCCTCCTCCACCGTATTCAACCGGAACAGTAGGCCCAAAGCATCCCAGATCACCCATTTGTTTAACGATGAATTGGGGAAATTCGGCGCGCTGGGCATAATCCTCAATGATCGGCGAGATCTCTTTTTTTACATAATTCCTAACCGATTCACGGATGAGCTTGTGCTCTTCCGTCAGTAATTCGTCAATTTGAAAATAATCCGGGCTTTGAAAAAGGTCTGTACGGGCAGCCATGTGTGAGGGGTTTTATAGTGCAAATTTAGGTACTAAAAGCTAATGGCTAACAGCTATTAGCTCTTAGCTGTTCGCCTATGGTCTTGAATTTATAATGCAGTGGCTTTAGGTAGGTTTCTCAGATAGCTGGCCATCTCCTGTTGATATTGTTGAGCGATGGCGCGGGCTTCGGTGGCAAAATCTTCCTTTTCGGAGGCATAAAGTATGGCACGGCTGACATTTACTAATATGCCGCCATCCCCGATCATGGCTTTTTCCGATATCTCCTTCAGGCTACCACCTTGAAATCCCACTCCCGGGACCAGATAAAAGTGATGTGGTGTCCTTTTGCGGATATTGATAAATTCATCGGCCTGGGTAGCTCCGACGACAAACATCAGGTTATCGGGAGTCCCCCATTCGGAAACGCTACTGAGTACTTTTTCATACAGGAGTTCCTCCCCACTTGGTTGGAGTTCAAAATCCCGGGCGCCTGCATTGGAGGTCAACCCCAATACGATCGCCCATTTGCCCTTGTATTGAAGAAAAGGTTTGACACTGTCTTCGCCCATATAAGGGGCTACCGTAATAGCATCAAAGGGAATGGTTTCAAAAAAGGCCCGGGCATATTGGTCCGAGGTGTTGCCAATATCGCCACGTTTAGCATCGGCGATCAAGAAATGGTCAGTACCAATATAGGCAACGGTTCTTTCCATGATATCCCACCCTTTTGCGCCCAGGGCTTCATAAAAAGCCGTATTGATCTTGTAACTGACACAAAGATCACGGGTGGCATCGATGATCGCTTTGTTGAAGGCAAAGACTTTATCGGGGTTTGATTGCAAAACAACCGGTATCTTTTTGGAGTCGGTGTCCAGTCCGACACAGAGGTAAGAACCTTTCTGGAAAATATGCTTCGTGAGTTCCTGGCGGGTCATGCGGCGAAGATACGGAATGTGGGGGGACGGAGGGGAGGTTGGGGGACGGAGGACAGATGACAGATGACGGAGGATAGATGACGGAGGACGGATGACGGAAGTCGGAGGCTTGCTGTGCGAGACCTCTGGTCTCGCACGATTGTCTTGTCGCCTCTGGCGACT
>JANRLV010000152.1:0-23141 GCA_033762195.1 Chitinophagaceae bacterium | reverse complement strand
GTTTTCCGGATGAAGAGGACGAAGATCCAATGATCAGCAACACAAGTGCCCCGATCATCAGGAAAAGAAAAAAGATGGGCAATAACTTTTTCATACCAGCCCTCCCTTTTTATAAAAATCATGAAAGAACTGTCGGATCTCCCGGTAGTTTCCTTCCAATGGACTGAATTGACCATACCACACATATTCATAATGCCGCATGGCCTGAAAAAAGTTCGCATACTCCGGGCGACCATGCAACTGCATCAGGTAGTCGAGGTTCGTGCGGTCGGGTTTATATTGGATTGTGCCTCGTTCTGATAATCCTTTCAGTAATTGAAGAAAAAGGTATCGAACGGCCAGCCGGTAGTTACCCTCCTTTTCCGCACTTTCGATCTTATAGCTATAAGGAATTGAAAATATATCTTCTTCCTCCTGTATCCCTTCTCCCTCGCCCTTTACCAAAGCCTGATCATTTTTAAAGAACCCGATTCCGTTTTGTGATAGAAACCAAATAAGCAGCCCTACAAATGATAACAGGATCAGTATCCAAAGCAGGTTGAATATCCAGCTTTGGTTAAGCCCGGATTTATTTTTCTTTTCTTTGATAGGTTCATCCTCCTGGAAGGGATAATTCGCATACCAGAATTCGGGGTCTTTTTCAAAACCCGACACAGAATCAGGAGGAAATTTTCGCCATTCCCATTTTTCTTCAAAACTTTTATAGGCTTCTTTGGGTACCACATACCGTGACAGGTCTTCGCCTGTTGTAGCAGGCACGGCAACGACCTCATCGACGACTGGCGCATCGGTTATGACCACCGTGTCCATCTCTTGGGGATATTCCTCCTGCTGGGCAAAGCCCGCTTGTGAAAGAAATCCAAAAAGGGGCAGGAGAAGATATGTACGTAGATTATTCATCCCCTCTCCTCCCAGAATTTATCTGCCAGTTTCTTTTCCACGCGGAAAGGATAGATGATAAAATACCAAACCACAAATATGATGGAGGCTACGACTACCAGGATGGTAAGTACCGGCACATCATTATACAGGCGTGTAATGAACCCTTCAAAAAAAGCGGCCAGGGCAAAAACCGGAAATAAACCGATGATGATCTTGGCCCCTTCTTTGGCGGCTATTTTAACAGAATCAAGTCGACTTAGTGTTCCAGGCAATAAAAAGCCTTTTCCCAGGATCAATCCGGCCCCTGCCGCCAGGATAATGGCCGTCAACTCTAACGTGCCATGGATAAAGACCACAAGAAAAAAATCAAGCCCCAACCCTTCCCGGTAAAAAAGCTGGTCAAAAGCTCCCACCATAAAACTGTTGGAGGCAAGAATATACAAGGTAGGTATGCCAAAAAATATTCCTGAAATAAAGGCTTTGACAGCCACCCCGATATTATTGATCATGATACGCAACCACATCACAAACACATTTTCATTTTCATATACGCCAAAAGGGTTGCCATCCCGGATATTTCCGCGGGTCATATCCACATAATCCTGTCCCAATATTTCATTCAGGATTTCTTCATCCCGCGAGGCGGTGACAAAAGCAACGGCCGCAAAAACGATAAAAATGATGGTGGAAAGAAGAATGACCCGGTGGTGTTTACGAATGACCATGGGAAGGTCATACTTCCAAAAATCGACGAGGCGACTGGAACGTTCTTTTCTGTTGCGGTAAATATCCAGGTAAATGCGGGAAGCCAGGCTATTGACATAATTGGTGACACGGCTGCCCGGATAAAAGGTTTTGGCGTAAGAAAGATCATCGATGAGGCGCGTAAACTCCGTCGCCAATTCGTCTGCATCCGCCACCTGGCCATGTTGTATCCGTTGCCAGCGTTCTTTGTTCTTCTTGATGAATAAGGCTTCGCGCAAAAATTGAGATTATATCGTAAAATAGTGATTTGTTGGCTATCCCCCTTTCGATTCGTGAATTTTTTATTTCTTATTCCTTATTTCTTATTTTTAACCATGCCCCTGGTAAAGATTCCCACTTCTTTCAACCTTGATATCGAATTTGAGGTCAGCGAATTCTATCGCCGCTTCCTGGCCTGGTTGCTGGATATGGTGTTGCAGATTGTTTACCTGTTGCTGGCCTATCGCTTGCTGGGTATCATCATTTCCAGTTCATCCAACCCATTCAGGCCCTCGACCTTTGCCCAGATCTATGAAATACTACTCTGGTTTCCCGTGATATTTTATTACCTGGCTTTTGAAATATTCACCAATGGACAAAGTATAGGGAAAAAAGTAGCCGGTCTACGCGTCGTGAATGAGAATGGGAGCAAAGCCAGTCCAAGCCAGTATGTGATCCGCTGGCTGATCCGGGTATCCGACTTAATGATGGTAGTGGCCATTCTGATTCTGGCGACATTTCCCAGTGCCTTTCAATATCCGGAATTGCGATGGGCCTTGGTGATCATTTTGGGCTTGATGATCACCGATCTGATTCTGGTGGCATCCTCCAAAAAATCACAACGACTGGGCGATGTATTGGCGCAGACCATCATTGTACGCACCAAGAACAAAGCGGATATCCAGGACACGGTATTTCGGGAGGTGGAGGAAAGCTACACTCCGCATTTCCCACAGATCATGCAGTTGAGTGACAAGGATATCAATGCCATTAAAAGCATTCTGGATACCGCCCATAAGAATGGAGATTTCAACCTCGCCTATACCGCTACGGAAAAGATAAAGGCACACCTGAAGATCGATACGTCAATGAACCCGTATGATTTTCTGGCTACCGCGTTGAAGGACTATAATTATCTTTCAGTGAAATAAGCTAATAGCTATTTGCTTAATACGCTTGCGCAAATAATACCCGCTGGCTGCTGGGTTTTCCGGTTAAAATACATTTCCCTTCTTCAGGTGTATTGTTCAGCGGAATACACCGGATGGTGGCTTTGGTTTTTTCCTTGATAGCTTGTTCGGTTTCAGCCGTACCATCCCAATGCGCGGAAACAAATCCCCCTTTCTCTTCCAGAATCTTAGTGAATTCGTCCCAGGAATCTGCTTTGGTGATATGCGCGTCCCGATAGGCAGCTGCGCGATCAAATAAGTTTTGCTGAATGGTAACCAACAACCCCTGTATTCTTTCCGCCAACCCTTCCAGTGATACACTTTCCTTTTCCCCTGTATCCCGACGGGCCATTTCCACTACATTATTTTCCAGGTCACGCGCACCAATGGCCAGGCGGATGGGTACGCCTTTCAATTCGTGTTCGGCAAATTTCCAACCCGGACGGTTATTGTCGTTATCATCATATTTAACCCGGATCCCGGCGGCCTTGAATTGAGCGATCAGTTCCGCAACACGGCCATCGATCATTTTTTTTGACTCTTCCCCTTTGTAAATAGGAACGATCACTACCTGCACAGGCGCGATCCTCGGAGGTAATACCAATCCCTTATCATCACTATGCGCCATTACCAGCGCACCGATCAACCGGGTGCTTACGCCCCAACTGGTGGCCCAAACATATTCCTGCTGGTTCTCCTTGGTCAGGTATTTTACTTCAAATGCCTTGGCAAAATTCTGTCCCAGGAAATGCGAGGTTCCTGCCTGAAGAGCTTTACCGTCTTGCATGAGGGCTTCGATGCAATAGGTATCCACTGCCCCGGCAAATCGTTCGCTTTCGCTTTTTACCCCTTTAATCACGGGCAGGGCCATGTATTCTTCCGCAAACTGGGCATATACCCCCAACATTTTTACCGTTTCTTCAATGGCTTCCTCTTTGGTGGCGTGGGCGGTGTGACCTTCCTGCCAGAGGAATTCGGCGGTACGCAAAAACACCCGTGTACGCATCTCCCAACGGACCACATTGGCCCATTGATTCACCAGGATGGGAAGGTCGCGGTATGATTGAATCCAGTCTTTGTAGGTATTCCAGATGATGGCTTCACTGGTGGGACGAACCACGAGTTCTTCTTCCAGTTTTGCCTCCGGGTCGACCATGAGTTTTCCCTTTTTGTTTGGGTCCGCTATTAACCGGTAGTGCGTTACTACCGCACATTCTTTGGCAAAGCCTTCGGCATTCTTTTCCTCGGCTTCAAAAAGGCTTTTAGGTACGAACAGTGGGAAATAGGCATTCTGGTGCCCGGTATCCTTGAACATTTTATCCAATACATCACGCATATTCTCCCACAGGGCAAAGCCATAAGGCTTTATGACCATACATCCGCGTACGGCTGAATAATCGGCCAGTTCGCCCTTCAATATCAGGTCATTGTACCATTGTGAATAATCGGTGGCCCGGGAGGTGATCTCTTTACTCATAATCAAATGCTAATTTTGAAACAAACCATTGATCCTGAACTGTTAAAACTTTAATAACCTTGTTCTTTCCCTATTGGTTTCGCCGCAAATGTAGTAACTTCATATCGATTACTGCATAAATCCACGGTCATGAAACGTCAAATTCTACTTGCTTCCCTCACCGCCCTGGTACTGGGCAGCTGTACCACAGCCTATGAAACCGGACAGACACCCGATGATGTCTATTATTCTCCTCAACGTGAGGTGGATGATTATGTCCGGGTAGATAATCGTCGTGATGGTCGTTATCAATACGATGACGAATATTATGATGACCGTTACTTGCGGATGAAGGTATCTGACCGTTACCGTTGGTCAGAACTGAATGACTGGTATTATTTTGACCGGTACAGTTATGGATATAATTACTTTTACGGATCCTACTACAATCCTTATAATTCCTGGAACTATTACTACAACCCCTATTGCCCGGGCAATGTGGTGATCGTGAATCCGGGACTTGGAAAAGAAAGCCGTCCGGCCTATACCCCACCCCGGAATTTTAATCTGGCGGGATATGCAAACGCGCAAAATTCCAACAACAACCTGTCTTCGAAATCAGGTCGCCCCGTGATCATTCGCCCCGGAACCGGTGTTAGCAATTCGTATAACAATTCCAATTCGAATGTGAATACGAATGGCTTGAGCAATCGGGTCAATCGTTGGTTTTCCGGAAACAATAATTCCAGTTACAGCAACTCAAATACCAATTCTAATAATTCAAATTCTACCTCCCGTCCCGACAGGAGCTATACCCCATCGAGCAACAATAATAGCAACAGCTCCGGGTCCTCCAGTTCAGGTTCTTCGAGCAGCAGCGGCGGTGGCGTAAGCCGGCCAACCCGCGGAGGTAATTGATGATCCATCAAAATCGTAACATGAGATCGCCGATTTTAACCATTGCCCTCCTGGTCATGGGAGGAACCGCCTTTGCCCAGATACCGGAAGAAGCCCTTCGTTTGTCCTGGACCTACCCGAATGGTACCGCCAGAAGTCAGGCCATTGGGGGAGCCATGGGCTCCTTAGGAGGAGATGCTACCGCCAATCATGTCAACCCGGCCGGATTAGCCTTCTTCAAGACCTCTGATTTTGTTTTTACACCGGCCTTTCAATTTGGACGCGGAAAGGGAGATTTTCGGGGCACAAACAGTAAAGGGGATTCCTATTCCAAATTCAATTTAGGTACAACCGGTTTTGTTTTTGGAGGAATGGGACGCCAACGGAGTTCCGCCTTCGCGCTGACCCTGACGCAAACCGCCAATTTTAATCAAACATCCTATTACAGGGGACAGAATAACTATAGCAGTTTTGCCGAACCACTTGCGGATGAATTTTCCGGTTCGGGTCTGGATATTGATGGGGCATTAAACAGCGATAATGTTTCCCTGCAAACCAAAATGGCACTCTATACCTACCTCGTTGATACCGCCACCATAGGGGGCAACCTGCAAGTAATAGCCAGGCCAGAATTTGCCTCCATTTCTGACCAGGAACAGATCATTAACACCAGTGGAGGCATCACCGAACTTAATCTCGGTATCGCGGAAGATTTCAACCGCAAATTCTACCTGGGTGCAAGCCTTGGTATCCCCATTATCAAAATGGATCGAAACAGTTCGTTTACGGAATCGGATGCCAGTGGGGATACAGACAATGACTTTGGTTATCTCCGCTATGTCGAAAACTACAAACTCACCGGAGTGGGTGTTAACCTGCGGGGTGGATTTATCTGGAGACCCCGTGATTATATCCGTATCGGATTAGCCGTACATACTCCCAACTGGATGATGCTGAAAGAAACATTTTCCTCTACAATGACCGGTGATGTGGAGAATCTTTTTGGGGTGGGCCAGGGAGTCGATAGTGTAAAATCAACCGTTTTTACCAATGGGCAAATACCCGAGAACAGGTATATGTTGAACTCCCCTACCCGGTTTATCCTGAGTGGTTCCTATGTATTTCGCGAAGTGGCCAATATCGAACAACAAAAAGGTTTTCTGACCGCAGACATTGAATATGTCAATTATAAATGGATGAAGTTTGCCCCACAGGATGAAACTACTTCCGCTGATATTTTCGCCCCATATAATGCCGCTATTGACCTGATCTATAAAGGCACATTCAATTTTCGGGTGGGTGGTGAACTAAAATTCAAGACCCTGATGGCCCGTGCCGGGTTCTCGTATATGGGCAACCCGTATAAAGACAAAGAACTAAAAGGAAACCGGATGAACCTGAGTGGCGGACTTGGTTATCGCAACAAAGGCATGTTCGTTGACCTAACGTATGTACACCGGATCGTTAAAGATGTCAATTTCCCCTATCGGGTAAATGCGCCAAGGTTGAATACCTATGCTGACCTGAGGGATAATGGAGGGAATGTTCTTTTGACGGTTGGGTTTAAGATATGAGACGTGAATAGTGAATAGTGAATAGTGAAACTTAAAACCTATAATTTACATCGCCAAATATATATTCACCATTCACCATTCACCATTCACCATTCACCATTCACTATTCACTATTCACGCCTCACCTCCCATCTTCCTAAACCACGTCCCCTGCCTTTTGGCATAATTCCGTGTATGTTGTTTTATCAAAGCTATTGCTTCTTCGCGGGAGGTCTTTCCTTCGAAGTAGTCAAACTATTCCTGATAGCCTACAGTTTGTAAGGCGGATAAGTGCCGGAATGCGTACAATCCGCGGGCTTCCTCTTCCAATCCGGCGTTGACCATTTCATCTACGCGTTGATCGATCCGTTCATACAATTGAGGGCGGGGCAGATCCATCACCAGCATTTTTATATCAAATGGGCGTTGGGCCTTCTCTCCTTTTCGAAAGCTCAGGATGGATTTTCCGGTGGAGCGCACTACTTCCAGTGCCCGCATGAGCCGGTGAGGATTTTGGTTTTCGCCTTGCGCAAAAAAGAGAGGGTCGTTTTGTTTTACTTGTTCCTGCAGCCAGCTTAGCCCATTTTCTTCATATCCATGGATGATCGCTGCGCGAATCGCCTGATCTGTTTCCGGTATCTCATCCAATCCTTCCATAAAGGCTTTAATGTACAAGCCTGTACCTCCCACCATGACCACCACCGTATGTCGGGTAAATAGTTCATTTACCTTATCCAATGCGTATTTCTCATACCAGGCGGCATTCAGGTTATCGTGTATGGAATGGGAAGCAATAAAGTGGTGGGGCACTGCCGCGAGTTCTTCCGGCGTTGGTCGGGCTACACCGATATTCATTTCGCGATAGCACTGACGGCTGTCGGCAGAAATGATCTCGGTATGGTATTGAAGCGCGAGCTCAATGGCCTTACGGGTCTTTCCAACGGCCGTTGGCCCTGCAACCAGGATCACTGTAGGTTTTGTAAAGTTCAAGGCTTTTTCTTTGCGCCTAATTGCGACTTAATGTCCTGGCGGGAAAACTCAACCGCAAAGACGCTATGTCGTGGGGGCGCGAGGTTAGAATTCTTCGGTAGGCGTTTCTTCTTCCCCTGCAATCTCATCTCCGTCAGCACTGCCTGTCCCTTCTTCTCCTTCTTCACTAAAGCCTTCCCCTACCTGGGTCAGGTCATATTTTTCTTCCACATCGGCAAATTTCTCTCCCAATAACCCCTTGGTTCCATACTGACTGGGGGCGATCCCTTCGGAACGTACCAGGGCGGGATATACGAGTTTCTGGCTTTCCTCTTTGGACACATGGATCAGTTCCACCATAAAGCTCCAATTCTTATTGAAATCGTAGAGGTAAATGAATTTTTGGTTGGGGTCCCGGATCTCCGACCCTATGGTGGTTTCTTCCATCAGGAGAGGCGGCGCCTTGTAGTCCCTTTCATATTTTTCCAACGTGATCTCCCTTCCCCGTTGCCAATGATCATTGCTCCGGAAAAAGGTCGCCTTGTGCTTATTATCAAACTCATAGGCCTTTAGGATGATCGCATGCAATTCCAGAAATGTCTGTGTATGCTTGATGGCCACATCCCTGTAAATGCTTTCGTCCTCTTCAAAATAGATCCTGAATTTTAATACCGCCATGCAACAAAAATAGGCAATTTTAAATGACCGGTTCCAGCCGGTGCTCCCGGGCTTTTTCCACCATATAGGCATAGGCGGCTTCGTAGGTATTGGGGATTATACCGTCAAGGATAGCATCTCGAACTGCATTTTTAATATCCCCCACGGGACGGGAAGGTGGTATCCCAAAGGTCTTCATGATGATTTCCCCGGTGATGGGTGGTTGCCAGCTTCGAATCCGGTCGCTTTCCTCCACTTCGGCGCAACGCTCCCTGACCATTTTAAAATTGGCAAGGAACTTTTTGACCTTCCATTGATTCTTGGAAGTGATGTCTGCTTCGCAGAGCATCATCAGGGACTCAAACTCCTCCCCGGCATCAAAAAGCAGGCGCCGGATAGCAGAATCTGTGATATTCTCTTTGGTCAGACTGATGGGTCTTAAATGCAATTCCACCAGTTTGCGAACAAAGCGCATTTTCTCATTCTGGGGTAATTTGAGCTGGGCGAAAATTTTGGGGACCATCCGGCCACCCACGACCTCATGTCCATGAAAGGTCCAGCCATGCCCCTCTTCAAACCGCTTGGTGGCAGGTTTGGCAATATCATGCAACACGGCCGCCCAACGCAACCAAAGGTCATCTGAGTTCCGGGCAACATTATCGACAACCTGAAGGGTATGGTAAAAATTATCCTTATGTCCTACCCCGTCCTTGTACTCTGCCCCGGCCAGGTCCACCATCTGCGGGAAAATAATATGGAGTAAACCGGACTGATACAATAGGTCAAAGCCGATGGAGGGTTTGGGACAGGCAAGGATCTTATTTAGCTCATCGGTGATCCTTTCCTGCGAAACGATCCGGATCCTTTCGGCTTCATTCCCGATCGCCTTCCAGGTCTTTTCCTCAATGGTAAAATTCAACTGAGCGGCAAACCGGATTGCCCGCATCATCCGTAGGGGGTCGTCACTAAAGGTTTGTTCGGGTTCCAGAGGCGTCCTGAGAATCCCGGCATTCAGATCCGAAATTCCATTGAACGGGTCGACCAGGTTTCCAAAATCATCCTTGTTCAAACTGATCGCAAGGGCATTGATCGTGAAGTCGCGGCGAAGCTGATCGTCTGCCATATTGCCAGGAGTCACCTCCGGTTTTCGGCTATGGTAGGCATAGCTCTCTTTTCTCGCACCCACAAATTCCACCTCAAAACCATCCTCTGTTTTGATCTGCGCCGTACCAAAATTCTTGAAGAAACTGACATGCAAAGGAGGGTTGAAACGATGGGCCACCGCCCGGGCCAATTCAATTCCATCGCCCACACAAACGATATCGGCATCTTTGGTGGGTCTGTTGAGTAACTTATCACGCACAAATCCCCCGACCAAATAGGTCTCCACCCCCAACTCGGCCGCCGCGTGGGCGATCTTGTTGAGCAGGAAAAGTTCTTTATTTGTACAAGGGATAGTCATCTTAAAATTTAGTTTCTCAGAGAAAAATTACACTATACAAATTATTCTATTTAAACAAATTATAGCAATTATATAAAATTAAAATAGATATTAAATAACCTCCAGTAATTTCTCCACTTTTATATCCAATGCGCATTTAAAATGCCCTTCGGGACATTCCCGCTTCCCATGCAGTCCACAGGGTCGGCAAGCCAATTTCTCCTCCACTTCCACGATCGTTGACCGGTCGGACAAGGGGGTGAACCCAAATTCAGGAACAGTGGAACAGAAAATAGCGGTCACCGGGGCATTCATGGCCGAGGCCATATGCAAGGGAGCAGAGTCGTTTACATAATTCATCGCCGCTTCACTCATCAGGGCAGCCGACTGAAGAAAACTCAGTTCACCACAAAGGTTTTTGATTGCTGTTTTATTTAAAGTAACTTTTTCAATTATAGTATTAACCAGATCTTTATCTCCTGGTCCTCCAAGCAGATAAAGATGATGATTGGAAGGCAAATTCTCTATCAGCTCGACCCACTTTTCAGGAGGAAATTGCTTGGTAAACCAGACCGAAGCAGGAGATAGAGTAATATATGGTTTGTTTTTCGACCATTGCATGACCCTTTCATGATCCGTAATCGCAGGATACAACTTTGGCTTCCCGGCTGGCCCCGGGTCGTCTGGCATAAGGTGTGCGATCAATGCCTGGTTGCGATCTATTTCATGTCCCTGGCCAATTTTGTGTTCTATTTTTTTTGTAAATAACCAACTCAATGGGTTTTTAATGAACCCGATACGTTCTTTTGCACCTGAAAATCCGGTCAAAAATCCACTGCTGGCAAACCGGTGAACATTGACAACGATATCGTATTTATTTCGGCGGATCTGCCCGAGAATCCGGAAGAGGTTCCTGATCTTTCCTGTCTTTTTATCCCAAATAAGCCGATTTCGCAGGAGAGGATTGTTTAGAAGCAGTGATTCATTCCCCTTTCTGACAAGCATGTCAATTTCAGCATCTTGAAAGTTTTGTTTCAACTTTTCAATCAAGCCGGTGGCTAAAATGACATCGCCGATGAAAGCGGTTTGTATGATCAGAATCTTCTTCATTTAAAATTTCTTCTTCGTGTCCTTTGTGGCTCCTTTGTGACCTTCGTGCCCTCCTACGCCCGACTTGCGTAGGAGGGCACGAAGAACACGAAGGGGGCACGAAGGACACGGAGGGTTATCTCAAAATTTCGATATGACCTTTCCGGAACCGAACCACGGATGATGGGGTTGCCGGCTCTCTGTCATCCTGTCGGTATTTCACAATATAATCTACCCCTGTTTTTACCGCTTCGCTTACCTCCCCAAACCATCCCGGTGCGGGTTGGCCCGAGATATTGGCGGAGGTGGAGACCAATGGTTTTTGGAGTCTTTTGATCAGCGCGCGGCAAAAAGGATCCCTGCAAATACGAATACCCACTGATCCATCCTGGGCGATCAGGTTCTCTGCCAATCCCAAGGCCCCTTCATACACCACGGTAGTGGGCTTATTTGTTTTCGCCAGGTAATCGAAAATTTCCGGATCTGGGGCGGCGGTATATTCATAAATATCCCGTTCTTCCGCCACCAACACGATCAGGGCCTTGGAATCCTCCCTTTTTTTGAGTGCATATACCTTCTCCACGGCGGACCGGTTGGTCGCGTCACAGCCTATCCCCCAGATCGTATCGGTGGGGTAAAGCAGGAGGCCGCCTGTACGCAAGGTTTCCAGTGCCAGCTCAATATCTTCTTGCTCGTACATCATTGCGGACAAAGGTAGAAATTTGAAAGTGGATAACCGCAGAGGCGCAGAGACACAGCGTTACATTTTCGTATACTTAAGGTTATTGATACTACTTGATAGATTCCATTGCGATCCTAGATAAAGTCTAATAATAAGTCAATAATTCTCCGAGTCTCTGTGCCTCTGTGGTTAAACAAGCCCTTATGCCTATTTTCGCAAAAAAAAATTCCATGAAGGAACTGATACTCGAAGCCTGGGCCAACCGTGAACTATTAAAAGATTCAAAATATACCGATGCTGTTCGTGCCGTCATTGAGGAAGTAGACAAAGGTCGATTGCGTACGGCTTCTCCCACGGCTTCCGGATGGGAGGTAAACGAGTGGGTAAAACAGGCCATCCTGCTTTATTTTGGGATACAGCAAATGCAGACCTGGGACCTGGCACCATTTGAGTTTTATGATAAGATGTTACTCAAAAAGAACTACAAGGAGCTCGGTGTAAGGGCCGTTCCCCATGCAGTGGCCCGTTATGGTGCTTTCCTGGCGAAAAATGTGGTGTTGATGCCGAGTTATGTCAATATCGGAGCCTATGTAGATGAAGGCACGATGGTAGATACCTGGGCTACGGTGGGTAGTTGTGCCCAGATCGGGAAGGGTGTTCATCTCAGTGGTGGTGTTGGAATTGGTGGGGTGCTTGAACCTTTGCAGGCCAGCCCGGTGATTGTGGAAGATGGTTGTTTTATTGGCAGCCGCTGTATCGTGGTGGAAGGGGTGATCGTGGAAAAAGAGGCCGTATTGGGAGCCAATGTAGTACTTACCCAAAGTACCAAGATCATAGATGTCAGTGGCAGTGCCCCCGTTGAATACAAAGGGCGTGTACCTGCCCGGTCGGTGGTTATCCCGGGAACCTATAATAAAAAATTCCCAGCCGGCGAATACGGGGTGGGTTGTGCCCTCATTATCGGCCAACGCAAACCCAGTACCGATCTTAAAACCAGTCTCAATGATGCCTTGCGCGATTTCAATGTATCTGTATAGGTGACCAGGCAGTCTGTGCATAAAATGACCCTGGCCGGCCTGCTGCTTACCGTGGTGGGTTCGCTTTTCTTTTCCACCAAGGCCGTGCTGGTCAAACTGGCTTTTCGGGATACCCCTGTGGATGCGGTATCCCTGTTGGCTGCCCGCATGTTTTTTGCCCTGCCCTTTTATTTGTTGGCCGCGTGGTGGAGCCGTCCGAAAGGAGATATAGCCCCATTAACCCGTAAGCAATGGATCTATATTCTGGGTCTGGGTTTAGCAGGTTACTATCTCAGCAGCCTGTTTGATTTCATGGGGCTTCAATACATTTCCGCCGGACTGGAACGGCTTATCCTGTTTCTCTATCCAAGTTTTTCGGTATTGATCAATGCCTGGGCATTCAAAGAAAAGGTTCCCAAGCGCCAACGATGGGCGCTGGCCCTTACCTATGCCGGTATTTTATTGGCCTATGTGGGAGAACTGACCATCGACAGTGACAATCCCGGTTTTTTCCTGGGTACCGGACTTATATTTCTTTGTTCCATTACGTTTGCCATTTACATATCCGGTAGTGGAAGACTCATCCCGCAGGTAGGAACAACACGATTTACGGCCTATGTAATGCTCTCCTCCAGTTTTGGGGTGTTTATGCATTTCCTTGTGGCGGGAAATTTTTCCATCCTGGATCAGTCGGCTGATTTTGTCTGGTATGGCCTGGCCCTGGGGGTGGTAGCTACTGTAATTCCCAGCTTTCTGATCAGTGCCGGTACCAAGCGAATTGGCTCTAATAATTCCGCCATCATCTCGAGCATCGGTCCTGTCTCCACGATTATTCAAGCCTGGTGGTTGCTGGATGAACCCATATTTGCCACTCAGATCATTGGCACCCTGCTCGTATTGGGGGGAGTGGTTTTATTGGGCTGGGTTCCGGCTAAAAACCGCGACAAAAAGCCTGAATAAAGTTTTTCCCCATTCATTTTATCCCTTAAATTTGCACCCCCGTAGCCCAGGTGGCGAAATTGGTAGACGCACCGTCTTCAGGTGGCGGCGCCGCGAGGTGTGCTGGTTCGAATCCAGTCCTGGGCACAGAAAAAACCTTCAGTATGAACTGAAGGTTTTTTTATTGTCAGCTGTATTACTACTATCACCTTCCGTTGTGTCACTTCCTTCTCCGTTCTGCTATTCTATTGACCATTTACGATCATCACTCAACCCGCTTTTTAAAAACATGAAGCTTGCCACTTTTTGTAAACCTATAAGCCAATATCGAATCTGTAATACCTGATATTTCATAACAAGTTTCATATTCGTCTTTCAATAAAATAAAATCTGCCTTTACTTTCTTTTCGAGGAAGGTAGTATCGCAAGAATAATTCATCCATTTAAATGTACCCTGGCTCAAGGTGTCCTGGTCATACACACTCCAGAATTTGTTCTTGAAGAAAATCATCTTAGCAAGAGAATCCACTTCATTGACCCAAGTGCCAGTGAGTTCTCTGTTCTGGCAGGACCTTGTACCTAACATTGCAAGGAGTATTATTCCAGAAAGTTTCATTCCCCCAAAATTAAGGCAAGTACTTATTTAAGTATGCCCATAGCGGGGATCATCATAGTAGTCCCTGACCAGGTTGGGATTGGCCTTTTCGAGTTCGCCCAGCAGAATTCGGTTCGCCACTTTGTTACCATGGGTATCTTCCTGATAAATGGTGACAAAGAGTAGCCCGGTTGCGGATATTTCGAAGGTGCTCGTTTCCCCGTCGGCCACGGCCTCATCGAGTTGTTGGGCTATTTCGCTGTCGACCACACTCAGGTTTAATGTACCACAGGTTCCGTTTATGTGGTGTGCTTCATCCCCATCCATGATGCTGATAGAAGCCATATGGTTATCGCCGGCAACCGCGCGCATAGTGAGTTTGGTTCCATCCGGAAAAAGTATAGATCGGTGTAGTCCCAACCGGTCTTTAATATGTTTTCCGTTGAGGTTTTCGTGTACACCTCCAAGCAGCGTGTCCCCCGGTGATGGAACGATGATTTCCCATATTTCTATTTTGAACCCGGGATATCCGGAATGCGTAACCTTAATATCGTTTTTTAAATTGATGGTAATGGCGCCCCCTCCTCTTGTATTGTAGGTATAGATACCGGTTGCAGCATTATAGGTAAGGTGGCCTTTGGCAGTCTGGGCATCGCAGGATTCCAGGTCCAGGTTTTTCTTTACCGACTCCTTCTTGCAGGAAAATAGCAGGAAAAAGGCGGGTACGAATAGAAATAACAGATGGCGGAAACGGGAAGAATGGGGCATAAATATGGTTTTTGATGATCTGATACCCCTTCATCGGAGAAAGGGGAAAAGGTCATCAGGCCTTGTTCAATTAAATTTTTTAAAAAAATACCCCTGATTGATCAGGGGTATTTCCTTTGAATTTTAATGGGAAGTTGGCAATAGGCGTTTCCAGTAGGCGATTAAAATTTCTCGACTCCTTTGACCTTCATTTTGATGGAAGAAACTTTATCGACCGGTCCGGTGATAAACAGGGTTTTTTCATTTCTGCCGGCAAAAACGTTATTGGTCGCTCCACTTCCCGTGGAGATGGTTGTGATCTGAACACCCTGGGGTGAAAAAACATTTACACCCAAACCATTGCTGATGTAAATATTTCCTTTTTCATCCATTGACATTCCATCCCCTCCCATTTCAATAAACTTGCGCATGTTGGCCAAACGTCCATTGGGTTTAATGTCAAATACCCAGGTTCCACCCATATTATCTCCTTCCCATTTATTGACATATAGTTTTTTACCATCGGGTGTTCCTACTACTCCATTTGGCCATGAATCGGCATCCCATCCCATTGCTTCATTGGTTACCCGAACCAAACTATGGCTTCCGGGTGCCAGGTAATAAACATGCCCTCCCTTACCAGTGGCCGCCTGTTCAGAATGAGTGGGGGGCCAACCTTGCTTGCGCGGATCATTTTCATCCCAGTAACCGCGGGGAAACATGGGATCGGTAATATACATACCTCCTGTCTTGGGATTGATCCAGACATCGTTTGGACCATTCAGAAGTTTGCCCCCGTAATTGTTCACCAATACAGTATGCGTACCGTTTGGTCGGATTTTCCAAATCTCACCATGCATATCGGCGCAGGCGATCAGGTTGCCATGTTTATCAAATGCCATTCCGTTTGAACGACCTGTACCTGTTAGAAAATTAGTGATCTGCCCGGTTTGCGCATTCCATTTATAAATTTTATCGTTGGGTTGATCGGTAAAAAACACATTACCCCATTTGTCAACAGCAGGGCCTTCTGTAAAACTATATCCTTCCCCCAGGGTAACTACCTGTGCTCCCGGTTCAATCAGATCATCAGGATCACAACTGCTTCCATTGTGGTGACCTCCCCGACTGTCTTCCTGAGTGGAAAGCAATTCCTCCTCTTTTGGCCCCACATTTTTACTGCAAGAGAGATATCCAAAGGCGCATAACACGCCCAGGAAAAAAAGGGTTCTTTTTTTCATAATAGCAAACTTTTAAAGATTATAAAAAATACCGTGTCAAGAGAAAGCCTTCAAGAAAGCGAACTGATCAGTATACAAAGTATATATTCTGGTAAGCCAAAAACTACCATAGAAATACAGTGATTAATTTTACACAAGATTGGCAGAGGTGCGTTCCCGTTATCCATAAAATTTGCAGAGTATTAGTATTCTCTGCGCCACAGCTAAGACTACCGGTCGGTCATTAGTTTATTTAATAAAACCAACTGATTCTCCGCTCTTTGTTTATTATGCCCCTGGTATTTTGCCCCATAATACCGGTCATTGTTCAAATGATCGGTTAAAAACCGAAGGGCTTGCATATATATAATATAAGGTCCGGCAAAATTGACTGATTCGAGTTCTGCAGGACTTAAAACGGGTTTCATTTCTGACAAATACCCTTCCAGCACCGCTGATTTATATTCCTCCCTCATCACGATACGGGAAAAATCCTGTTCTTCTTCGCTTACCGGACTCAGGTAGGTCCGCATCATATCTCCCAGGTCGCTGAGAAAATAACCGGGCATTACCGTATCCAGGTCGATAACACATAAAGCCCGGCCATGTTGATCGAATAGTACATTGCTGATCTTGGTATCATGATGCGTAGGCCGGAGTACGAATGCAGGATCCTGCCGAATGGATTGGTACTTGTTAACGAGAAAAGACAATTCTCTGGCCTGGTCGATCAGGTTGGCCGAATCTCTGATCCGTTCGGGGTTTCCTTTTTCCAGGGCTTCAGTGAACTGTTGATACCGGAGGGAAAGATCATGAAAGGCTTCGAGGGTTGTTTGCAATTGTTCCAGGGGAAGACCGGCAAGGGAACGGGTAAAGCGTCCAAAAGACCGGGCCGCTTCATAGGCCAACAGCGGATGTGATACCACATCATGGGTGACCGAACCAGCGATAAACGGGAAAATTCGAAAAAAGCCCAATCCCTCCTTCTCCACCATCTCCTCGCCCGTTGTTGACTGAAGCGGACGGGTAAACAGATAATCGGGATGCCGGCTGGCGAGGTATTCACCCATTGCCCGGATATTTTCAGCGATCGCCCAGGGATTGGGAAAAATTGCCTGGTTGATCTTTTGCAGGACAAAATCCCCCCGGCTATCTTTTATCTTCCAAGTGGTATTAATCAGCCCTGTACCCAGGGAGCTGATCCCGTAGTTGCCCGCCTTAAACCCATACTCTTCCAGAATCGGGAACAAATCCAAGCCCCGGTCAAAACTTTCCATATATTATAAAAGTAATGAAATTGGTCATTTACGGCTGGTTTTACCAATGAAAACCCCGTAATTCCCCCTAACCTGGTATGTGAAAAACTCTTGACCCCGCGCAATTTTTTACAGGTAGATACCGTTTCTACCCATTGTTAGACCAATCAGGTATTGTTACCAGGGATCCTCGTACCATCCCTGTTAAAAGATCAAACATGAAATCCAATCCAATGTCCTTTGCAGGAACTATCCTGCTATTGCTGTTCTTTCATTTCTCCCAGGCCCAGTTCGGGACCACCGCCTCCGCGGTATGGATCACGGATTGCAACCAAAGCAATTATTATAATACTTCAGGAAGCCTGGCCGATGAGATCGGCCCCAATGCCAATGCATTTCACAACAATAATTTTGGTGTTCATACCCAGAACGCAGGCACTTTATTATTGAGAGGCGGAGCGGTGAAGACCTTTAAAACCCCGGCTTCAGGTAATGTTTGTGCGGTAACCATGTTTTACCGGGTTTACCTCCAGAGCGGTGTACCTGGCGCCTTTAGTTCGATCGATCTGCCTTTATTCGAAAACTGTAATACTGGTACCGGTCAATTCCCCTCTGGTGGACCTTGTGTGGATGGCGGACAAAGGTGGCAGCGGGTAATACCGATCGGTGCAACCGTTCCTTACGCTCCGGTTAACCTGACGAGTTTTGCCCCGGGAAACTATGTCGTGGATGTTTATTTTCAGGCCACAGGATCGCAGACCAGCTCCAGTGGCTGTGTGGATGTAGTAAATGATGACAATGCCGGTAATTATTACAAAGCCTTTTTCTCGATACAAGCCCCCACCCTTTCTTCTACCAACCCCTCCACCTGTAACGGGACGGAGGGTTCGATCACCATCAGCGGACTCACCCCTGGTGCCACTTATCAGATCGCTTATACAGATAATGGCAGCCCGGTTGCTTCCGCTTCTTATACTGCCAGCGGCAGCGGTCAGGTAACGATCTCCGGTTTGAATGCCGGTCTTTACGCCAACTTCAGCCTGTTGGTGAATGGATGCACCACCAATCTAAACACTGGGGTGATCCTTTCCAACCCGATCTTTATACCGACCTTTTCTTCCGTGGCACCATTCTGCGCCGGAACCACCCCGCCGACATTGCCGGGTGTTTCAAATAATGGCCTGGCAGGTACCTGGAGCCCTGCTGTAGTAGATAATACCACCAGCGGTACTTATACCTTTACACCGGCCAACGGCACCTGTGGTATTCCCGTTACCGTGAATATCACGGTGATACCAAACGAAACACCGACCTTCTCCTTTGGTACCAGTCAATCCATTTGTAATGGAGGAAGCGTGCCTGTATTACCGGGTATTTCGTCGAATGGTTATACCGGAACCTGGAGCCCTGCTGTAGTAGATAATACCACCAGCGGCACGTATACCTTTACACCGGATGCGGGACAGTGCGCTACTACCGCCACCTTTACCGTTACTGTTAACCCGAATATTACTCCAACTTTTAGTTTTGGTTCGGCCATTACCCTCTGTGCGGGTGATACCCCTCCGACTTTACCTGCCACCTCCACCAATGGGATCAATGGTACCTGGAGCCCTGCCACAATCGACAACACGACAAGCGGCACCTATACCTTTACCCCAACAGCCGGACAGTGCGCAACTCCAACCAATATTACGGTTACAGTTAATCCGATTGTACCACCTGTTTTCTCCTTTGGCAGCAGCCAGAATATTTGTACCGGCGGAGCTGTACCTGTTTTACCAAACACCTCCGACAACGGAATCACAGGAACCTGGAGTCCTGCCGTAGTGAATAATACCACATCAGGTACCTACACCTTTACGCCAAGTGCCGGTCAGTGTACAACACCTTTTGTCTTCTCGGTGACCATTGATCCGAATATCACACCGACCTTTAGTTTTGGTACTTCCTTAACCATTTGCGAAGGCGCCACAGTGCCTGCCTTACCCGGCACTTCGAATAATGGCATCACGGGTACCTGGAGCCCGGCAGTTGTAGACAATACGACCAATGGCACCTACACCTTTACCCCGGATGCTGGACAGTGCGCCCTTCCAGCCAGCTTTAGCGTTACTGTCAATCCGAATATTACACCCACCTTCACGTTTGGTACCACACTCACCATCTGTGCGGGTGAAGCCGTTCCGACACTTCCAACAAGTTCTTCAAATGGCATTACCGGTACCTGGAGCCCGGCAACAGTGGATAACACCACCTCAGGTACATACACCTTTACGCCAACGGCAGGTCTTTGTGCCACTCCTGCCACCTTTACCGTAACCGTAAACCCGATTGTAACACCCACCTTTGCTTTTGGCAATAGTCTTAACCTCTGTGCGGGTGGATCTGCTCCTGCATTGCCTGGCACATCCGATAATGGCATCACCGGTACCTGGAGTCCGGCCGTTGTAGACAACACCACCAATGGCACTTACACTTTTACTCCTACTGCCGGTCAGTGTGCCAATCCCTTTACCTTGAATGTTACAGTAAATCCCAATATTACCCCCACGTTCAGTTTTGGAACCAGTTTAACGATCTGTGATGGCGGAACCGTTCCGACACTGCCTGGCACTTCTGACAATGGATACACAGGTACCTGGAGCCCTGCAGTGGTCGATAACACCACCAGCGGCACCTATACCTTTACCCCGACTGCTGGTCAGTGTGCCACAGCAACCACATTCACAGTAACAGTCAATCCAATACTGACACCCACCTTTGCTTTCGGAACAAGTTTAACGGCCTGCGAAGGAAGCACCATGCCTTCTTTACCGGCCACATCCGACAATGGAGTGACGGGTACCTGGAGCCCCGCTGTAATTGACAATACAACCAGTGGCACTTATACCTTTACGCCTACTGCCGGACAGTGTGCGATTGGTACTTCACTGACCGTAACCATTGACCCGAATATTACACCGGTATTTAGCATCGGCAGCAGTCTGACCATTTGTGCAGGCGCTTCTGTCCCTGTTCTGCCCGGTACATCTGATAATGGTGTGACAGGTACCTGGAGCCCTGCCGTGGTAGACAACACCACCAACGGTACGTATACTTTTACTCCTACAGCAGGCTTATGTGCGCTTCCGTTTACGTTCACTGTAACAGTCAATCCGAATATCACACCTACCTTCTCCTTTGGCACCAGTTTAAGTGTTTGCGACGGAGCAACAGTACCAACACTTCCTGGCACATCCAATGAAGGAATCACAGGAACCTGGAGTCCTGCAGTGATCGACAATACAACAAGTGGAACTTATACATTTACGCCGGATGCCTGGCTTTGCGCCGTGACCACAACCTTATCAGTGACGGTCAATCCGATCCTGACACCCACTTTTGACTTTGGCACCAGCATCACTATTTGTGAAGGAAGCACTGCTCCCGTGCTGGTAAACACATCGAATAATGGTATTCAGGGTACCTGGAGTCCGGCTACGGTTGATAACACCACATCTGGAACCTACACCTTTACACCCAATGCAGGTCAATGTGGCACAACTACAACCTTGACTGTAACGATTGAACCCAATATCACACCGGTATTTAGCTTTGGTTCCACGCTGACAATTTGTGCAGGTGGTACTGTACCTACTTTACCCAATACATCCGATAATGGTATCACTGGTACCTGGAGCCCCGCAGTGGTCAACACCAATGCATCCGGCACCTATACCTTTACGCCAACTGCAGGACTTTGTGCATTGCCGGTGACCTATTCGGTTACGGTCAATCCGATCCTTACCCCGGCATTTGCCTTTGGTCTTTCTCAATCCATATGCATCGGTGGTACGGTTCCTACATTACCTGCCAGTTCCACCAACGGCATTACAGGGACCTGGAGCCCGGCTGTTGTAGACAATACTGTTTCAGGAACCTACACCTTTACACCCGATGCCGGTCAATGTGCAACCACGGCCAGCTTTAACATGGAGGTGAACCCGATACCTGTAGTGACCGTGCGCAACGACACACTTGTATACGATGGCAATTTTGTACCGGGATATACTTTTACCACCACACCTGCAGGTAGTGTAAACTGGACCAACAACAATACCGCCATTGGTTTGGGTGCTTCGGGAACAGGCAATATGCCTTCCTTTACTGCTACCAACCTGGGCAGCACACCGATCACCGGTACGGTAATCGTTACACCAAATATCAATGGTTGCGTAGGCCAGGCCAGACAATTTGTGATCACGGTGAACCCGTTGAACAAAGATGTATTTGTCCCGAACGTATTCTCCCCTAACGGAGATGGTAAAAATGAAGTGCTGTATGTATATGGCAACTACATTAACAAACTCGAGATGCGAATCTTCAACCAGTGGGGTCAACAGATCGCTGAGATCACCAATAAGAGCCAGGGATGGGATGGTAAACACAAAGGAACTCCCCAACCGGTTGGTGTATATGTGTATGTATTGAAAGCCGAGCTCGCTGACGGACGTGTAGTGAATTTGAAAGGATCGATTACGTTGGTAAGATAGGTAACAGCTAAAAGCTATTAGCTATTTGCTCTGTGTTGTTTGTTAATTGTTGTTTATAATAAGAAATATAAAACAAGAAATACGAAAAGTCTAAAGCCTAAAAGCTAAGGGCTAACAGCTAATAGCTAACCGCTAAAAGCTGATAGCTGATAAAAAAGTCTCAATTATGAAAAGACGCTTCCATAAAGTAATGCTCGGGTTCTTATGTCTGGTGTCGGTAACGGCCGCGGCACAAACAGACCCGCATTTTACACAGAATTACACCTATCCTATGTATTTGAATCCGGCACTGGCAGGAAGCAGTGACGGGGAATACCGGGTATCGGCGGTCTATCGCAGTCAGTGGGGCAGCATTTCCAATCCCTATCGAACCATGGGGGTTTCCTTTGATACGCGTACGAATAAGAACATCGCGTTGGGAGGAAATTTGCTGAACCAGAAAGCCGGCGATGGCGGGTTTAGTTACCTGAATGCAAATGCATCCATCGCTTATACCGGGGTAAAGTTGGGAGCGGACAATAACCACCGGGTTGTACTGGCCATGCAATTAGGCCTGATCAACCGCCGGGTGGATGCTTCCAAATTCAAATGGGGTGAACAATGGAACCCCATCACCGGGTACAATGCCTCCAACCCGACCACCGAATCATTTGCTACCACCTCTTCCACCACCTTCGATGCCGGTGCGGGGGCCTTGTACTACGATGCCACTCCGGGTAAAAAATGGAATGGCTTTGGGGGACTTGCTTTTTACCACATCAATAAACCCAAGGATCCCATTGTTTCCAGCCAGAGCAGTGAGCGGAACATCATCCCGATGCGTATGACCTTGCATGGAGGTATCAGTTTCAATTTGAGTGAGCGTACCAGTATCGTTCCGCATGCCCTGTTTATGAAACAAGGTTCTGCCACAGAAACCATGTTGGGTATATATGCCCAGGTCAATGTAAATGCAGAAACGGATGTTATGATCGGCGGGTATTACCGGTACAAAGATGCGATCGCCCCTTTTGTGGGAGTAGATTATAAAAATTTCCTGATCGGGTTGAGTTATGATGCCAATACCTCTAAACTCGGTGCGATGGCCCGCAATGTCAACAGTTTTGAATTAAGTCTTTCTTATATCAAACGTACCGCTTCCCGCAGCATCGTGGATTTTATCCGCTGTGCCCGTTTATAAACTCCAATCGATCCACATGAAGATGAACCTGTACCAATACGACATGAAAAAAGGAATACTGTCCCTGATGGGAACCATTCTCCTTTTCGCTGCACAGGCCCAAACCAGGAAAAG
>JANRLV010000151.1:0-1960 GCA_033762195.1 Chitinophagaceae bacterium | reverse complement strand
GAACCCGTCCCGCCCTTGATATTTCCACCCGCCATCCAAACTTCATTTTCAGTTTGTGAAAAAGCGGTGTTCACTACCGGTATCATCCAACCGTAATTGGGCAACTGGCTGCCCGGCATCGTCCAGTTACTGCTTAATCCGGCTGAAGGATTATTATAATAGTACAAAGCACCGCCGGGATATTGTGTCCACAAATGATAGGGATTGCCACTTAGCGCAAGGTATCCATAATCACCACTGATCACCTGCACAAAATCCAATACACCCGGAGAAGTGGCCGTCAGGTTACGCTGAAAGCCCTGATCCTGTGAGCCGGCAAACAAGCGATTGGGCTGACGTTGGTCGGTCAACACATCATAGTATTGCGCCGTGCGCAATCCGGCCATGCTCAAATTGGTATTCGATACCATGTCGTTATTGGAAATATAACAACCTCCGTGGTTATTGATGATCATGAAAGAAGAGCCATTCCCCCGGTGAAAAGAGGCAAACTCCATCATATCTGCATGCAGTTTATTCTGAGGATCAGAATAATACTCTGCCCAGCCGTTCACGCGAATAAAACTCACACCTCCATCTGTACTGCGATAGGCATCCACACCGCCATAATACACTTTTTGCGGATCGGTATTGGAAACCTCCAATCGATCCCAGGAGGTTTCTGTTAAGGTACTTTGGAAGGTCCAACTGGCACCATTATTCGCAGATCTGTATAACCGCTTGTTTTCAAAAAGTGCATAAAAGACCGGCGAAGCTCCGATCAATGTGGATTTCAGAATACATTTTTTACCCGACTCAGTGCTGGTGACACTATTGACCAAATTAACTGTACTTCCATTTACGGTCCATAGATCAATATTCGCCGTGGTTGACCGGCTGTCCAGAAAGTAAACCTGATTTGAGTTATACATTTTGTTCATGTACAATAACCCATCATCCCCATGCGAAAAAGAATGTATTTTGGTGAAGGACAGACCCAGATCCGTCGAACGATATACCCAGTATCTTGGCTGCCAGGGAACATTATCCCAAACCCGGGCTAAACAATAAATACTCTTACTCGCATCATTCACTGACGCTATGGCCACAACCTGATTACCTCCCCAGGACACCGGAAAATTAAAACCTGCAGACGCTACCATCGTCGCGCCTTCGTTATCCGTGTAATAAACTCTTCCATCTGAG
Organism: Chitinophagaceae bacterium; assembly: GCA_033762195.1. GTDB lineage: Bacteria > Bacteroidota > Bacteroidia > Chitinophagales > Chitinophagaceae > SpSt-398. Next base: position 775 of record JANRLV010000151.1, on the reverse strand, counting down.
ACCAGGAGAATACGCTCGGAATTATCGGGCTTATGCACCAGGTTGATGATTGAATTTCGAAACCGAAATACATTGTTTTGTAAGGTCCAGGTGCCAGAACTGAGCGGGCGTTTCCAAAGACTTCCCCCATCGCTCACCACATAAAGATTATCGGTGAGGGAGTCGTAGGCAACCGCACGCACGTTACCCGCCTGATTATCACTGCCTCTTTCCTCCCAGTCGCCCTGTACCACCCCATTGGCAAAAGAATAATCACCCAAACGGGCAGGGTCATCCGAAAAGGATTCCTTCAGGGCCCTGATCTGCCGGGCATTCTCCGCTTCGATCTGTTGCCAATCCGTACCCGGCGCGGCACGATGGATCAATTCAAAATATTTTCTCCTTTTCTCCTGATTTTCATCCCCCTCAGTAGGAGCAGGCATTGAGGAGTGGGTTGCCGATTTTTTAATACTAAATCCGGCGAGCAGAATAAGGCCAAGAAAAATGGCAGTAAAATTTTTTCTCATAATGTGGTACCTAAATTTAGTAGAAATTTGTACATGATGAAACCGGGATTTCACCCTTTTTTTTCATCTTGTTGAACCTCAAATGAATTTTTCTGACCGATATATTAAAATTACTGCCGATGGATCCCCTACTCTGTCATTGACAGATTCAGGAATAACCTACCATTCAAAACATGGCGCGGTGCAGGAATCAATGCATGTCTTTATAAAGGCCGGTCTTCATCACATATTCGAAAAATCACCGGGCCAACCCATCTCAATTTTTGAAG
>JANRLV010000150.1:0-115336 GCA_033762195.1 Chitinophagaceae bacterium | reverse complement strand
TCCAACATCCATCATCCAACATCCGCCCTCCGTCATCTGTCATCTGTCCTCCGTCATCCAACACCCCAAAACCGTATTTCCTGAATCGTAGATTTACGAAAACAACGCTCAAAAAGTCCTATGCAAATGAAGCGGTTTTGCTCTATTGCAAAAGAAATGTGAAAGCTACATTTGTTCCAGAAGTTGATTGGTCGGCAGAGGTAACATCCAATATCCAAATCCGAAAAGTCCAAAGTTCTTAATCCAATATCCAACTAAAACCGACCCGTAAAATCCGTATCAATCAACTTTCTTTTTTAGTCTTTTAGTTTTAGTTTCTATACAGTCCCGTTAGTTCTTTATCCTTGTGAAAAACCGTTTAGGAAATCCGTCCTGAAAAACATCTAGGTTAATGTGTACTGATTCCTAAAAAATTGAGACCCGTCGGATTAGAGCCCCGGCGGGTTTCTCCTTTTATAGGCCTCCCCTATGATAACATGTTTCACCGCAGAGAACAAGAGTTTGGATGACAGATGACTGTTGACAGATGACAGAAGTAATATGGCGGGACTCCCGAATTCCTCCCGATGCTTCGGGACCTTGACTCAGTCTTCCGTCATCAGTCATCTGTCATCCAAACTCTTGTTCTCTGCGGTGAATAAACTATTGCCCCGGAAATACTCCTCTCGGGTTTTTGAATGTGATTCGTTTCAGGTCTTGAGAAGCTTCAAAACCTCCTGTCCCCTTCAGGTGTGTACCATTTCTGGAGTCGAGCCGCCAGGTGGTATCATTATAAAACAGCGCTTTGGATTGATCCCACCACATTTCGGGGCATCGTAAGGTATCACCTTCTACATTAAAGACGACTACGCTATCGCGCAGGTAGATGCGGTTGTATGTTTCAATATACTTCCCATAAAGGGCGTTTAGCTGGGTTTCAATCCGTGTACTGTCATCGTAAAAATCAACGTGCAGGGAGTCGGGAAACTCGGAGTATATGGTATCGGCCTGGTAGCGATACAGCAGGGGAGCAACCAGTTTGGCTTTCATCACGCCTTTCTGGCTGAGGTAACTGGTAATGTCTTTTCCTTCCTCCACCATCACCACCCGACCGGTGAGATCGGCTACCTGTTTTTCATCATTCTCGCAGGAGACAAGGAAAAAAACAGCCAACCCCAGGGCCCAAATTCGATGGCTGACCCGGGTCATGCTTGATTAGTTGTATTTTCTTTTGGTAAACCAGTTATCACTCAGGGAGAAACCGGCAGAAAGGCGGAACAGGTTTTCCTTTAACAGGTTGTCATTGTTTCCACGCTTGATGTATTCAAAAGAAAGATTGACCACAGTAAATTGGGTGCGATAGCGGCTTGAAGGGTCTTTTAACCCCAGTACCGGCAGACTGATACCACCCGAAATTCCAAATACGGGAAGCTTGCCCCCTACCAGAATGTTATCATTGCCCACAAACATACCCGCGCGGTAAGAAACATTCTTCCAATAGGAACGGTTGGGGTAAATAGGCGGTAATATCTGTGCCCCGATGCGAAACTCTTTACTGTCCTGCACCAGATCGGTGGTATTGTAAAAACGGTAATCACTCCATTTTGTCATTACATAATCGACCCCAAACTGGAATCCACCATCTTCAGGCGTAGGAGAAACTTCATAAATAAAGCCAGCTCCAACCGTACCAGGGTAGGTTATTTTACCTTTTACATTGTTTTCGGAATACACGCTGTCGATCTTCAGGTATCCACTGGTCAGGTCACGCGTAAATGTTTCGCGGAAAAAGTCCTTATTGGCATTCAGATCCCTTTTCAAATTACCATAAGCACCCAGCCGGAGCACTGTTTTCTCCGCCTTGGTTTTCTCATGTCGGGACAGAACGATCTTTTGTTGCAGACCTCCACTCAGGAAGATCCCTCCAAAAGAGGCTTTTGTTTGAAAATTTCCCCGGGCATAGGTCACGGTATCATTGATCAGGGTCCTTTCAGAGGAGTAATCTTTTTTCCCAAATAGATAGCCCAGGTTGGCGCCAATACTAAAGTTTTTGATAGCAAATCCGGTCCCAAAAGTAGCCTGATAGGCACCACCCTCGCCCCGGTATTGGGTAACGGCGCTGTCCACGGCCAGTCTTTCCTGCGTTTGCAGGCGGTATCCGATCTTGGACATAGGTCTTAACCCAAAGGCCATACCCCAGTTCTTGCTCAGGGGAATGCCCAACTGGAGGTAAGAAAAGTAAGTATTGGGGGAGGTGAATTTATCAGGTCGGTTTGCCTCGCGCAGGGTGCGATTATCAAAATTGATCCCGGCATCCAATACTACACGGCCAGAAACGGTTTCCCCGGTTTCCAGGATCTTGTTGGTGCGGAAGGCAGAATAAGATGCGGGGTTGAGAAAATTCACGTACAGGAGGTCTGAATAGGCGGCGGAAACACCCCCCATACCCCGGTTGAGAATATTACTCTGCGGAGAGGCATCTCCCAGTCCATAGCGCGAATAAGGTGAGTTATCCTGAGCAGATAGGGTGGAAAAAAAACAGGCTCCAAACGGTAATAGAACAGCAATCCTCTTAAGCATTGTTAACTTCACTAAGCGCATACAGACCTTTAAAGATTAAATCAGCGTCGGCAAATATCTTACTTTTCAGATGGGAAGCCAAAAACGGTATATCCCCCCCGGTTAAAAGCACGTTAAAGTTGCTGAATTTTTCGCCATAACTCTCTGTAAATCCGTTTATTTCCATCGCCATGGCCATTACCACACCCGTCAAAATATTCGTGCGGGTATCGTAGCCAACCAGGGGTACATTCCAGTCGGCCTTCTCTAAAGGCAGTTTGGCGGTATAATAGTTCAGGGCCTTGAGGCGCATTTCCATGCCCGGGGAGATGGCCCCACCGATGAATTCCCGGTTCTTATTGATGAAGTTATAGGTGATACAGGTACCCAATCCGATCACCAGGTTATGCCTGCCTGAATAAAAGTGAACCGCCGCCGCTGCCAGGGCCAGCCGGTCTGCACCGATCGTCTCGGGTTTTCCTACCGGTGTGGTAAAAGGGAGTTTAGACAAATGATTCAGCCGGTGAAAACGGGTGCGATTGGCAAGCGTGGTTTCTATTTCCGGATTGTGATTGATAACGGAGGAAAGGATCGATTTACCGGGTTTGTATTGATTAATTAGATTCTCAATCAATTCTACGCCGTCGTTTTCGAGAACAACAACCTCGGCCAAAACATCATCATGAAATATGCCGGCTTTCATCCGGGTGTTACCAAAATCAAAGCATAATGTAATTCCCATAGGCCAAAAATACCATAAAGTGGTATTGGATAATGCGTTGACGTTAGATATATTTAATATGTAAACCTATTCCTTTCCACTAAACCAAAAACTATGAGAAGGTTAATTCCAAAACTCCTGTTTGCATTTTTTGTATTTACTTTCATTGTTATTGGGTGTAAAAAAAATGATCGGATGACGATCCCTGAAACACCCGAATTACCCCAGTCAGATGCTGGATTTCTGAATGCCAGACTCAAATCCTTTATTAAAGAAATTGCTCCAGTCTTATCGAAAAAGGAGGCTCGGACAAGAATCCGGCAAATGGCTAGTAACAAATTCGATGGGGAATATGAAGTGTTGATCAAGGACATTTTTGCAGATCCTGTTATAGCGTCTATGTCATCCCCCGAGTCAAGTAATCAACTCCATTTGGATATTTTTGCCCGGGCTGGTGATTATTATTACCCCCAGATTTACATCCCTCGTTTACAATACCAAGAAGACAATACCACCCAAACATATGCAGTTGTTCCAGGGTTTGATAGTGTTTCAATAGATGAGGATCCGATTATGATATTTTACACTGGTGATGCTGAGGTAGACGAAGGCAGCCCTGATGATGTTTATCCTGGTTACAAGTTGGAAAATGGTGAACTTGTTTTTGTGAGCAATATAGACGAAGAATACGCTAATGAAAATGAAGTTTGGGTAGTTTCAATAAATGAAGCAGTAAATGTAATGGGTAGAATGCCTATTCCCTGCGAATTAGACCCTTGTGCTCCAGGGTGCCCCCCCGTAACAGATGAAACGCCTTGCGGCGGCGGTGGCGGTGGTGGTGGTGGTGGAGGCGGTACGGGCGGTGGTGGCACCGGTGGTGGCCCCGATGATGATCCTACGGATGCTCCAACTGCCAGAGTAGATTTTCCTGAATTCAATCACAATAAAATAAACTTTAAGATCGAAAACATGAGAGTGGCTGACCCCAAGGAATCCTGGGTTGCCGGCGCGGCAGAGGTTTCAATCAGGGCTAAGCTTGTATGCCACAATGGAAGAAGAGAGGGCATTCCTGGTGCCGAGAAAAAGGAATACTCCTCAGATCAATACAGCAACTACTTAGGGAAGCTTATTCAAAAGGTAAAAAGAAAAAAAATCAAAAATGTTGACTTGCTAACGGTCAATTACTCCATGCAAACCAATTGGCAAAATGAAGTACCTTCTATAGATCCTGTCCATTTTATATATGTAATATTTGAAAGGGATACCTGGCCGGCAAAATTGAACCAGGATATTAGATACTCTCTCGATAGTCCTATAAGTTTTGAACCGAATCCCGGGTCATTTAATTTGTATTATCGATCAGCAGAGAAAAATTATGCTGATTGGCACTGGCCCTATGCGCGGTATTATTTTACCAACACATTATGGTTAGCCTCTGCAACCACGTATGCAGGATCGGGATATGTTACAAACGAAGACATTACCTTTAACACGGTACTATATTAATGACCTTTAATCCGATCATATTTTACAACCAAGGTAAAGGGGGCAGGGCTGCCTCCTTTACCTTGATTCGTGCTATAGGGCTTATTCTTTTACTTCACCTGCTCGCCTCTCCAACAATACTGCTTGGCCAAAACTCAAGGTTTATCTTTAGAGGAGGGGTCAATTACCGGTTTTTTCCTATTGATATTGAAAATGTGCCAAGAGGGGGATATTCAAGCAATGGGCTGCCAAAAAATGAGAAATTTTGGAAAACGTTATCTGTTCAGGGTGAGGTAGGAACAGGTATTTCCACGCATTGGAATTTGAACCTTCAGGTTGTAGCCAGATATAATCACTTACATTGGTTTCAGGGCGAAAACCTTACAACCCAATCACCGGATAAAAGGCCTGAGAAAAAAAATCTGAAAATGGATTTGGTACTGTTGATCGAGCGACAATTTCCTCTCAAAAAAAATACTGAACATGCCCTATTTACAGCCTTTGGTCTGGGTCTGACTAATATTAATACCCGGTATTCTGTTTTTTTACAGGACACAATCGCTTCCGGACCCACCCAGGGTAATTTATATGAAGGTGAATTCACCCATTTTGGCCCATTTTTCAGAGTGGGATATCAATACAAAAGCATTCGCATTTCATTTGATACAAATTTTATAGAAGGACCAGATCGAACTAATCTCACGGCGATTTGGATGGGCGTAGGCATAGTAAAAGAAATACGATCCAGAAAAGAATGGAAAACTAAATATCAAACTGAAACCCACTCAGGTTTTTAAAATGTCCATTCATTCGGATTTTCTCCTTCAAATTCTCCATCTCCGCCACCATCGGTATCACTTTGGCCAAATGCCGTTTGAGGTACTCCTGTCGGTGTAACTCATCTGTAAGACCCAATATCTCATATTCCTCTTTCAGCGAAAGCCCAATATGATGTGCAACATCGTAGGTCTTCAACTCCTCATCTGATTTGGGGAAATCCTTATTGACATTCAGCAAACGGTGCAATTCGCGAATGCCCACCATCACTTTCCGCATCAGATCTATATTTCCCTGATCACTATTATCGGGATAATTGACAATGGCGCCGCTGTATAATTTATCCGGAACCGATTTGATCACTTCAAGGATACGAAATACCTGAATGCCCCGGGTTTTAATATCCATCTCCCCATTATCATAGGCCTTGGTCAATTCCGTGATCTCCACCAGGGTGCCATAATCCTGCATATGATTATCCACCACAGCCGGAATACCAAACGGTTTCTTTTGTTCAAAACATTCGCTGATAAGCTGTTTATACCGTGGCTCAAAAATGTGCAGGTTCAGCGGCTCACCAGGATATACTACAAGGCCAAGGGGGAATATGGGGATGAAGTTGGTCATTTGAGCTGCTAATTTACAAAAGTTGAGAGAGTTAGTGAGGATGATGGATGACAGAGGACAGATGACGGATGACGGATGACGGATGACGGAGGGAGGATGTTGGATGATAGAGGGCGGCTGTGCGAAACCAGAGGTCTCGCACAACAAGCCTCCGTTATCCAACATCCGCCCTCCGTCATCCGTCATCCGTCAACTGTCATCCAACATCCAACATCCAACATCCTCCCTCCGCCCTCCACCCCCCTACAAATGATGTATATACGACTTCGCCCCCTTTTCCACAAACTGCTCCTGGGTAAAAAATTGTGGTTCGGTGATAAATGCATTGATCTCGCCCTTCATGATCAAATAGGCCAGTAAAGGGTCGGCATTAAACACAACAGGGGTCTGGGCCTGAATGAGTTTTTCGCAGGCAGCAGGCGTTACCGCATAGGCATGGGTGAGGTCATGGTTGCCTGCCCGTAACAGGCGAGGCGAAAAAGGTCTTGGCAAAGCATTTCGCACCATGGCCGGTTTCATCCGGATCAACCCCACATAACTCAATCCCAAATAAAATTGATGTTTGCGTCGGAGCTTAGGTGTTACCGGATAATTTTTCCCAAATCCAAGATACATCAACTCCCAGTCAGCTGGCAGTTGAGAAAGCGCCTCCGGCAAATGAGAAAGGTGCTGGTACAAGGGCACAATATCATCTTCAAAGATCAATACGCGCTGATGCCCTTCATCAAGAATTTTTTTGTACAACAACCTATGCGAAAGCGAACAGGCAATATGCCCGACCAACATGCCCTTTCCATAGCGGTCCAATTGACGCGCTTTCTTATCATCATAAAGCTGCTCGGTCACTATCCGCTCTTCGGTAAGCGCATTCTTATCCACGCCATAAAAAAATTCAAAATTCAAACCCTCGAGTCGTTGCAGGATCCGCTTCTGTCTTTCTTTGGCGCGCTCCAGAGTTATGACATAGATCCTGTCAAACTGAGATTCCAGTGTTTGGATAATGTGGTTTGGTAATTTCACGGTGTTAAGCCTAAAATAAATTTACTGATTCTGCCCGGATCTCAATTTCGCAAGTTCAATGTACTTCCTTCGGGTATACCATGCGGTGATCATCGCGATCTGGTAGCCGGTTGCCCCATCTAAAAATCCCCGTTTAAAAATATAGTCACGTATAAAGGTAAAAACAGGCGACAGATACAATTTTACCCAGGTAGGTTTTTTCCCTTGCTCAAAATATTTATGGGCACTCATGCGGGCATAGCCCTCCACTTTTTTCCGGTATTCGGTGGTGCTTTCGGTGGTGCGATGGAGAACGGCTCCGGTTAATTTTCCTATGATTGTTCCGGCCGGGATCAACAATTGTTCATGCACGGCTGCATCGTTCCATTTCACCTCTGCCCGATGAAAAAGCCGGATATGGTGATCGGATCCCCAATCGCCATACCGCAGCCATTGGTCTCCAACATAATTTTTAAAACGCAGGTCATAAACGACCCCTCTTTTTTCATAATCAAGTTGTTTCAGGCTATTGAAAAGGTCATCATCAATTGCCTCATCGGCATCCAGGCTCAGTATCCAGTCATATTTTGCCAGGCTATTGGCTTTGTTCTTGGTGGGGCCAAAGCCAAGCCAATCCCCTTCTACCACCCGCGCTCCTGCATCACGGGCCAGGGTTGGCGAATTATCGGTACTGCCGTTATCATACACCAACACATCATCAGTAAGGCCCTGCAGGGAATGGAGTGTCCTTTCCAGCACATTTTTATTATTCTTACAAATGATAACAACCGATAGCGGAGCCATGCAGCGAAAATAGACATTTCCGTTGGGGCGTTCGTGCTTTATCGGGGAGAACAGGGGGGATGACGGATGACGGATGACAGATGACAGGGTCCAGGGCCCGAAGCATCGGGAGGAAATCCGAAGTCAACGGTCTAACTTTTTGACCTCGGTCATCTGTCATCATTCATCTGTCATCCACCCCCAATGTCCTCCGCTGAGAATCCAAAATTCCTGATTAGCTTTGCCTCACTTTATGTGGACCAAACTCGCTGCTCATATCCAGGAAGGAGACACAAAATCGCTCGCCAGAGCTATTACGCTGGTAGAAAATGAGTTTGAAGGTTACGAAACCTTCCTTCAGTCCCTTCCCCCTTCCCGTGTACCCGTCATAGGCATCACCGGCCCTCCAGGTGCGGGCAAAAGCACTCTCACCGACGCCTTGATCGGCGAGCTGACCCGCAGGGGCAAAAAAGTAGCGATCTTATGCGTGGACCCCTCCTCTCCTTTTAACCTTGGTGCCTTATTGGGCGACCGTATCCGTATGAGCGAGTGGTATGACCATCCGAATGTATTTATCCGATCTCTCGCCAGCCGGGGTTCATTGGGTGGTTTACACCCCCAGATCATTGAGATCACCGACCTGCTTAAATCCGCCCCATTTGATTATATCATTGTGGAAACCGTAGGTGTAGGCCAGAGTGAAATTGAGATCGCCGGCCTGGCCGATATTACTGTGGTGGTAGTAGTCCCTGAGGCTGGTGATGAAGTACAAACCATGAAAGCGGGATTGATGGAGATCGCCGATCTCTTTGTGGTCAATAAAGCCGACCGTCCCGGGGCAGATATTTTTGTCAAAAACCTCCGTTTAATGGCTAGTCCTGGACAGGGAGATCCACATGCAGAGATCCCGGTTATAAAAACAGTGGCTACGCAACGCGAAGGAACGGCTGAGCTGGCAGAAAAAATTGAAGCCCATCTGATACATACCAAAGAAAATGACCGCCAATACTGGCTGCTTGCCGAAAGAGCCTATCACCTCATTCAGAAAAAAAGAATGAAGGACATAAACAAAGCTTTACTAAAAGAAAAGATCCGTGAACTGGTGAACACCGGGCAATTTCAATTGTATTCCTTTATCAAAAACTACTAAGCATGGAGCTGATCCCCAATGAAGGTTTTCCTGTTTGCCATAAAAAAGAACCGGCCCTCCTGAAATGCGAGCCGGGTAAAGTATATTCCTGGTGTACCTGTGGCCTGAGCGAAAAACAACCCCTTTGCGATGGGCAACATAAGAAGATCGATGGCATGCCCTATCGAAGTATCAAGATACAATTTGAAGAACCTACGGAAGTATGGTTATGTCAGTGCAAACAGACAAAAACTCCACCTTATTGCGATGGCACACATCGTAGTTTGTAGGATTCACTGCAGCGAACCAGAGTTTGGATGACAGATGACTGATGACTGTTGACAGATGACAGATGACAGAAGTAATATGGTGGGACTCCGGTATTCCTCCCGATGCTTCGGGACCCTGACTCAGTCATCCGTCATCCTTCATCAGTCATCTGCCAACAGTCATCTGTCATCCAATCTCTCGTTCTCCGCGGTAAATCTAAAAATCGCAGCCGATCGGTGCACCCGGAGGAATCGCTTCATGCCGCGTGGGTTTGGCTTTTTCAGGAGCCTTCATACGTTCCAGGGCTAATTGTAAATGCGCTTTGTAAACACCCGTTGCCCCCGTCGTTTTTGTTTTGATAAATGTGGTCAGTTCTGCCAGGGATTGCTGCACCATGGCCTGCGCGGGGAACGACAATTCCTCCGAAATACTTAAGGACAATAAATAGGTCAGCACTACCTGTTCCGTTTGTTGTTGTATCAATCCTTCCAGACCAGTACGGCGCGAAGCCTTCCAGGTTTTTTCCAGAATGAGACGAAGCGTTTCTGTCAAACTTAATTGACCGGCTATTCCTTCCTGCTCAGCGAGTCGGTTGATTCGTTCAGGGTGATACAAAAAGGAGAACAGATAATCAGCCGCTGTTTCGGCCGGACTTAAAAGATCAAAGGCCAATCCGGTTTTCTTTTTAAATAATTCGCGTCCCATATCATATCCGGAAGGCCGTGGCGGTATTAAACTGGCAATGGCATCGGGGATCTTCAACAAAGCAGGGTCGATCGTTTCAAGCGTGGCAAGCAACGCTTCGAGTTGGGTAGCACGGGGAAGCGCGCGCAGGGGTAACTGGCCATCTCCCCGTAGCGCATAAGAATAATGCATCCCTCCCACAAGTTTGGTCGCTGCTTCCAATTGATACCGATGATAGAAATATACGGGCACCAGTACATCTTCCAAAGTGGCAAGCGGTGTACCCGGACGAATGTTCTTTTCGCCAAATTGTTCCAGTGCTTTTTTACGCACCTTCATTACCTCCTTTAATTCCGCCACAGCACTTTTTCCATTGTCCCACAAATGCGCATCGGGGTGTAAGCCCCCGGGGGCACGCGCATCACGATCGGTGATGAAGGTGGAGCCCTCGGCAATGGCTTTGGTAAGCATATCCTGTTGCGCCGGGCCTTCATTGGTTCCGGCAGGATACTGCCCATACCCCCAGCGAATGGCCAGTTTATCCCATTCTCCGATCTTGTCATCGTAAGCATTTTTCATATCGATCTCTCCTTTTTCATTCAATCGTACCAATGGGTGGGGATAATCCATTACACTGGCCCGGTCATTCACACTCGAAGAATAATTGTGCATCAGGCCAATCGTATGTCCCACTTCATGCGCCGATAACTGACGCAAGCGGGCCAGGGCCATTTTCAACATCTTATCATCAGCAGGTACACCCTGTTCAAAAGGAGCCAGCAAACCAGTCGCGATCAGGTAATCCTGACGTACCCGTAAAGAACCCAGGGTTACCTGTCCTTTGATGATCTCCCCGGTACGTGGGTCAACCACCGAAGCGCCATAACTCCACCCTCTGGTAGAACGGTGTACCCAATTGATCATGTTATACCGAATATCCATGGGGTCTGCACTATCGGGAAGAACTTTAACCTGAAAAGCATTGATAAACCCGGCGGCCTCAAATGCCTGGTTCCACCAGGCCGCACCATCCAACAGTGCGGAGCGAATAGGTTCGGGTGTGCCATTATCGAGATAATAAACGATCGGTTCAACGGCCTCACTTCTTGCAGCATTAGGATCCTTTTTTTCCAACCGGTGCCGGATAATGAATTTCTTCTCGATCGGCTCCGAAACGGGCGTACTGTAATCAAAATAGGAAATAGGAATAAATCCGGAACGTGGATCAAATTCCCTGGGCGTATAGCCAGGATCCGGCAATTGCACAAAAGAATGGTGCATACGCACGGTGATCGCTTCATCGGAGGGACTAACCGACCTTAAGTAACCCCCGGCAGACCCATCACTGCTGGTAAAACTGATCGTGGTTTCCACCTCTGTATTCAGGGGGAAATTGCGGATGCGTTCGGGAAAAAAGGCAGAGCGTGTTTTGTCAAACGTGAAGTTTCCCTGTTGCATTCTCCGTAGCCGGGTAGCCACCAGCATGGCATCACGCAGTAAAAAATCAGTGGCATCTACCAGCCAGCGGTCACCGGTTTGTGCTTCAACGGTAAATCCCCAAAGCACCGACTGGGCAAATGATTGCTCCACAGCCGTTTTCTCCCGTGGATCATTGGAGAGTGCCCGGTAATCGAAATTGGGTTGAACTGCCAGTATTTTCCGGCCGGTTTTCTTAAAGCGTAACACATGTGTGCCACCCAACAATCCCCGGTCAAGTCCGATATCGTTGGAACCAAGTCCGGCCGGAAGAGAAAGCTGGTAAAGAAAATCCTGGTCAAGACGCGATATTTCCAACCAGAACTTACCAGTGTTTTCATCCCAATAAAAAGGAACAAACCCTTCTTTCCGTTCGAGACCTTTGGTCTTTTCTTCAATCGTTGGCAGGGCTTGGGAATACAATATCCCGGATAGGAGAATGAGCAAAAGGAGCAGGAGTGGGCGCATGCAGGTAGATTTTGGTTGATACCAAATCTATTTCATTCAAAGCAATTGTAAAAATGGAGAATAAGTGCTGGAAGCTAATAGCTTTTAGCTATTAGGCGCAGGGAGCCGAACAAATCCTACTGCCTATTTTTCTTCCATTGGTAAAAAACCACCCCGATGATCGTCAGGGGCAAGGCGGCCAGGTAGAGGATACCGGCATTCAACCCTTTGGCGGGTTCCTCGCCCAATTGCTGGGCGGTACGGGTACAAACGGAACACTGCGCCCAGGTACTCAGCGATAAAAGGAGAAAAGTAAATGATATAATCAACCTTCTAAGCATATCACAATTTACATTATTCTCTTTGGTGTTCCTTATCCTTCTGGCGTCATGGCAGTAAAGTTTTTACTGCCATGACGCCAGAGAGCTATGATTATAGGGCTTCGGCTCCGAGTTTCTTGGCTTGTTTCTTTCTTTCTTCCTCGTTGAGCACCGCTTTCCGCATCCGGATGAAATTGGGTGTCACCTCAATACACTCATCGCCCTGAATATATTCCATACATTCTTCGAGGGTCATCTGCCGCTTCGGAGGAATGCTCACGGTACCATCGCTGCCACTCGCGCGCATATTCGTCAATTTCTTTCCTTCATTGGGATTAACAACCAGATCGCCTGGTTTGTTGTTTTCCCCGATAATCATTCCGGCATATACATCTTCTCCCGGGTCAACAAAGAAGAACCCACGGTCTTGTAATTTATCAATGGAATAGGCGGTGGTAGATCCCGGCTCTTTGGCGATCAGTACGCCGTTGTTCCGGCCAGGGATGGGTCCTTTCCAGGGTTTGTATTCACTAAACCGGTGGTTCATTACGGCTTCACCGGCTGTGTTGGTCAGCATATTGGTACGCAGACCGATCAGTCCACGCGAAGGGATATCAAATTCCAGGTGTTGCATTTCCCCCTTGGTTTCCATCACGTGCATCTCACCCTTGCGACGGGTCACGAGGTCGATTACCTTACTCGCAAATTCCTGGGGTACATCCACGACCAGGGTCTCATAGGGTTCACATTTCTTGCCATCAATGGTCTTCACCAATACCTGAGGTTGACCCACGGTCAGTTCATATCCTTCCCGGCGCATGGTTTCCACAAGTACCCCCAGGTGGAGGATACCGCGTCCATACACCAGAAAACTATCGGCGCTGTCGGTGTCTTCCACACGAAGGGCCAGGTTCTTTTCTGTTTCTTTCAGCAACCGGTCACGAAGGTGGCGGCTGGTAACAAATTTTCCATCCTTACCAAAGAAAGGTGAGTTGTTGATGGAAAAGGTCATGCTCATCGTGGGCTCATCCACACTGATAACGGGCAGGGCTTCGGGGTTTTCAAAATCGGCAATGGTATCACCAATATTGAAATCTTCCAATCCTACTACTGCACAAAGGTCGCCCGCCAGCACTTCGGATACTTTTTTCTTGCCCATTCCTTCAAACACATACAATTCCTTCACACGTGACTTCTTGATCTTACCCTCTGTTTGCATCAAACAGATCGGTTGGTTCTCCTTGATAGAGCCACGATTTACTTTACCGATGGCAATACGTCCAAGGAAAGAAGAATAATCCAACGAAGTAATCTGCATTTGCAGGTTCCCTTCGTTGACCGTTGGTTGCGGTACATGTTTCAGGATACCATCCAGCAAGGGATCAATTCCTTCGATTTGGGTCAACGAGTCGTTGAACCAACCATTCTTTCCGGAACCGTAATAGGTTGGGAAATTGAGTTGTTCCTCGGTGGCATCCAGATTGAAGAAGAGTTCGAAAATGGCATCATGCACTTCATCAGGACGACAGTTTGGTTTGTCCACTTTATTGATCACAACGATCGGGTGCAGACTCAGTTGCAAGGCTTTTTGCAATACAAACCGTGTTTGTGGCATGGGTCCTTCAAAGGCATCCACGAGCAGGATTACCCCATCGGCCATTTTCAGTACCCTTTCCACTTCCCCGCCAAAGTCGGCGTGGCCAGGAGTGTCGATCACATTGATCTTGACCCCTTTATATAATACGGCGGCGTTTTTGCTAAAAATGGTGATTCCGCGTTCACGCTCCAGGTCATTGCTATCCATGATCAGGTCACCGGTTTCCTGGTTGTCCCGGAACACCTTGGTGGCATGTAAGATCTTGTCTACCAGGGTAGTTTTACCGTGGTCAACGTGGGCAATGATGGCTATGTTTCTGATTTCCATACTCCTCAAAAATTGAAGCCGCAAAGGTACGCTAATTAACCGGGGGGGGCAAATTATTAATTATTAATAATTGATTATTAACTCTTAGTTGGTGACCCGGAATCGATTAGCAATAATTAATTTTATTAAAACAGTGCTTATGCGATTCCTCAAATTCCTGGGTATTCTGATCGTTCTATTTATCGTCGTCTATTTTTTCGGGCCCCAACCCAACTCGCCCAAACTAGCTGTTACCCTTCCGGAATTGCCACAACAACCGGCGGAACTGGAGGGCTTTATCCGCAGCCAGGAGGCAGCACACCGTTTGCGCCCGGATAATGAGGCACGCATTGTTTGGCTAAACGATAGCACCCGGGAGATGACCGAATATGCCGTGGTTTATCTTCATGGTTTCTCCGCGTCGCAGGAAGAGGGTGATCCTGTACACTTGAACTTCGCCAAAAAATTTGGTTGTAATCTCTATCTGTCACGGTTAGCCGAACATGGTATTGATACCAGCGAACAACTCCTGAATATGACCGCCGATAATTTGTGGGAATCGGCTAAACAGGCCTATGCCATTGGAAAACGGCTGGGAAAAAAGGTGATCCTGATGTCTACCTCTACGGGTGGAACCCTGGCGTTGAAACTCGCCGCCGAATACCCGGAGATCCACAGCCTTCTCCTGCTATCCCCCAACATCGAGATCAATGACCCCAATGCCTGGTTGCTGAATAATCACTGGGGATTACAGATCGCGAGGGCCGTTCAGGGCAAATACAATGTACCCAAGGATACCTCCCGCCTTTACAAACAATACTGGAATACACCTTACCGCATGGAGGCCGCCGTGCAATTAGAGGAACTGCTGGAAACAACCATGAAGAAATCCACCTTTGAACGGGTCAAACAACCTACGCTCCTACTCTACTATTTTAAAGATGAAGACCATCAGGATGAAGTGGTAAAAGTGTCTGCTATGAAAAGGATGTTTCGACAGTTGAGTACACCCGATAGTTTGAAAAGGGCGGTTCCCATACCCGGCGCGGGAGACCATGTCCTTGGTTCTTATATTAAATCAAAGGATGTGGCAGCAGTGGAGAGGGAGTGTGAAAGGTTTGCGCGGGAGGTTTTGGGGATGTGAAGCGAGAAGCGTGAGGCGTGAGGTGTGAGACGTGAGATGTGAATGGTGAATAGTGAATGGTGAGTGGTGACCGATTTATATATAAGTCCGACATTTCACGATTCACGTCTCACGATTCACGTCTCACGTCTCACGTCTCACGATTCACGTCTCACGTCTCACGTCTCACGTCTCACGCCTCACGTCTCACAACCAGTCGTTCACTACATGCTCTTCGCCATCGTTCCCGCCTCATACATCTGTTTCAGATTGTAATCGGTGGCCATTTTCTTATGGTTCACGACGTCAATGATCGTTCCGATGAGACAAAGACCACTGGTCAGCAGATAAAGTATTCCCATACCGATCTGGCCTATCACAAAACGCTGAATACCGGCGATACCCAGAAACCCGATACAGGCCATGATGAGGATCTCCTGAGGTTTCTTTCTTTTGCCACTATACAGCATAATGAAATTCTGTCGCTGGCTATCGGTCATGTCTTTTGTCAATTCTTTAATTCCCATCATTTCTTCAGGTTGAAGATCAGGGATGGTCATAAGCAGGTTTTGAGGAAGTCCTTCCATGGAGGTTATTTTTTAAGAGTGTAATGATACGGAAAATAATAATTCCAAGGGCGGGAATTCCCAACCAGTGGTAATACCAGCTGGATGACCAGTCAAAATGCATGGCGCAGTGGATGCTCCGGCCAATTCCACAACCCGGGCAATGCTCAAAACCAAGTAAACGGAAGAAGCAAAGGGTGAAATGCTCTCCGCCCGAAATGTCGAGAAAGAACAGGTAGGACAGTCCGGCTATCCACGCGATCAATTCAAAATTCTTCTTTATCTGTTTGAACATATACACCATGAAAATACCCAAAATTCCTTAAACCCTCCCGCTCATCGGTGTCTGGGTGTATTTGCGGTAAACCTTAACCGCCAGGATGCCAAGCCGCTATGGAGTGCTTAGAGAATGGCTATTTTTTGGTCGCAAAATGGATGGCATTAGTGTCCCAGGGAGCGGCCTTCCGGATGGCATCCAGCACATCACCCGGTTCATCCACAAAACACCACAAATCCAGGTGTCTTTCATCCATGAAACGTTCATCTACACAACGTTGGAGCATTTGTTTTAGCGGATCATAGAATCCTGCCGTATTTAAGATGATGATAGGTTTTGTAAACTGTCCCAGT
The DNA here is from genome assembly GCA_033762195.1 of Chitinophagaceae bacterium. Classification (GTDB taxonomy): domain Bacteria; phylum Bacteroidota; class Bacteroidia; order Chitinophagales; family Chitinophagaceae; genus SpSt-398. The sequence goes on along the minus strand of JANRLV010000150.1, from coordinate 98,858 downwards.
CTTTTGAGCGTAATCGCTTCCAGCAACTCTTCCAGGGTGCCAGTGCCCCCGGCAAGCGCCACCACTCCGTCGATACCTTCGAGAAAGCGGGCCTTTCGTTCGTGCATGTTCCGGGTAAATTCAAAATCAGAAACCTTCTTGTGGGCCCATTCAATCTCATTCATGAACTGGGGCATGATGCCTTTGATCTTTCCTCCCTCTTCAAGCACTGTATCCGCCAATTTACCCATCAACCCAATGGCCCCACCTCCATATACCACCTCTACGCCTTGTTTTACAAATTCACGTGCCAGGGTTTCTGTGGCTTCAAAATACTTTTGATCGATCTGGGCACTGGAAGCGCAGTACACACAAATTTTCATTTTCAAATTCATTTCATACAACATCAGCTCCACCGGATCACCTTCCAAGAACATTTTTTGCTGAAATTTCAACCCGAGCCTTTCAAGCAATCTTCTCGAAGAGGCATTCTCCTCAATCGTAATCGCTTTTATAGAGGTAATACCAAAATCCTCCCGGGCTGCCCGAACCACCCGGCTGCTGGCTTCATAAGCATAGCCCTTTCCTTCATAATCGGGCAAAAAGGCAAATCCAATATCCACACCATCCAACCCTTCCCGGTCATACAGCCCACACACACCGATCTTCACCATACCCTCTTTGAGGATCACTGTATTATTTGAATATCCCAAACGCTCCAATTGAGGCATCATCCGCATACGGATATAGTTCTGGGCATCCGCTTCGGTATGAACGTTTCGGTCACCAACAAACTGGATCCATTTTGGAGTATTCAATAGTTCAAGTATAAAAGCTGCGTCTTCTTCTACGGTTGGGCGTATAAATAATCGGTCGGTCTCAAATGTTCTATAGTTCATGAAAGGATGGCTTATTGAATGTGAAAGCTGTAAAATGATTCGGGTTTCAATATAGGTCTAATCTCCTTTTCGCCCATACGAATGGTATAGGTTTTTGTTTCTTTTGATTGATTGGCCACAACGATCACTACACTTTTGTCCGGGTTTAAAAAAGCCAGCATATCTGAAAATTGGCCACTCGTTGCCAAAAGTCGTGCGCCTGGTTTAACAAAGTGACTCACATGTTTCAGCAGGTAATACTCCGGATTGTAGGTATAGCTTCGGTTAACTGTATCCACACTTACCAGTGAGTTTTGTTTCCAACCCCAGGTACTGATACCTCCTTGTTTTAAGGAGGTATTCCAATACATATAGGCTGATGCCCCGTTTGTCAAATAGTGTTTCATCAGGTCCCAGGCATGAAGGCAATGTTTCCAATCATTCTTGCTGTTTCCACATTCCTGTTCGGTCTGATACAGCGATAAATTGGGGTATTGCTGGTGGATCGCAGCTATGGCATCTTTTCCGGCCCATTGAAACCCTACGCCGGAAACAAATGGTTTCGTACGCGGATCCGTGAGCAATGTGTCTACCAGTTTGTGGTTTCCGCGTTCCATGGTTCCAAAATAAAGCGCTACGCCCTCTTCCTTCATGGCGGGGCCGAGATAGCTTACAAAATTGGTCAGTCCGGCCGCGGTCCAGGTACAACTGGGAAAAACCTGGGCTGAGTTGAATTCGTTCTGGGGCATCACCATTTGAATATTGATCTTCTCCTTTCGGTATGCCTCAACAAAACGTTTAAAATACAGGGTGTAGGCTTTAAAATACTTTTCCTCCTGAATAAACATATCCGTGCCTTCTTTGCCTTCTTTTTCCGGCGCTAACCCATTGTTGATCCCGCGCAGGTCCATGCCCCACTCTTCAGAGATAAAGTCCGCATTTCCCAACACACTTCGTGCAGCATAGTGACCGTTGTATTTCATCCAGGAAGGAGGTGACCAGGGCGATGCCCAGATCTTCAACCGGGGGTTATATCGCTGGGCGGCATGGATAAATGGAATCAGTGTTTCTTTATCATGTGCGATGGTGAAATGCTTCATGTCAAAATCACCCGGGGTTTCGTTATAGGAATACCAATTTGTCGAAAAATCATTGGCGCCAACGGGCATTCGGCAAATAGTAAAATTGGCACCCACACCCGGAGAAAACATTTCGCGGAGAATAGTTTCCCTGTCTTTCTCTGTCAATAGGGAAAGCGAGGTCCATCCCAATTCATTGAAACAGGTTCCAAATCCCTCAATGGACTGCAAGGGTTGGGAAAGATACACCTCCGCCTGCGGTTCATGGGTGGCTTTACTTATTTGTACGGGCTGGCCATCTATCCAATTTTCGGTCGGTGTAGTATAAACGGAACTAACCTTGGTCTGGCCAATAGTTTGGGTGTAAAGAAAAAGCAGTAAAAGGGTGAGGACCGAGCGTGTCATTTTCTGGTTTTTCTAAAGTTACGGAGAATTGTTCCTCGCGGCGGGTGCCAGGATTAAGACGGACGCGAGAAAGAAAAATCATTGTAACAGCATATCGCTATATGATCTATCCTGAAGCGCCTCGGCTTTCAATCCAAAAAACTGAAAATACCCATCACACTGTTTCTTCAATTCCTCAGTGGAAAGTTTATTCTCTGAGTCAATGGCTTCCACCTCGATGAATTGGCCCAGTCCTTCCACCCGGTCAAAATGAAATTTCACATTGCCAATAAAGTAGATTTTCCGGTGTTTGTCAACAATCGTCTTGACGCCAAACTGGTGCGTAAGTATTTGTTTCAACGCCGGATCGGGTGAATGGCGATACAACACCACGCGCGAAAGCTTACTGCCCGCCAGGTCCTCGCGGTCATACTGAATCAATGCATGCTCGATATTGCCCTCTCTCAACTTAAGCCTGCCCTTGGGCACATTAAAATATGTATCTATCTGGTGATCGATTCCTTTGAACACAGGTTGCTTGTTGAGAAGCATTTCCTCAAAAGGGGTGGTATCAGGCACACGGGCTTTGAATTCAAAGTTGCGGATGTTCATAATAAATAATTAATGCATTCAATTTGATTCAATCCATTTCCGCAGTAAAACCATTTGCCCCAGATGATAATGGGTATGTTCGATCATGCCCATCAGGTTTCGGTGGTACGTGCCATATTTTTTCTCCCTGAATATCTCATTCAATTGGCTTTCCGGCATTTGCTCAATAAGTTGCGCCAGTGCCTCTACTTCTTCCCAGGTCTTTTCCAAAAACGCATCCCAGTCTTTCTGTGAATGAATGGCTGGTTCTTCAAAACTCAAATGATCATTTCCTTCCAGCGGTAATCCCATCAGCACTTTCTGCTGTATCCGAACGTAATAGGTACAATGATTGACCAGGACGGCAATGGTGTTAAAATCACCGACTTTCTGAGTGGCTTGTTTCCAGGAAAGCCCGGCCAGGGAATCTTTCATGTTCACCCAGGTCCAGTTTTTTCCAAAATGAACCTCACGCAGGTGTTTAGCGAGTTGTTGGCAGGTTGTCATATTTACTTTTTACTAATTATCAATTTAATTGGAATCTGAAGCTGTGCGGAATCCCCGGTTCCGCACCATAGAAAGTCGCCTCCGGCGACACTTAAATTCCAACCTTTTGAAACAAGATCGTCAAAATTCGTGGCACACCTTCTCTCGTTTCCCCATCAAAATACTCCCTTAAAGTTACCACGCGAAAGCCGTTTACCTCTCCAGCCAAGGTAAAATCCGAGAGATGATGATCATAACAGGTCACCACCTCTGTTCCATTCTCTGTCTCAAACCGCGCCTTTGATCCCATATACTGTTTGAAGGGGTGTAATTCTCCAATATATACGTATCCTCCGGGTTTGACCGCTTTTGCCAGTTTGCGAAACACTTCAGTAAGATCCTCTATATGCTCCAATACCAAACTAAAAACAGCCAAATCATACCCCTTTTCAGCAAAACTCCATTCTCCCAAAAGATCAACCTGCTTAAACTGTACGTGTGAATCTTTTACTTTCTCCCTCGCTTTGGCCAGCATTTCCCCGGAAAGATCCACCGATAACAAATCGCTCGTTCTTGTAGCCAGCCACGCTGAATTTTTTCCTGTACCACAACCCAACTCCAGGCAGGAATCAAATTCAATAGCAGACAAGGTTTCCCGTAAGGACCGGGCTTCCAGATCACGCGTTCTGTTCTCATTGCTATCATACTGAGATGCCCACTGATCATATGCCTTTTGAACACTCATAAACCAAATTGTTATAACTCATTAACATTTAAAAAACAATTTTTCATCCTACCTGCCGTTTAGGTAGCGGTTCGAACTCCACTATCCTCTGCAACCACCGCACAAATTTATTTAAACCCAAACCAACCTACATGAAAAAGATGCCTATTGCCGGTATTCTTATTCTATTGACGTTTTTATTCAGTTGTGGTCAGAAAAAGCCTACCCTGGACGAACTCCGCAGCTTTGCCGCCACAGAAACCTTTCCCGAAGACCAGTACCTGGACACAATTTCCAATAAGAATGCACTGATCATAGTGGCACATGATGATGATGATTGTGCCATGGCCGGAACGATCGCCAAATTAAAATCAAAAGGCTGGAAGATCTGGCAACTAAGTTTTACCACTCACCAAGCCAAGGGAACCAATATTCATCCTGCGGTATTAATCTGTGAAGGAAATCGGGAAATATTGGCTGATGGCCTATATCGAAAAGGTCTCGATACAATGAAAAATCCCTACCTGCCCATTCCACTGGAACAATTCAAAGAACAGTTTTACTCGGAGAAGGTGAAAAATGCTCTTATTGAAAAAATAAACGCGTTCAATCCTTCTGTAATTTTTACCCTCGACAATGTAAAAGGGGGTTATGGGCATCCCGAACATATCTTCATCAGCCAGCTTACTCTCGATCTGTTTCAGCAAAATACATTATCCGCCCAGCGTGTTTACCAATCCGTATATACTGACCACATGGAAAAGGAGATCGTTGATACCTGGTTGAAAATCCGGATGCAAAAATGGGGTTATCCCAATGCCAGTGAAATCGCCAATAAGATGTATGGCATCAATGGGATGCCCGCGCCAACCACCCAGGTGTCGATCCGACCTTTTGGAGAAGATAAAATGGCTTATCTGCTCGCTTATCCGGAAGATGTACGCAAAAACCTACGCAAGTTCATTCCCTATTTTGAAGAATTTGATGCCGACACCTATTTCGGAATATTTGACCGGGAGTTTTTCAGAGTGGTGGAGCGTGAATAGTAAATCGCGATTTTACCCTAACTTCCCTCCCCAAAACGATCGCTTATGCCCCGCTCCTTTATCGCTGGCATCGGAATGTATGTCCCATCGAATGTAATGACCAACCAGGACCTTACCCGATACATGGAAACAAGTGACGAATGGATTCAGGAAAGAACAGGTATTAAAGAGCGTCGTTACGCGCATCGTACCGAAGAAACTACTGCCACCATGGGCATCGAAGCCGCCAAAGTAGCTATTGAAAGGGCTGGCATCACCCCGCAGGATATTGATTTTATTGTCTTCGCCACGTTATCTCCCGATTATTATTTCCCAGGTTGTGGCGTACTGGTTCAACGGGCATTAAAAATGAAAGAGATCGGTGCCCTCGATGTACGCAACCAATGCTCCGGTTTTGTATATGCCCTTAGTGTGGCAGATCAGTTCATCCGAAGCGGTATGTATAAAAATATCCTGGTGATCGGGAGTGAGAAACATTCTTTTGGTCTTGACTTTTCTACCCGCGGCCGAAATGTATCTGTGATCTTTGGCGATGGCGCTGGTGCAGTGGTATTACAACCCACCAATGACCCGGAACAAGGCATTCTGAGTTCCCACCTTCACAGCGATGGTGGCAATGCGGAAATTCTTGCCATGTATAATCCCGGCACACATGCCAATCACTGGTCCTCACAAAAACTGGCCGATTTCACCGAAGCGGAGATTGGGGAAATGTTCATGAGCCATGCGATGATCGATAACGCACAAAATTTTCCCAATATGGATGGGCCAACTGTTTTCAAGATCGCCGTGGAAAAATTTCCGGCTGTGATCATGGAAGCCCTGCAGGCCAATGGATATACACCCGCTGATATTAAAGTGCTCATCCCGCATCAGGCCAACTTACGTATCAGTCAGTTTGTACAGAAAAAACTCGGTCTCCGCGATGATCAGGTTTATAATAATATCCAACGCTACGGAAATACCACCGCCGCCTCCGTGCCCATCGCCCTCTGCGAAGCCTGGCAAAATGGCCTGATACAAAAAGGCGATCTCGTTTGCCTCGCAGCGTTTGGTAGCGGGTTTACCTGGGCGAGTGCGTTGCTGAAGTGGTGAGGGAGCGATGGGGCGGAAGACTACGTGAGACGTGAGGCGTGAGAAGCCTCACGTCTCACGTCTCACCCCTCACGTTTCAAGATATTTCGATAATTTCGCTCCCCCATGCCACGCAAGATCCTCTATATCATCAACCCGATATCCGGCACAAGGGCCAAAGCGGATCTTCAACAATTCGTGGAAAAAGAAACGCAGAAACGGGGAATCCCCTATTTAATTTATCCAAGCGTCGCCAGCGGTGATTACAGTTTTCTTCATCCCATAGTAAAAGAAGAAGGGGTTACGGATGTTGCGATTGCCGGAGGCGATGGCACGGTAAGCCAGGTCGTGAATGGTTTGATGGACCTTGACCTTCGCTTTGGTGTCATCCCTTGCGGATCGGGAAATGGCCTCGCGTTGGCAGCTGGCATCTCAAAAGATCCCAAAAAAGCACTGGCTGTTATATTTGACGGAGTAGCCAGAGCCATTGATGGTTTTACCCTAAATGGACAGTTCGCCTGTATGCTGGCCGGGTTAGGATTTGATGCCAAAGTAGCCCATGAATTCTCGCATCAACCAAAAAGAGGATTAGGCACTTATGCTTCCCTGGTCAGCCGAAACTTTTTTTCGGCAAAACCCTATCAATTCATCATTGAAAACGGAGGCTTCCGCTTTACCAGTGAAGCTTTCTTTATCAGTATCGCCAATAGCAATCAATTTGGAAATAATGTAACGATCGCACCCGAAGCCCTTTTATCAGATGGCATGCTGGATGTGGTCATTGTGAAAAAAACAGCCAAGCCCATGCTGCTTTTCAACCTGATCAGACAGGTATTGGCCGGACGATTAAAAGGATTGGAGTCTTCCCTCCATCAACCGATCATTTATTTTCAAACCCGTTCACTACGCATCATCAACAAGGACCAGGCACCCATGCACATTGATGGCGATCCGGCCAATACGCCTGATGAGCTGGAAATTGAGATCAAACCGGGTTGTTTTCGGCTTATTTGTCCGGCTTAGGTTTTGTCAATATTTCCTTTACCCGTAAAAAAATCACCTGGTTATAAGGTGAGCGGATTGATTGAAGAATATCTGCTTTTTCGCGGCGGGTAAGATGAAAATTCAATGCCGCCTTGCTATCCTCTTTGGCCGATGTATACAGAAAATTGATCTTAACCGCACTAGGATGTTGTGCCGCATAATAACTAAGTACGTCATTTTGGGAAAACTCCATCATCTTATACCAATTGTGTTGCAGGAGTAAGAATGGTTTGGTCAAATGATCGGTGACATTCTCCGATTCAAAGGGATAATCCCAACTACCGGGTTTGCGGTCACGGATCTGGATGATCATCACTCCTCTTGTATTTTGTTGCAGCCAATCATAAAAGAAAGTGAGAAACCGGAGTGCGGTCTCCTGTCCATAATTATCCCTCAACCCGGCATCCATCACATCAATTACCGGCTTGGATGGCAGCCAAACGTTAGGCAATACCACCGGGAAAGTGGCATTCATTCGAAGGGCAGTTAATATCCGAAGATTGTATGGATCCTGTTGAGCAAAAAAGCTGACAAAATCAAGTGCATCGGGTTCCAGTCTGGGTACACGTAAAGAATCCTGCAGAGGTTGCATCATGAATCGGACGGGCTGTGTAGACGCCACCAGTTTGCGGCTGTCGCGCGTGATCACCGAATTAAAAAAGATCAATGGTATCCGTGCGTTCGCTTCGTCCTCTTTATAATCACCCAATTGCTTATTTAAAAAACCATGCGTGTTTTCATCCAATTTGTTTTCAAAGGCATAGGCCCGGTCCTTGGCATAGGTATACGGCCCAACTTTGAATTTGTGCGCCGGTGAAACCAGGTCACGGGCTACAAAAGAAGAAAACAAAGGATTCAACAGATCGCGGGCAATATCATCCACATACCTTTTGTCTTGTACCTTAATGGGTGAGCCAAGTTCACGCTGCCGGTACAATTCACGGAAATATGTGGCACCGATCATTCCACCGGATGAACCTGTAATCAAAAATGTATTGCGCATGATCTCCCCGCCCGTCAGGCTGTCGAGTTGCTGAAGGGTACTCAGGGTAAAGGTGGCGCTTCTTGTACCTCCTCCGCTGGTACATAAAATGGTGAATACCGGTTTCTCTTCTTTCTGCCGGGCTTTCCATTTTTCCAATATGCCGATCATTTGCAAACTGTCAGCCGTGATATTGGCCGGTGAAGCCAGCTGGCGCAATGTCTCCTGCCCATATACCGGCCGTTCAGTATTGTTTTGATAATTGAGGCCATAAGCTTTGTTACGCGGATCGATCCAGTTTTTTTGGTAAAAAACATTCAAGACAACCACGAGCAAAATGAGATAAGGTATACTCCAGCTTTGCAAAAAATAAGTAAAGGCTCCGCTTAGCCCGATCAGAATGGCGAAAGCCACCGTAATGCTGGCAGCAGCTGGGATCTGAAACAACCGTACTTCAAGAAAAAACCCAATGAGGATGAGAAAGAGAAAAGCGATGAATACAGAGAGTACGGCGGCAAAGTGGTGTTGTTTAAAAACGGTATCAATGTATTGCCGGGTATAGTGTCCTACTTTTCGGGGCTTGGCCGGGGATAAAGGCGTGTTCAGGTAAGATTTTACCCGCATCAGGCTATCGTCACTAACCTCTCGCGCTATCGGTTTAAGGGTTTGGATATATTCCTTGGGATTATTGATGATTGGTTGTAATCGTTTAAAGATCGTCCTATCGGCCCCAAAGAAGTACGCAAAAGAAGCAGCCAGCATCAACACAAGCCCAAATAAAAAGCCGCCGGTTAGAAAGAGTATCTCATTGGTTGTAAATAATTCTTTATACCGGCCAAAGGAATAAGCTTTGAAAAAATAAAATACAAGAAAAAAGATCGGGATCAGGCTATTGTTAATGCAGTATTTTAAAAATGGATTGGTTGTGGCGGCCAGAAACTGAAACTGTCGGCTAAAGAGAATAAAGGTGGTAATATTCCAACTCATGATGAACATTCCAAAAGCCATTCCGACAATGGCAGATGCTACCGCATTCACATCTCCGAGGTATTCAGGGGCGAGGTAAAGCGAGTCGGCACCAAACCCATGCATGAAAGAACTGTTGACCGTTGTGAAAAGGATGAACCAGAACAACAGAAGAATCTGGTACTTCCTGAAATGCAGGAATACCAATTGCACGGGAAATGAATAGAGAAGTCCGCTGAACCAGCTTTGAATCGCTTTTCGCTTCATGCAGGAAGATTGTTTAACCGGGAAGGCGCTATGAAAGATACAACACTCTAGGCTTTTCTCCGCATCAGGTAAGCGCTCATCAGCAGGGATAATAGCAAAAACATGGCCACTATTTGATGAAGCTGCGCCATCCATTCAAACAATCCCCAACGACCAGGAACGATACCCGGGCTTTTTAAAACGGATAAAATACCCAGCAGTAATTGTAGCAAGACCAACATAAGCGGGTAGTACCACGTTTTACCAATTAAACCCTGGCGACGGGAGAATCGATACAACCGGATGCTCTGCCATATTACAAGTAAGAACAATAAGTAGGCGATCCCCCGATGGACAAAATGTATGGTGATCCGGTTTTCTACCAGGCTTAGCCAACCATCTGCCGGCTGAAGTACAAGTTGAGGTATCCATTCACCATTGATATCGGGCCAGGTAGGGGCGGCTGTCGCGGCTTTATGTCCGGCCATCAGGGCGCCAAAGAATAGCTGAATCAGTAGTAAGATCAGGATCACCCAGGTATGTGTGTTTATTCCACGGTGTACACGAATCTCCTGGCGAGGTATCCAAAGCTGTAGGGCAAACCAGCACAGATAGGCAAAGAGCGTAAGGGCCAGTACAAAATGAAGTCCGAGTTTAATGGGTGCCACATAGATCGCATCACCTTCCAGCCCACTCGCCACCATGATCCAACCCACAGCTCCCTGCATGGCACCAAGTAAAAAGAGAATGATCAATGGCTTGACCATATTGGACCGGATATATCCTTTTCGCAAAAAGATGAAGAAGGGGATCAAAAATACCACGCCGATCAAACGGGCCCAAAGCCGGTGAAACCATTCCCAGAAATAAATGAATTTGAAATCCCCCAGGGTCATGTCAAAATTGAGCAGGTTGAACTGAGGGGTGGCTTTGTATTTTTCAAATGCAGCTAACCAGGCGCTGTGCGACAAGGGAGGAAGGGTACCGGTAAGCACATCCCATTCTGTAATGGAGAGACCAGAACCGGTTAACCGGGTAACTCCACCCAATACTACCTGCACAATGACCATGGCTACCCCGATAAGGATCCAGATCGCTACCTTCTTTGCTCCTGCTGATTCAAATTGCCTTTCCATACAGGGAGCAAAGGTAGAATGCGGTAAAAGGATTTACCTGGTTTTGTTCAACTTATTTTACCAGATTACCCGGCAATCTCCGGTACAGGTTTCCGCTACCAACTTTTGGGACATCAGGGGTTATGGTTTTAATAAACGGGATTCCCTAATTTGCCCCAGTAAATGCTCCAGCCATTTTTCCAGGAATATATGATCGAAGCCGGGTGTGATGAAGCCGGGCGGGGTTGTTATGCGGGACCGGTTTTTGCCGCGGCGGTCATATTACCGCCCGATTTCTACCATCCCCTGCTCAACGACTCTAAAAAGATCCCGGAAAAACACCGGGATGAACTCCGCATCGTGATCGAAGAAAAAGCCATTGCCTGGCAGGTGGCCTCTGTTTCACATCAGGAAATAGATGAGATCAATATATTAAAGGCTTCTATCCGGGCCATGCATCAGGCCATCACCGGGCTTTCACAACGTCCGGGATTATTGCTCATTGATGGAAATCGTTTTATCAAATACCCTGGTATCCCCCACCGGTGTTTTGTAAAAGGGGATGGAACCTATGCCTCCATTGCGGCTGCTTCGATTCTGGCAAAGACGCACCGGGATGAATACATGAAGAAACTGCATGAAGAATTTCCGCAGTACAATTGGCTATCCAATAAAGGCTATGGAACGCTGGCCCACCGCAAAGCGATCGAGGAACACGGGCTATGCGCGTATCACCGAAAGAGTTTTAAAATAATTTGAGAATTGCACTAGTTGATCGTCCAAACCTCATTCCCCCTTAACAGCTTATCCAGGTCAGCCGGCTTCCGGGCCTTGGCTTCATCAACCTGAATCGCCATCATGTCTTCGTAGCAGGGGCGTTGTGTTTGATAGAATACACCAAAGGGCCTGGGCAAATGGTTACCTGCACGAGGATCATCGAAAATGCGGACCAGCACCTGTGCTTTATAGATATCCCCTTCATCATGGATCCAGAGATCGTCGGCACTATGCCCCTCACTTAGTGAAACCACTTTGGGGGTGAATCCGTCGAGCTTGATCCCTTTGTCGCTATTGGCGCCAAAGACAAGGGGTTTGCCTTGTTCCAGGAAGAGGGTTTCTTCGGCTTTGGTAGATTTTTCTGTAAATATTTCAAAGGCACCATCATTAAAGATGTTGCAATTCTGGTAGATCTCCAGGAACGAAGAACCTTTATGCTGACTTGCACGGAGCAGCATGGCCTGCATATGTTTGGGGTCACGGTCCATACTACGGGCAATAAAAGTAGCATCCGCACCCATGGCCAGGGCCAGGGGATTAAAAGGATGGTCAATGCTTCCGTAGGGAGTTGACTTGGTCACCTTCTGCATTTCTGATGTAGGAGAGTACTGGCCCTTGGTCAACCCGTAAATCTGGTTATTGAAAAGTAAAACATTCACATCAAAATTGCGGCGCAACAAATGGATGGTATGGTTACCGCCGATACTCAGGCTGTCGCCGTCACCGGTAACGATCCATACACTCAACTCCGGGCGCGAAGCCTTTAATCCACTGGCAATCGCGGTAGCGCGACCATGGATCGAGTGCATCCCATACGTATTCATGTAATAGGGGAAACGCGAAGAACATCCGATACCAGAAACGATGACGATATCTTCTTTGGGAATACCCAAAGTAGGCATCACTTTCTGAACCTGGGCGAGAATGGAATAATCGCCACATCCGGGACACCAGCGCACTTCCTGATCGGTAGCAAAATCCTTGGCGGTCAAGGCTATTGGTTGGGCAGCTTCTGCAGACATTTGTTGGAATTATAATTTGACCTGAAAATTAACAAAATTCCGGGAGGAAGAAGATCGCAATTTGGCAAAAAATGACCTGATTTTCGTCCTTGGATAACCCGGCAAAATTCCTTATAAAACCTTAGAATCCAAAAAATAACATAAAAAATTCGCGTAAAAATACGCGGGGTCGGAGCGGTTTTACTTTATTTTAAAAAGAAGGTTACGATTCATGCAACAGCTAAGGGTGGCGGCCGTTATTTTTACATAGAAACACTTATCCTATCAAAACCAGACCATGAGCACGCAGTATTTTATAGGTCTACTTTCAACGATTGCATTGTTTGCCCCGGTATTCCTGTTGGCGTATTTCCGCTTGTACCGGTTTCGGGTATATCTGGCTCTTCTGATCTACTGTTTTATCGCTTTTGCCTATAGCCTGATGACAGAAGACATCATCAACCTGCCAACCCGGGTAGAAAACTTCATTGGCCTGGCCAATAACCTCGTTGATGTACCCCTGATGATGACCTTCCTGCTTCTTTTTGCCAAAACAACCAATCAGAGAAAATGGATGAAAAGGCTAACCCTGCTTTATATCCTGTTTGAGGTGGGTGTTTTGTTGTATATGCAGAAACTTACTGTGGATACGATCGCTGTTTCCATGGCACCCGGATTGGCCCTCGTCCTTTTCTTTAGTTTTACCTTTTTCATACATCGCATTAAGATCGCCACCACCTATCAAAAGGCATATGGAAAAGCAATCCTGGCCTCAGCCATTCTCCTTGCCTATTCCTGCTTTACGATTATCTATATCATTCACTATTTACTCCAGGTAAAGGCCACAGAAGATACCTTTATGCTGTATTTTATCGTATCCATTCTTTACAATACCATTCTCGCTATAGGTCTTGTCACCGAAAACAAGCGGATACGAAAACTGGAAGAGGTACATACTACCCGCCGGGAACTTTCCGAGATTTTTTCAGAAGACCGTAACACCATGAAAAAGGCTGCCCCCAAAAAGGAGACAGCCGAGTATTGGAGATATAATTGAATCGATTAAAAACAATACCTCTTTTCTTCGATCATTTTATCAGCTATCCGTCTGCGTGCTGCTTTGGTATTAAAAGGCTCTGCCTTGGTAAACCGCTTCAATCCCATCAGGATCATTCGCAATTCATCACCTTCGGCAAAACCATTGATAGCGTCTTTCCCTGATTTGTTGACCTTGTCGGCCGCATCAAACAGGTAGGTCCGCATAATATCCAGATTCAATTGTTGTGCTTGTTCTCCATCTCTATCAACCAACTTCATTACACGCATCAGTACACTTTCCGCATTATAGGTCTCAATGGCCATATCCGCGATCGACATCAGGATCTCCTGCTCGCTCTCGATCTTCATCATCAATTTTTGTACGGCCGCGCCAGCGGTCATCAGGATCGCTTTCTTCAGGTTGGCAATGAGTTTCTTTTCAGCGGCAAAAGCCTCTTCTTCTCCGGAACCAAAATCAGGAATGCTCATCAGTTCTTTCTGAATCGACATCGCCGGCCCCATCAGGTCCAGGCGGCCCTGCATCGCACGTTTCAGGGTCATATCCAGGGTCAACAAGCGGTTGATCTCATTGGTGCCTTCATAGATCCGGTTGATACGGCTATCGCGGTAAGCCCGCGAAATATTATACTCCGCGCTAAATCCGTTACCACCATGCACCTGAACGCCCTCATCCACCACATAATCCAATACTTCAGAACCATTCACTTTCAACATGGCACATTCAATGGCATATTCCTCTGCCCCACCCAATAAAGCTTCGCTAAATGATTGCCCGGCCGCCAATAATTCATGTTCCTTTCTATCAATCAGATCGGCCGTGCGATAAAGGGCGCTTTCACACGTGAAGATCCGGATCGCCATTTCAGCAAGCTTATGTTTGATGGCGCCAAAATTCGATATCGGTTGTTTGAACTGCTCACGGGTAATGGCATAATTAACTGTTTCAGTCAACGCTCTTTTGGCACCGCCCAGGGCAGCCGCGCAAAGTTTCAACCGGCCAATGTTCAGAATGTTAAACGCGATCTTATGCCCTTTCCCAATTTCACCCAGTACATTCTCTACAGGCACCTGGCAATCCTGAAAATATAACTGAACCGTGGATGATCCTTTGATCCCCATTTTATGCTCCTCCGGTCCCTGGGTGAAACCAGGAGTGCCTTTCTCTACAATAAATCCGGTAAACTTGTCGCCGTCAATCTTGGCAAACACGGTGAATACATCGGCAAAACCTCCATTCGTAATCCAGCATTTCTGCCCATTCAAAATATAGTGTTTGCCATCTGCACTCAATTTAGCACTGGTCTTGGCCCCCAAGGCATCCGATCCGCTATTGGGTTCGGTTAGTCCATACGCCCCGGCCCATTCCCCATTAATCAGTTTAGGGATATACTTTTTCTTCTGTTCTTCTGTTCCAAAATACAAAATAGGTAAGGTGCCAATACCCGTATGTGCGGCAATGGCTACGGAAAAAGAATGCCCCGCACCCAAATAGTCATTGACAATGGTGGACGTGATGAAGTCCTTCCCCAAACCGCCATACTCCTCCGGAAAGGAAACGGACAACAACCCCTGCTCACCCGCCTTTTGTACCAGCGAACGCATGAGACCTGGCTCCAGGCTGTCAATGCGATCCAGGTTGGGCATCACTTCCATGTCCAGGAACTGATTACACATGTCACGAATCATCTTCTGCTCCTCGGTAAACTCCTCCGGAATAAAAGTATCGGCAGACGAAGATGGTTTGATCAGCCATTCGGCGCCCCTGGGTACCCGTACCGTTGTGGTTTCTGTTGCCATAGACTTAATGTTACGCGTTTAAAAATTGAGTTATTTCAAATTGTCATATACGATCTGCAAAACCTCTTTACATACTTCGATCTTATCCGCAGGCACCGTGACCAACGCTTCATTCAAGGTCTCCTCCGCCATCACCATGGTCTGTTCCTGCAATTTCTGCGCCTGTTTGGTCAAATAAATAAGATTGATCCTTCGGTCATGCGCCGAAGGCACACGTTTGACCAGGTTTAACTTTTCAAGATTGTCCACCAGCCGGGTAATACTGGGCTTGTCCCGATAGGTGGCATTGCACAACTCTTGCTGACTGATACCGTCCTGCTTCCACAAATGGTACAAAACACTCCATTGCTCAATCGTTAAGTTCAGGTCCGATCCATTGAACTTCTTCTGTAACCGCCGGGCTATTGCAGTAGAGGCTTTACCCGTGATAAAACTGTAAAGCTCCCCTTTTTTAAATTGGTTGTTTGGCATATAGTTGTTTGTGCAACTAATTCAAAGTTAATATTTCTATCCGGTTTTCAAAATTTTTTCCTTCGTTTGTAGGCATGGTTCCGGGAATTGTTGCATATAACCAGTCTAAAATCGCCTACCAGCTTGGGGGACAAGGGAATCATTTCCTGCTTTGTTTTCACGGGTATGGTGAAAATGCTGGTTCCTATGCTTTTTTGGAAAAATACCTGGGCGATCATTTCAGGATCCTGGCCATTGATCTTCCTTTTCATGGGGAAACGGATTGGCAGGAAGCAGATCTTGACCTCCCTGGTTGGAACCAGGTCATTGAATTGGTATTAAATGCGTGTGGATACAAGCCGGGGAATAACCTCTCCCTGATGGGATATAGCCTCGGTGGGCGGGTGGTTCTTCAATACTACCAGGATCATCCAAACAAAGTAACCAAGATCTTTTTATTGGCTCCGGATGGCTTGAAAGTGAATTTCTGGTATTGGCTTTCTACCCAAACAATCCTCGGAAATCGTCTTTTCCAATTCACCATGCGGCATCCTGGTATTTTTCTTCACTTTCTCCGGGGGTTGAACAGGTTTAAGCTGATCAATTCGAGTATCTACAAATTTGTACATTATTACATTGGCAATCCGCAGGTACGAATCGATCTGTATCGCCGGTGGACCACAATGCGAAAGATCAAACCCGATCTGAAACGAATAGCGATGCAGGTAAAAAAAGAATCCATCCCGGTTACTCTTGTCTATGGCCGGCATGACCGCATCATCCTTCCCAACCGGGGCTATCGGTTTCAGGAAGCAATTGGACCTACCTGCTCCTTGCACATCATCGAATCCGGACATCAGGTCTTGCACGAAAAACATATCAAAGCACTCCTCCCGCTTTTGTTACCCTAAAGGCTATGGAGTAGATTTGCCAGTATGGTCATTCTCTATATTGGTGCCTCCTTATTGTTTCTCGTTTATGCAGGACTGATCTTCTTCCTGCATACCAAATGGAGAGCGGTACCTGTTTATAAAAATGATCATGCCCCTGCCAACAACATTCAATTTTCAATCATCATTCCGGCACGAAACGAAGAGACCCGAATAGGATCATTGTTGGATGCCTTGCGTAAACAGGACCTTGACCCTTCCTGGTGGGAGGTCATTGTAGTGGATGATGATTCCACCGATAATACGGCCCAGGTAGTGGCTCAATATGAAAATGTAAAATTGATCAGGCTTACTGGAAAAGAGCAGAATTCCTATAAAAAGCGAGCCTTAACCGAAGGCATTGCCCAAAGCCGGAATGAGTGGATCCTTACCACCGATGCGGATTGCGTCCCAGGTCCTCAGTGGCTGAGTACACTCTCCCGTTTTATAACACATCGTAACCCACAAATGGTGGTGGCCCCGGTGCGTATGGCGCATGATCGTTCCTTATTACAAATTTTTCAGGCACTTGACTTCATGACCCTGCAAGGGATCACAGCAGGGGCAGTACACGGACGATTTATGCATATGTGCAATGGCGCCAATCTGGCTTATAAGAAATCAGCTTTTCAAACCGTGCAGGGGTTTAACGGTATTGATCATATTGCATCGGGTGATGACATGCTCCTGATGCAGAAGATTCAACAGGCTTTCCCTGGTTCGGCGCATTATCTTTTGGCCAAAGAAGCCGTGGTGGTTACGCAGCCTGCCTATAGCTGGACTGAATTTATCCAACAGCGTATTCGCTGGGCGAGTAAAGCCACCTATTACAAACAGGCGTCTCTTTTCCTTGTGTTATTGGCGGTATATCTTTTCAATCTGGTCATTCCTGTCCTATTCTTCCTTTCTTTTTTCCAGCAATCTGCTTTTTGGATGGCCTGTGCTTTATTGATTTTAAAAACCCTGATTGAGCTTCCCTTTGTTTCTTCTGTGGCCCGTTTCTATCAGGTTAGCAACTTAATGGGTTACTTCCCCATTTTACAGCCTCTTCATATTCTGTACACCCTCATAGCTGGCTGGCTGGGTCAGTTTGGTCGTTATTCCTGGAAAGGCCGTCGTGTAAAATGAGGGGTATAGTTTAATAATATTTATCTTTCCTCCATGTCCTCCTCTGCCATATCACCTGGCCGTTCCGTTTGGAAAAAGCTTCGCCGAAATAAAGGCGCAGTAGGTGGGTTAATAATTATTTCTATAAGTGTCTTCATCGCTGTTTTTGCCTATTTCCTGGCACCCGATCCAAGTCCTTTTGCCAACCGGATGATCCTGGAAATCGGTGGTCAATCACCCGGGTTCAGGCAAACCTTTCTCCGGATCAAAAAAGAAAAAGAATTGAATAGTTCGGGTTTCTTTTCCCGCCTACTCTATGGAAAAGAGGAACCCTGGACCTATCTGCCCATCACCACACATGCACTTGCCGGTGACAGCATACGGGTGCAGAAACGCATTGATGAAACCCTGACGGAGACTCAGGTTTATCCCTTGAGCGCATTAGCATCAGAACCGGTAGTAAATAAAAAGTTTGTTCTGGGCACCGATCAATATGGACGCGATATCCTGAGCCGTTTGATGGTAGGTACAAGAGTGAGCCTGGGAGTGGGGTTGATCACTGTATTGTTATCCCTCAGCATCGGCGTTATCCTGGGAGCCCTGGCCGGGTATTTCAGAGGGCGAACAGATGATTTCATCATGTGGTTCATCAATGTGATCTGGAGTATTCCCACCTTGCTGCTGGTCTTTGCCATCACGTTGGTTTTAGGAAAAGGCTTCTGGCAGGTCTTTGTCGCCATTGGATTGACGATGTGGGTAAATGTGGCCAGACTGGTACGCGGGCAGGTGATGGGGATCCGGGAGTTGGAATACATTGAAGCTACCCGTGTGATGGGGTATTCGCATGCGCGGACCATTTTCCGGCATATACTTCCCAATATCATTGGACCGGTACTGGTGATCGCTGCCTCTAATTTTGCCTCGGCCATTGTGATCGAAGCGGGATTGAGTTTTTTAGGTATTGGTGTACAACCTCCTCAACCCAGTTGGGGTTTGATGATAAAAGAAAACTACAATTTTATCATTACGCAAAATGCTTCGCTGGCATTGGCACCAGGTGTAGCCATTATGTTGCTGGTGCTTTCTTTTAATTTATTGGGAAATGCGTTGAGGGATGCGGTGGATGTGAGAGAGGGTTGAAAATAGGTAATAAGAAATAAGGAATATAAAAAAAGGAATCAGGTAGTGCCTGACTCCTTTTTTTATATTCCTTTTTTACAAATTACTATTTCCTGGAGTATCGATACGACCCGGTCCACTTATTCGTGGCCTTTGTCTTCGAAGTTACTGTTACGGTCACTACGCAGGTAGAGGCAACAGGTGTATTGGTGATTGTAAAGTTAGAAACGGTAGCACTGGTGCTTGTAATAGCAGGTGCATAGAAGTTGGTTGTTGCATTTTCCACTTTGGCAGTCACTTCTATAGTAACTCCCTGAGGTGGCATCGTTGAAGTGACGGTTACGGAAAGCGGGAAATCGGGACCAAGGGCGGCTGCCTGATTGGATCCGACAGGAGGGTTCAATGTAACAGCGAGGTTAGCTTCTGCGGGCGTAGGCGTACCACCGCCACCTTTGCTACATTTTCCGGCAACACCAAAGATCAACACGATGGTGGCAAACAATAGGGCTGGAAATCTTCTCATGGTCATTTTCATTAAAATAAGAGGACTAAGATAGGATTTATTTGGGATTTAGGGAAGGGGGGGGTTGGATGATGGAGGTTGGATGACAGAGGACAGATGACAGATGACAGATGACAGATGACGGATGAGGAATCCGGGGTCAGGAGTCCGAAGTCTACCCCCTTTACCTCCGTCATCTGTCATCCGTCATCTGTCATCTGTCCTCCGTCCTCCGTCATCTGTCCTCCCCCACCTGCACATTCCTGTTAATGCTCTCCTCCAGCGCGATCAGGGTTTCCGTACGTTCGATCCCCTTCACTTTTTGAAGTTGATAATGAAGCACCTGGCGAAAATGGTCGATATCCTTACACACCACTTCGGCAAACATGGAATAGTTGCCCGTAGTATAATTTAGTCTAACGATTTCGGGTATCTTACCCAGTTCACGTGCAACATTATCATAGAGCGAACTCTTTTCCAGGAAGATCCCGATAAAGGCGTTGACATCATACCCCAGCGCCTTGGTATCTACATGAAGCCTTGTACCTTTGACAATGCCCATTTCCTGAAGCTTTTTGATCCGGACGTGAATAGTACCACCCGAAACAAAGAGTTTTTTACCCAGATCGGCATAAGAAATCGATGCATCATCCATCATATGGTTGATGATCTGCAGGTCCAGTTTGTCAAGATTCAATTTAGCGGCCATATTCAATGTCTTTTTTAAATAATTTCAAACTAAATTAGCGAATTATTAGATAATCTCAATAGTTTTTTATTTTTTGTTGAAAAATTTGGAATGAATGGGGGTGTTTCTTTATTTTTGTTCTATCAAGTTCTTATCGAATACGATTATACTGTGGGGTGATGAAATTTTCGGCAGACATGCCCTCTCGTCTCGAGGGTGGGGACAACAGGATAAACCTTGCATAGAGCCGACCGTCAGGCCGACCAGGATTGACCACTAAATCTTTGTGCAAGAGCTAACTGCCCCGTGGAGGTTCGACTCCTCCCCCTACAGCAAGACCAGGATTACCTGGATTTTAAGATTAAAGGATTGAAGAATAGATACCTGTAAGATATCTATTCCTCAATCCTTTAATCGTTTAATATAGATATCAATCTTGGTCAATCCCTCAATCCTGTTCAATCCAAAAATCCTGGTCAATCCTGGTATATATTTGCCGCATGGGTCATAAGAAACTCGTTCGCTTCGAAGCCATCAAGTCATTTCCCAACGTTCTTCAGTTCCCCCAATCCATGCCCGGTCAATGGCCGGGGCATTTTGGCAATGCCAACCCCCTGACCCTGGAACTGGCCTGTGGAAAGGGTGAGTATGCGCTGGGATTGGCCAGTTTGTACCCCAATCAGAACTTTATTGGCGTGGATATCAAGGGAAACAGGATCTATGTAGGGGCGAAAAAAGCGCTGGACCAGGGGTTAAAAAATGTCGCTTTTCTGCGAACAGAGATCGATAAGATCAATACCTATTTCGCCCCTGGGGAAGTAGCGGGTATCTGGATCACCTTTCCCGACCCCCAATTGCGTACTTCCAAGGCCAAAAAAAGGCTTACCCACCCTAAATTCCTGCGTCTCTATCAACAATTTCTTGCTCCCGGTGGTTTTATACACCTTAAGACCGATAGCCCGGCCCTATATGCCTTTACAAAAACCGTGATCGAAAGATATGGATGTACCTTGTGGGTGGACAACCCAAATGTATATGGCCAAGAAGACCCGGGACCGGAACTGTCTATTAAAACCTATTATGAATCACTCGATATCGCTGGTAGCCAACGTACCCATTACCTGAAATTCTCCCTGCCCGTCCCATTACCGGGCCCGGAGCAGGATAAATCATTACAGCAATACCTGAAAGAACATGAAGGAGCAACCGCTTAAAGAAGGGATTCATTATTACCGCAATGACGATGGGTTTATTGTCCTCACCGAACAATACCACCTTGAACAAGGCTATTGCTGTGGCATGGGCTGCCTGCATTGCCCCTATAGCTATGAAAGTGTTCCCGAGCCGAGAAAAAGCGAGTTGAAAAGAGAAAAATCTGAAGACAGAGGTCGAAGGACCGAGGAACCCAGGCCCTGAATGTGATAGGTCTTATTTGACAGGCTTCCAGCCCCGCACTTACGACAAGTCCTTTTCAATTTCCATTGGATCCCAGAATAACGTACCAAAATCCACCACTTTATCATTCTTCACTTTCACGCCTTCCTTCTTTAGCAATTCCGCCATTTTGCCCGGCGGATCAAAATGCATTTTCCCGGTAAGCATCCCATTGCGGTTCACAACGCGATGAGCTGGAACCTTTGGTCGAACTTTGTGACAACCATTCATGGCCCAACCTACCATTCGGGCGGAGGATTTTGCCCCCAGCGCGGCAGCAATAGCACCATAAGAAGTAACCCTCCCCTTGGGAATTTGTCGCGCTACCTGGTAAACAAGCGTAAAAAAATTCTCTTCTGTGTCACCGGAAGGGCGAATAGATTTTAGCGGCATAGAATGAAGATACGAACAGCGGTGAAATCTTAATGGCACCCCACAGCTTCCGGCTGATGAAAGGCCGGGCTCACATAGGGAATACCAAGTCCCATACCGCGTAAGATTAAAAGGGTCGCCATTACAAACAGAAAGACAGGCACTGCGCGGCGAAGCCTGGAGCGGATCTGCTGGTTCATATAACTCCCAAAGAAAACTGTGGCCAGCATCAAAGGCAAGGTCCCCAGGCCGAAGAATATCATAAACAACCCTCCCTTCCACGCGTTCCCGGTAATAAAGGAAGAAGAAATAGCGAGGTAAACAAGTCCGCAGGGCAACAGGCCATTCAACAACCCAATGGAGAAAAGTGAACTGAATTTTTGCCGGGTAAACAATCTACCCATTGCGTGACGCAAGGCCAGAAAGGGTTTATTCAATGTGGAAAGAAAAGAAACTGAACCCGTGATCTTTTTTACCGGTAAAAAAAGATACAGCAAGATGATCACACCAAACACGATCGACAAGGTCTGTAACCATGTCACGGGTAAAAGAAACTGTCCCGCCAAACCCAATACCACACCCATGACCCCATAGGTAATAATCCTGCCGGAATTATAGACCAATCCGCCCAATAACCTGTTCCCATCATTGGCATGTGAAACGGGCAATGCAAGGGCCAATGGTCCGCACATGCCTACACAATGGAGGCTTCCAACAAGCCCCATCAGGAACGCGGCAGATATGATTTCGAGAATGGACAAAATTTGATATGCTAACTGAACAATAACGAAGCGTCATTAGCTGTACGCAATTACACTAAAAGAATACTTTCTCCTCTTTATAGTACTCCACCCCATCACTCGTCCAACTCAGCTTCAATTCATAGAGTCCTGAAGGCGTACCGGGAATGATCCACTCAAAAGCGAGGTCCTTGCTATCGATCGGACGGCGGATATCCTTACGTGCATCAGATGGACAATAGAGGTAGGCATCACCGGTAATGGCCTTATTGTTAAAATCAGCAGGGAATTCCACCCGGATCTTTGTTTTGCTATTTTCGATACGAACCGGTGCAGATAACCGGGCTGTATTGGCTTTTCGGTCAATTACATCCTGGTATTTGAGTTCTGCCTCATAATAATTCTTGGTCACCAGGTCGTAGTTCTCTTTGCTGGCCTTAAAGACCAGGAAAAGTATCCCGGCAACAAAGCAGAGATAAAGTGCCAGAATTTTGTAGCCCCAACTGATGCGCATGGTGTTTCGTTTTTAATGTGACTGGATCAAAAACCAGGACCCAGGAATGTTGTATTCACGGTCTTGATCTTTTTATCGCCTTCATATACGCCCAGAACAATCGGTGTCTTTCGACGGGTGATCAAACTCCGATCGATCTTGACAAAGAACGGTGTTTGGAAATATGACTCTTTGGGTACGACCAGGTTCTTGCCCACCACTGTGATCTCTCCTTTAATATTCTCCAGCTTAAGCGTCATAGGAATATCGTTATGGGTCTTATTGGCCAGCTTGATATTGTAGATATTACTGATACGCCCATCCTGGTCACGCGTAAACATTTGTCCGGCGGTACGTAAAATACGCGCATCCACATCATCCCGTGTAATGATCAGAATGGATAACACAGATATTAATACAAGAAGTACCGTGGAATAACCGGCAATACGCCAGTTGAACTTGGTCTTTCGGCTATGCGCAATATTCTCTTCCGATTCATAGCGGATAAGCCCGGTTGGCTTGTTTACTTTCACCATGATCTCATCACAGGCATCAATACACGCTGTGCAGTTCACACACTCGAGCTGGGTGCCATTTCGAATATCTATCCCAGTCGGGCAAACGCGTACACAAGCGGCACAATCGATACAATCGCCTTTGGGTGCCAATTCGGGTTCGGCCTTTTTTACTTTGCCTCTTGGTTCGCCCCGAACATAATCATAAGCAACTACAATTGATTTTTTATCCAACAAAACGCCTTGTAATCGGCCATAGGGGCAAACGACAATACAGGCTTGCTCGCGAAACCAATAATAAACAAAGAAGAAAACACTCGTAAAACCCAACAAAGAAATAAATGTTCCCATGTTGGCGGCCACACCTTCTTTTACCATGGCCAGCACACTATCCATTCCGATCAGGTAGGCCAGGAAAAAATTAGCGATGACAAAGGAGATAGCAAAGAAGACGATCATTTTGGTCACCCGCTTCCGGATCTTGTAACCGTTCCAGGGCATTTCTCTCAACTTCCGTTGCTCGGTCGAATCGCCATCCAACCAATATTCAATTTTGCGGAAGACCATTTCCATAAAAATGGTCTGCGGGCAGGCCCATCCACAGAACACGCGGCCAAATACCACAGTGAAGAGGATGATAAAGACCATAAAGGTGAGCAGGCCGATAGCGAAAATGAAAAAATCCTGTGGCCAGAAAACCTGTCCAAAGAATATAAACTTACGCTCCAGTACATTGAACATGAAGAAGGGCTGCCCATCTACCTTGATAAAGGGGAGGGTGAAAAACACAACCAGGTAAACAACAGAGGCTATTGTTCGCCAATTGTAAAGTTTACCCTTGGGCTTTTTAGGAAGGATATAATTTCGCTTCCCTTCTTTGTCGATCGTTGCTACCGAATCCCTGAATGACTGGTCGAGTAATTCCTTTTTACTCGTGGCTTCGTCATCGAAATTGAATTCGACACCTGGGGTCTTCGTTTCGTCGGAATTGTTCATGTCACTTTTCATTTACTCAAGGTAAACGAACCCCGTAAGGAGTTCGGTTACCTTGATCACATAGCGCGCCTTTTATTTAACGGCGGCTGTATCTTTTGGTGCCATATTGGTGGTATCAGCAGCAGGGGCTCCTTCTGTAAAAAGATTACCCTGAGGTGCTTTTCCATTAGCGACAGTTGTACCCACCAGTGATTTTACATAACTGGACAGATTCTTAATGTCGGCCGGTGAAAATGCTTTTTCCCAGGATTGCATTCCTTTTTCAGGAACACCATACTTGATGGTCTTAAAGATATCATTGATGGTACCGCCATGCAACCAATAATTATCGGTCAGGTTTGGTCCTACACCACCCTCTCCATTTTGTCCATGACAAACAGAACAAGTTTGAAGGAATTTGGTCTTACCGGTAGCGATACCTGCAGCATCCGCAAGTGTAACAGTTTTTTCATCTACCTGTTCACCCGCTTTAGCCCGGAAGGCTTCTGCTTGTTTGGCGGCATAGGCCAGTTCGGCATTGTATTCCTGAATGGGATCGGGTCCTGTTTTCCAAACATGAAAACGCAGGATATAGAACACCGCCAGTATCAGGGTGATATAAAAACCCCATTTCCACCAGGGTGGCAGGGCATTGTCCAATTCTTTGATGCCATCATAATCATGATCAAGCATCACGTCGGCTTCTCTCTCTACAGGTACAGCGCGGGTAAAGAACTTCTTATCCAGCATATTCCAGAAAGAGGTAATGCCACTGGGTTGCTTAACATAGTTGCCTCCCTTCTTTACCTCACGCATTACTTTGCTCATGTTGTTCATGATCACGGCCATGACCAATAAGATAAACAAGAGTAATCCGATGATGATCAAAAGAAAGGTATCATTGGAAATGCTGGCGTTGCTTGTTGTTGGGGCAGCGTCCTGTGCCCATCCAAAGGTGCTGAACCCGGTGAGGGCAGCTATCGTAAAAAGCAGTTTTTTATTTCTGATAATCTGTCTCATCCTTAAGCATGTTTAAGATTTTGGAAAGGGTTTTTTTCATCCGTTGCCCCGTCGTCCTCCAGTGGCAGGTTACTCACCTCGTCCACATATTTCTTATCCATTTTCTTTACATAGTAAAGAACGGCGATAAAGAAAAGGACAAAGATCAAGAGGGAGATCATGGGATAGATCTCTATCCCGCTGATGGTTTCTGCATATTGCCTGATGTATTTCAGCATGATCTTGTTTTTATTGGTTTTCGGCTATTTTACCTTTTTCAATATCAGTTCCGAGGCGTTGCAAATAAGCGATTATGGCAATGATCTCACGATTGGCCGGAACATTCACACTGTCTTTGGCCAGGTTACCGGCAATCCGGCTGGCTTGCTCCATCAGTTCCATGTTCGCGATTTGATCATATCCTTTCTCATACGGTACACCCAGGGTTTGCATGGCCCTGATCTTAGCGGCGGTCGTAGAGGTATCCAAATTCTTGTCGATCATGAAAGAATAGCTGGGCATGATGGATCCGGGGCTGATCGCTTGCGGATCATCCATATGATTGAAATGCCACAGATCGGATTTCTTATTGTTCCCTGTTCCTTCTCTTTGCAGATCGGGACCTGTCCGTTTTGATCCCCATTGGAAGGGGTGGTCATATACAAACTCGCCGGCTTTGGAATATTCTCCATACCGTTCGGTTTCCGAACGGAAAGGCCGGATCATTTGCGAGTGACAGAGATAGCAACCTTCCCGCACATAGATATCACGTCCTTGTAACTCAAGCGGGGTATAGGGTTTTACACTAGCGATCGTGGGAATATTGGATTTCACCAGGAAGGTGGGCACCATTTCAACGATACCTCCGATCAGGATCACTACCAGTGACAGTACCAGGAATTGTACGGGCTTGCGCTCGATCCAACGGTGCCAGTGTTCACTTCCATGTTTGTGATAAACTTTTTCCAGTGCAGGCGCTTCGGCTTCTTCATTGGCTACCAGCTTACCTTGTTTGATGGTCATGAACAGGTTGTACATCATGATGATCGCACCAGCCAGGAAGAGCGCACCACCAAAACCACGGGTAGCGAGGAAGGGTTTCAGGTAAGTAACAGTTTCCAGGAATTGATATTTCAATTGACCTGTTTCAGTGAACTGTTTCCACATGGATGCCTGTGTGAAACCGGCCCAATACATAGGTACCGCGTAGAACAGGATACCCAGTGTGCCGATCCAGAAGTGGATATTGGCCAGGCGTTTTGAGTACAGTTGTGTATTGAAAATACGGGGGATCAACCAGTACAGGATACCAAAGGTCAGCATACCATTCCAACCCAAACCACCCACGTGTACGTGGGCAATGGTCCAGTCGGTAAAGTGGCTGATGGCATTGATAGTCTTGAGCGACAGCATCGGTCCTTCAAAAGTGGACATACCATAAGCGGTTACGGCTACCACCATGAATTTCAGGATCACATCTTCTCTCACTTTATCCCAGGCACCGCGCAGCGTAAGCAAACCATTGATCATACCACCCCAGCTGGGGAAAATGAGGGTAAAGGAGAATACGATACCGAGTGACTGTGCCCAGTTAGGCAATGAAGTATATAACAAGTGGTGAGGGCCTGCCCAGATATAAATGAAGATGAGCGCCCAGAAGTGAATAATGGAAAGACGATACGAGAATACCGGGCGATTGGCCGCCTTTGGCATAAAGTAGTACATCAGTCCCAGGTAAGGTGTGGTCAGGAAGAAAGCCACGGCATTGTGACCATACCACCATTGTACCAGCGCATCTTGTACACCAGCATACCAGGAATAACTTTTCAGGAAACTGATGGGCAACTCAAAAGAGTTCACAATATGAAGAACTGCAACAGTTACGAATGTGGCTATATAGAACCAGATGGCTACATACAGGTGTCTCTCGCGGCGCTTCAGGATGGTGGCAAACATGTTCCATCCAAAAACTACCCAGATAACAGCGATGGCAATATCAATCGGCCACTCCAGTTCCGCATATTCCTTACTGGTAGTAATACCCAGGGGAAGCGTAATGGCTGCTGCTACAATGATCAACTGCCAGCCCCAGAAATGGATCTTACCCAGCAGATCACTGGCCATTCTTGTTTTCAGCAAGCGTTGTAGCGAATAATAAACACCCATGAAAATACCATTCCCCACAAACGCGAAGATCACCGCATTGGTGTGGAGAGGTCTCAGGCGACCAAAGTTGAAGTAGGGCTGAAGGTTCAGTTCTTTGGGAAATACCAACTGAAAGGCCACCCAGAGACCGACCAACATACCTACAACACCCCAAACAATAGTGGCAATCGCGAAATTGCGCACTATTTTATTGTCGTAACTAAACTTTTCCAGTTGCATGTATGATTGTTTTGGTTTATTAAACGGTTTCTTCTTTAATAGCGGGGGGATCATCAAACAGCATACGCACCGAAGGGGTATAATCATCATCAAACTGACCTCTCTTCACCGATAGGATAAAGGCAAAGAGAAAAATCCCTGCGACGATGATACTCAATGCGATAAGGATGACTAACACGCTCATTTTTATTCAATTGGACACAAATGTATTTTGATACCTACAGGGGGTTTATGACAATTATCAGACAATTCTATGAGGATGGTCAGTTGCCCAGGGTTTTACGTGCAACAATGGAACTGGCTACACCGGCGATGGCCACGATCGTGATGGTGCTGACCGGCATCAGGATGGCGGCAACAAGTGGTGAAAGGTTGGCAGACACCGCAAAACTGAGTCCCACGAAATTGTACAGGATGGACACCACAAACCCGATCGTTACGATACCTTTTCCCGAACGGGCATAACGGACAAACCCATCCATTTTATTGATCTCACTACTATCCAAAATGGCATCCGAAGCAGGGGTGAACTGGCCGCTGTTCTCTGTGACCGCAATTCCCACATCACTTTGCTTTAGTGCTCCTGCATCATTGAGGCCATCCCCCAACATCATCACTTTTCGTTTGCCTGATTGAAGGGTCTTTATGTATTCCAGTTTATTTTGGGGAGATTGGTTGAATACCAGCGAGGCATTCTTTCCGAATATTTGCTGAAGGTTCTCCTTTTCTGCATCGTTATCACCCGACAAAACATGCAGATCATAGCCTTGTGACTCAAACCAGGAAGCCATTTTATTTACTCCCGGCCGATAGCGGTTATGGATGCTATAAGCGCCAAGCACTTGATCATTAATGGAAACCCATACCTCACTGGTTCCTTGTTCGGCTACTTTTTCCGTGCCCCGTACAAAGGAGGAAGAACCCAATCGAATCAAATTATCGCCGATACGTCCCTCCACCCCTTTTCCTGCCAATTCCTTAAAATCTGAAATGGCCATGGGCTCTGTGCCTGTCTCTAAAAGGTGATTGGCCAAAAGCCGGCTCAGCGGGTGGGCAGATTGTTTGGCGAGTGAATAGATGGCCCTTTCCTGTTGCTTACCCGGGTTGGTTCCAAAAAATTCAATACGCGCCTGTTGTGTATGGGTAAGGGTCCCCGTTTTATCAAATACAACCGTATCAATCCTGGCGATCGATTCGATCACCGAAGCATTTTTCAGGTAGAGTTTGTTTCGTCCAAAATGACGTAACATATTCCCGAAAGTGAATGTGGCCGAGAGGAGCAGCGAACAGGGGCAGGCCACGATCAGGGCTGCCGTTACCGCCGGCAGGATCTTCGAGGTATCCACCACCGCCCAATAAATAGCCCCCACTCCGGCTACGGTGAAAAGCGTCCAGGTGAAATACCGGCTCCAGGGGTGGACAAATGATTTCTCTACATGCTTCGCTCCGTTGAATACGTCGTTGTTGTTCCATAGCTGTGTGATATAACTCTGTGTAACGGGATTGACTACTTCGATCAGGATAGATCCGCCTGATTGGGTGGCTCCTGCATAAATCAGTTCGCCCTTGCGTTTGATGGATAAGTTATTCTCCCCCGAAACAAAACTATAATCGATACTGGCTTCCCCTTCCAGCAAAATGCCATCGGCGGGAACCATTTCATTATGCCGAACGATGACCCTGTCGCCCTTCTTCAGCTCACTGATGGTGACCGGCGTTTCAACCCCGTCTTTTACCAGGGTAACACCAAGCGGGAAATAAGATTTATAGTCACGGTCAAAGGAAAAAGAATCATAGGTCTTGTCCTGGAACCAGCGGCCTATCAACATAAACAACACCACCCCGGTCATGGAATCGAGATAACCCGCACCAGTGCCGGATAGGATCTCATAGACACTGCGCGAAAAAGTGACCAGGATAGCCAGCGCAATGGGGGCATCTATATTGAGCCATTTTTGGCGCAGCCCTTTATAAGCCGAAACAAAGAACTCAGACGCGCTATAAAAGAAAACGGGCAGGGCCAGTAAGAGGTTCAGGTAGCTGAAAATGCGGACCAGATAGGTTTCGCTGATATTTCCCGAGGAGAAATACTCCGGAAAAATCAGCATCATGATATTGCTAAAGCTAAAGCCCGCTACTCCGATCCGGTAGATCTTTTGCCGGTTGACCTTTTTTGTGCGTTTCTTTTCATTGTCATCAAAACTGATATAGGGTTCATATCCCACAAAAGCCAGTAGTTCCACTACTTTTCGCAGGGAAGTAACCGAGGTATCAAAGGCAATGAATATTTCTTTGCGCTGAAAATTGGTTTTGGAATGAAGTACACCGGGCTGGATGGCGTGAAGGTTTTCCAGCAACCAGATACAGGAGGCGCAGTGCATCTGAGGCAGGTAAAAATTCACCTGGCTTTGTTTCCCGTCGGTAAAACGCAGCAGTTTCTTTTGAATGTCCGGGTTGTCGAGATAGGCGAATTTGTCAGAACTGAATTTCCCCTTCACTTTAATTCCCGGTGTGTTGCTCAGGTCATAATAGTTACACAGGCCATTTTCCTGCAGGAGCTCAAACACAAATTTGCACCCTTCGCAACAGAAATACTTGTCTTCGATAGCAATGGAATGATCACATTTTTCGCCACAATGGTAGCAATGGGTAGTTTCCTTGGTGCCCGGCTTTTTGGGCGCAATCGGAGGTTTTGGGGGGGCTATCGTTTCAATCGCTTCCATAAAAAGACGCCGGTATCCGGCAATGAACAAAGATTGCCGGAAAAGGGGAGCAAGGAAATGAGGGGGGTCAGCCAAAAACCTGAGAAAGGTCAGGCACCTTCGTATAAACTCCTGTCTGACTTCGTATTTCCGCCCTTGTCAGGCATTTAGGTTGAAAGTAGTTTTGACTAAACTTGATCCGATGAAGTCGCGAACTGTGAAAAAACTCTATGATTCCCTGGAGCCAAAGCTGGGACTTGAAACTACCGAAACCCTTGTTTCATTTATCGATGAAAAAATAGTTACCGAAATGGATTATCGAATTTCACTCTTAGTGACCAAAAAGGATTTCTGGGAGGCCGAAACGGCTTCGCGGGAACGAGATAATGAGCTAGCCGTTAGGATGGAAAAGGGGTTTGCTGATATCGAAAGCAGGTTTACTGTTATTGAGGGTAAGTTTGTTGAAATCGAAAGGAGATTTACGAGTATTGATAATAAGTTCGTTGAAATCGAAAGAAGGTTTACCGTTATTGAAGGGAAATTTGGGAATATCTACAAATGGATGTTTGTATGCTGGATCACTCAAATACTGGCGATTTTCGGTTTCCTGAAGTATTTCCTTCCGTAGTAAGTATCAATAATAGGGACTGATCATCCAATATACCACCACACCTGTCACCGCTACATAAAACCAAACAGGCCAGGTGATCCGCGCCGTTTTTTTATGACGACCAAATTCTCCGGTGAGCCCATAATAGGCTGTATAAAGAATAAAGGGCAGAATGATACCCGCAAGGGGGATATGCGTAAATAAGATCAAATAATAAATGGTCTTTGAAAAACCTTCCCCGCCAAACTTGGTCTCCCCGGCAAAAAGATGGTGCGCGATATAACTGACCAAAAACAAGATGGATAGTACCATGGCCGTCATCATCAGGCGCTTATGCAACAGGTACTTTTTACCCTTTACCGCCAGCAATGCTGCCAATAAAAGAATGGCCACACAGGTATTTATTACTGCATTGGCTTTGGCGAAAATATGTACGTCAAACCCAAGGTCAACATCCAGACTAATGCGGCCTAAAGCCACCACAGCCGTAAATACAATCAGCGAAAAACTGAGAATAAGGAACCTGGCCTTCTTATCATTCTTTTTCCAAACAGCAGGTAACATCAATTTTGGTTTTTGGTTTTACGTAAAACAAGCAGAAAAAGGCCCAGTCCCACAAGGGCCAAAAGGAAAACAACGGCGATCAATTCTAGTTTACCGGAAAAGAAACTTTTCTTATTCCGGTTCTTCTCCAGGCTCAGAAAAATTATATCATTGGACAAACGGGCGAGGCTTATGCTATCCAGCCCATTGTAGTATCCCCGTATGATGCGATCCCCATCAATGAGCACAAATTTATCGGTATGGATGAAATTGGTATCAACACCCTCCCCATCCACGGCGATCAATTTCATTTCATTGAGCGAAAGGTCATAGATCTGCTTACGGTCACCGGTCAATAACCACCACATCTCGGGGTTGATCTGAAACCGGTCGGCCCATTTCTTCAATTGCTGTACGGAATCCCGTTCCGGGTCAATACTAAAGGAGATAAAATGGATAAAATCAGGTGTGGTATTACCAACCCGCTGTGCTTTCTTGATTGAGGTCTGCAGCTTACGCATATTGGCCGTCATTCCGGGACAAATCGTCGGGCAATGGGTAAAGAAAAAATCGGCAACGATGATCTTATTGAGCGTATCGCCATTTTTTACATATTTCAGGTCGCTCATCGACACTTTCTGCCCCAATTGATTGGTGAAGGTAAAATCAGGGACCCGGTGCCAGGCAGTATCGCTGTACAATTTACCCCTGACCGTATCCACTTCGGTAGAGTCACTAAAGAATCGACGGGGCATCTGCACCGCTTCCGAGCTGAATTGTTTTACTACAAAATAACAGATCAGCGGAATGATCAATGCCATCAAAAGGGCCAGAAATGCTTTCTTGTTCACAGGAGATATTTTTATAAAAAAACCACTGCCGGGGCAGTGGTCTTATCGTCATTTAATTCGTTCACGCTGTACCCCGGGACCATCAATGTTTGCCGCTCTTGTGTTCTACGGTCGTGCGCTCCTTGAAATGCGGGTCATATTTGTTCCGCAGGTTCTTGTAAGAATTACCATCAATCAAAAACGCCGCAATGAACCAGATAAAAAGCAATAAGGGCACTACGATCGTCATGATCATATTCCGGATCTCATCGCCCAGGTGCATGAATATCGAAACGATATAATAAGCTTTTGCCAGGGTCAGGATACAAACAAGTCCTTTGAACATGAGGACCAACAGTTCACTGGGATTTTCCCCTTTGTGAATGTTATAGATCGCCAAACCGATAGCCAGTTCAATGATCGTGATCACAGACAGAAGGATCGTGGTCTTTCGGATCCGCTTCTTGAACTCCGCATCATCCGTATGATGCTGGAAAGTGATCTCTGGGGAAATGGTATTGTGCTCCATGGGGAAATAGTATTAATTAATTTTTTTGTGGGTTTAGATCAGATAGAAACAAAGGAATACAAATACCCATACCAGGTCTACAAAGTGCCAGTACAATCCGGCCTTCTCGATCATCAGGTAATGACCACGACGGGCAAATACATCTTTTTGTGTCATGATCAACATGATGATATTGATGATGACCCCGGAGAATACGTGAAATCCATGGAAACCAGTGATGCCAAAGAAATAACCGCCAAAAGCAACAGGGCCTGTTTCGCGTACATGTAATTCTGCGGTATTGACCATAGCCAGCAATTGATCTTTGGGCATGGCCACCAGTTGCTCAATCGAGCGGGTAGCATCATGCTCATGTACCAGTCGGGCTAAAACCTGAGGTGTTGAATTCTTCAGCGCATCGGTTACAGCAGCGCCATCTACCAGTGGTCCCCAAGGGTTCACACTGGTGGTTTGAGGAAGCAGTTCAATATGACCGCTTACCAGTGTGGCATGTTCCCCAGTCAGCAGGTGGGTCCATTCCCAAGCCTGACAGCCAAGGAAAGCCAGACCTCCTACGATGGTCCAGAACAACCATTTAACTACTCCTTTCTTATCATTGTTATGCCCGGCATGCACCGCCAATACCATGGTCACCGAGCTGATGATCAGGATAAAGGTCATTACACTCACAAAGGCCAGGGGCAGGTTGGCATGACCGGCACCGGGAAAGGCATTAAACACTACGTTAGGGTCGGGCCAGAAATTCTGAGAAAAGCGGACCGTACCATAAGAGATCAGGAAGGCGCCAAAAGTGAAGGCATCACTCATAAGAAAATACCACATCATGAGTTTGCCATACTCGAGGTTGAATGGGCTCTTACCCCCACTCCACCACTTGGTTTGATGCGCCGTTACTGTAGAAGCCATGTCGTCGTTTTAGGTTTAAATTTTAACTATATGCTTACCCTATCCAGGTAAAGAACACCACCAGGTAGATCCAAAGCAGGTCAACAAAATGCCAATAGGTTGCTGCTACTTCCACCGGGGTATTGCTATAATTTCTTGATCTTCCAAAAAAGGCCTTGATGAACATCACCAACAGGGCGATCACCCCGCCGATCACGTGAACGGCATGCAATCCGGCAATCACATACAGGAACTGCCCTGCACCTGATGCCCCTTTGAATTGTACCCCGCTATCCCATAATTGTCGGAAACCGATCCACTGAAGGGCCACAAATAAAGCCCCCAGTATAAATGTTACCGCAATCAGGATCCGGTACTTGCTCATCTCCCTTTGCTTAAAAGAGCGTAAGGCCATCTGCACCGTCAAACTGCTCAACAATATCGCCGCAGTAGAGTACCAAAATACGGTGGGAAGTACGATCTCCCGCCATCCCGCCTGGCTACTCTTGACAATATAGGCGCTTGTCAAACCGGCAAACATCATAATGATACTGCCGATAGCCACCCACAAGGTAAACTTGCTGGGGTGCATTCTCTTTTGTTCTACTGTGCTCACGATATCCATCTCGCTTTTAAATTTTACACAATTTCAACTACACTTTATCGATCAACCAGGCCAGTAAAACCACTGGCAGGTAGATATAACTTCCAAACATGACTCTCCGGGCGGCTTTGGCTTCCATTTCCCGGTACAAACGAACCGATTGCCAAAGCATAAACAGGTTGGCTACCGTTACAATGATCGCGCTTACCCATCCTGTCATTCCCGTCAGGTAAGGCGCAAAGCCTATGGGAAAGAGCAACAGGGAATAAAGGATCGACTGCAAAGCCGTGTATCGCGTAGGGTCCTTTTCGCCTGGCAATAACCGAAAACCTGCTGCCGAATAATCCTTGTGTGCCAGCCAGGCAATCGCCCAGAAATGGGGAAACTGCCATAAAAACTGAAAAGCAAAAAGGATCCAGCCTCCTGCAGATAACTGATCATCCCCGGCGGCCCATCCGATCAAACAAGGCAACGCACCTGGCACAGCTCCCACGATCACTGAAATGGCGTTTACTTTCTTTAACGGGGTATAGATAAAAGCATACAGAAACCAACTAAATGCCGCTATCGCCGCCGAAACACCATTGAAGAACCAGGCCAGCAGGAATACACCCGCCACCCCGGTAATGATCGAAAAAGCCCAGCCTTCGGTCACGCTCATTCGCCCAGCAGCCACAGGTCGGGATGCTGTTCGTTTCATCAACGCATCCGTATCCCGCTCTACTACCTGGTTCACCGCATTAGCGCTTCCTGTTACCAACATACCTGCTATAAATAAAAGCAGAATACTGGTCCAGTCATAAGCCACCACTTTGGGCGCCAACAGATAGCTGATCACAGCGGAAAAAACCACCATGATGCTGAGGGACATTTTTATAAGCTTACCATAGTCCCTGATCTTCCCGGAAATTGTAAAAGAACTTACCTGCCCCTTAATGTTATCCTCTCCCATCAAAATCTTATCTTCTTTCAGGGCTGTATTTTTTAATGTTTACTCTCATTTTCGCCAACAGGAACTGTTTGGGGGATGAACTCTACACCATCCTTACCATAATCATACGCCCAACGGTGTACTTCAGGAATTTCTCCTTCCCAGTTACCATGACCCGGGTTGATCGGTGTGGTCCACTCCAAAGTATTCGCTCCCCAGGGGTTTTGGGTACGCACTTTTCTGCCTTTGAAAATTGAATAAAAGAAATTGAATATGAACATCAATTGCACGGCAAATACGACAATGGAAGCCACCGTGATCATTTTATCCAGATCTCCAAATTGGTTAAAGGAGTTCCACGCTGATTTTTCCAGGTAACGACGTGGTACCCCGGCCAATCCCTGATAGTGCATGGGCCAGAAGATCAGGTAGGCGCAAATAAAGGTGACCCAGAAATGGATATATCCAAGGGTATTGTTCAAATAACGACCAAACATCTTCGGGAACCAATGGTACACCCCGGCAAACATACCAAAGAAGGAAGCCACACCCATTACAATATGGAAGTGGGCCACCACAAACATGGTATCATGCAGGTGAATATCAATAGTGGAGTTACCCAGGAAGATACCGGTCAAACCACCGGAGATGAACAAGCTTACAAAACCAATGGCAAACAGGGTTGCCGGTGTAAACCGGATATTTCCCCGCCATAAGGTGGTCAGCCAGTTAAATACCTTGATGGCCGATGGCACCGCGATCAAAAGCGTTAGCAATACGAAGAAGGCGCCCAGGAAGGGGTTCAACCCCGTGACAAACATATGGTGTGCCCATACCAGGAAGGCGAGGATCGCAATAGCGAACAGAGACCCCACCATCGCCATGTATCCAAAGATCGGTTTGCGTGAATTCACACTCAATATCTCAGATACCATACCCATCGCGGGCAAGAGAATGATATACACTTCGGGGTGTCCAAGGAACCAGAACAAGTGCTGGTAAAGAATGGCGCTACCTCCTTCATTGGAAAGGATCTCTCCATTCACCACGATATCACTCAGGTAGAAGCTGGTACCCAGGTTACGGTCGAACAGGAGCAGGATGGCTCCGGACAACAATACCGGGAAAGACAATACGCCCAGTACCGCAGTAAAGAACATGGCCCACATGGTCAACGGCATACGGGTCATACTCATACCCTTGGTACGCATATTTAATACGGTAGAGATATAGTTCAAACCTCCGAGGAGAGAAGAAACAATAAACAGGGCCATACTCACCAACCACAGATCAGCTCCAAGGCGGGAACCCAATCCGGCCTGTGGCACAGCGCTCAATGGCGGGTACATGGTCCATCCACCACTGGCAGGGCCTGTTTCAATAAACAAGGAACCGATCATTACCAGACTGGCAAGGAAGAAGAACCAGTAGGACAACATGTTCAGGAAGGGAGATGCCATATCACGCGCACCGATCTGCAGGGGAATAAGCAGGTTGGCAAATGTGCCGCTCAATCCGGCTGTCAATACAAAGAATACAAGTACGGTACCGTGCATGGTCACCAGGGCATAATAGAATTCAGGAAGGATCTTTCCCCCTTGTGCCCATTTACCAAAGAAGGTTTCCAGGATCGGAAAACTTTGGTCGGGATAACCAAGTTGCAAACGAAACAGCACGGAGAATAATCCGCCAATGATGGCCCATACCATCCCTGTGATCAGGAACTGACGGGCGATCATCTTGTGATCCATGCTGAAGATATACTTGCTGACGAAAGTTTCATGATGGTGATGATGACCATTGTGACCATCATGACCATTGTGGTGTTCTGTCACTGCATGTGCATGCATACTTGCTTCAGTACTCATAATCGTTGTTTAATCGTCGTATTTAAACGCGTGATCAGTTTTTCTATAATATTATCAAGGTTGCAAAACGGAAGCCAACACTTTGGTTGTATCGGCTGCCGGGGCTTCCGGTTTTTTAATGCTTGGGTCCTTATCAGGATTGGCTACAAGGTACTGGGGTTTCATTCCGGCCAGGTAGCGGTCAAACTCTTCCTGAGTCTCTACGACAATCGTGCCCCGCATGCTATAGTGCCCGCGGCCACACATTTGGTCACAAGAAATCTCGTACACAAAATTTTCTCCGTATTTCTCTTTCATCTGCTTGGTCGTAAACTTAGGGGTGAACCACATTGTAGTAGGTGTTCCCGGTACGGCATCCATCTTCATCCGAAAATGGACCAGGCCCACATCATGGATCACATCCTTGGCGGTGATCACCATCTTCACCGGCTTTCCGACCACCAGGTGCAATTCCTGCGTAGCGTACAAATCATCATGATTGGCTTTGTCTTCCCAAAGCTGACCCAGTGGATTATTTTTAGCCTCGTTTGTCTCTTTGTAATAACGTTTACCTAATTCGCCATCCTTTCCCGGATAACGGAATTCCCAACCAAACTGCTTTCCGGTCACTTCCACCACCATCGCGTCTTTAGGCGCTTCACCAGTGATGCCAAACCAGTAATAGATACCAAATCCCACCAATACGGTCAATGCAATGGCAGGAATAACGGTCCAGATTAACTCCAATTTATTATCATGGGGGAAATAGTAAGGTGTACGTCTATCTGATTCCTGGTATTTATAGGCAAACCAGAAAAGTAATACCTGCGTCAGAACGAAAACCACAAAGGTCAGGGCCAGGGTAATATAAAGCATGGTATCGATCTTCTCCCCGTGGTTTGAAGCCGCTTCCCCAAGGATGGTGCCTTTCAGTTTTTCATTACAATAATAAACCCCGAACAGGCCGACGATCAGGAATGCCAGCATCAGGAAGCCATTGACCTTATTGCTTTGTTTACGGGCATTCTCTTCTCCACGCATTACCGACACATATTCACTGGCCTTCGCGATCTGGAAGGTGATCAGGAACCCGAGAACAAGAATGGCTATGACAAAGAAAGTAGACATAATCGTTGATTTCTATATACGTTTTACAAATATCGTTGTCTAAAAGCTTGCTTATGTGTGATGTATAACACTCTCCTTGAAAAAGGGGTGGTTCTTTGCCACAAGCGGTGCTTTTGCCAGTGCCCGGGCAGTCAGGAACATAATCAGTCCGACAAACCCAAGCGCGATCCCCAGATCATATAACATCATGGGGACATGATCGTTCGAAATAGCAGGATGAACCATTTGGAAAAAATCCAGCCAGTGACCAAATATGATCAAAACAGCCATAAAGGTCACAATTGTATAGTTCCGCTTCGAATCGCGTGTCATCAGAATGAGCAGGGGCGAAATGAAGTTGATGATCAGGTTCAGGAAGAAAATCCCTTTATACGGCCCTTGTACCCGGGGTTCAAAATAAGTTGTCTCCTCCGGAATGTTCGCATACCAGATCAGCATATACTGGGAGAACCAGAGGTAGGTCCAGAACACCGAGAACGCGAACATAAATTTACCCAGGTCATGCAGGTGCTCGTTGTTGGTGTATTCCAGATATCCTTTATTCTTCAAATACACCACATATAAAGCGATGAGCGCCATACCGGAAACAAAGGTGCTGGCAAAGGTGTACCAGGAATACATGGTGCTGTACCAGTGTGCATCAATGCTCATCAACCAGAGCCAGGGGATGGTGGACATCACGGTAAGGGCAAATACGACCATGTAAAGGGCAGCCCATACGGTATTCTTCCAAACATATTTCTTGCCTTCTTCTACATTCAGGGGCTTATTGTCTGTTTCACGGGAGAGGCTTCTCATTTTCCAGCCTAATACCGACCAGAGTACTACGGTCAGCACCGTCCAAACTGCAAAGAAAGTTTTGTTCAGGAAACCCGATTTATGCGAAAGGATCGCGTCATGCTTTACGTGCTCGGTATCGGTCCAGTGGTAGATCGTATGGTTATCACTAAAAACGATGGCCAGCAAGATGGCAACACCAATGACACCGATCACCGGAACGGCAGCAGAAATAGCTTCAGCCACCCGGCGGAAACTCATTTGCCATCCGCCCCAGGCCAGGGTCGTGGCACAGATAAAGAACATTGCAGCATTAACCACCAGCAGGAAGAACACACTGTTCTGTAACAGGCTGGCCCAAAAACGGGCGCTTTCGTGTTGATCGCTGCTGGCCCCATGGGTGATATAAAGGAGTACAATGGATAAGACACCCACTCCCATCAAAGCAAAGGACCAGAGGTTGTACTTTTTCGGAATTTCAAAATGTTCCCGGATAGCCATCAGTTGTCTTTTAATTGATTCGTCAATGAGAATTTCTTATTTACCAGCTGCTGTACCGGCATTGGCTGTTGTATCAACAGCGGCCGTTGTAGCAGCAGGGGCCTTCAGCCCTTGTTTGTCTTTAATATAATGAATGATCATCCAACGCTGCTTGGTGGTCAATTGCGAAGCATAAGACCCCATTGCGTTCTTACCATAGGTCACCGAATGAAACATAGTGCCTTCTTTCATGTCCTTCATCAGCTGATCCATAAAGTTTCTGGGAGCCGATGTATACGGGCCATTGCCATCATTATACAGCGGGCCATTGCCATCCAGTTTGGAACCATGACAGATACCACAATTGATCAGGTATAAACGCTCGGCTTCTTTCATGTCCCCCTCACTCAGCGCAGATAAAGGGTTTGGTACCCCGGCAGATAACGCATATCCGAGGGAATCATTCTTATACGGATAAGCAGGCATCTCCCCAATGGCCACTGTACCGGCTACCGGTTGGGCATTGTAGAAGATCTTCTCCCCGGCTTCAGACATTTTCTGCGTGAACTGGGTGCTATCCAATTCCGCATAGGTCTCATAAGCCCTGCTGTACGACATGTCCGGCATATATACACGACCCGGATCGCGTCTTACATTATTACAGGCAGCCAGGATAAAAAGGGCAATTACCGTTCCCGCTGTCAAAATATTTTTTCTCATCAGGCGTATATTATTAATAGTTCTTCGCGATTTGATTTATGCAGTGGCTTGCGCTTCCTTTTCTTTCTGGAAAGGTTTTTCGTCTTTGTCATACCGACCCAGCCACCAACGGGTTTCCCTTACCTGTACCGATACATCCTGCGCACCGGCGCTTTGCAAAAAAGCCATGGCTTCCGCTTCATTGGTCTTGTCTGTACACTCCAGGGCCATGACAAACGTATCATCCGTAGAACGGGGATTGAAATGGTCTTTCTTTACGAAGGGAGCCAATTGGCAGAGATAACAGAAGGTCAGCACCATCCCTACAGCGGCAAACAATACTGTCAACTCAAAGGTGATAGGAATCCAGGCCGGAAGGGAGAAAAATGGCTTACCACCAATATTCAAAGGCCAGTCAATTGTCAGGGCCCAGGTAATAAAGGTTACGGCCGTGGTGGTTCCGGAGATACCATAGATGAAACCGGCGGTGTGCAAACTCGTATCACGCAATCCCATTTCCTTATCCAGTCCATGGATCGGGAAAGGAGTAAACACATCGTGGATCTTGTAACCGGCCTTTCTCACCTTTTTAACGGCGGGGAAAAGCACCGCTTCATCATAAAAATTACCAACTACAAATTTCTGCTCAGCCATTATATCAGCTTTAATAGTTTCTTTTAATTATTAAGCGCCATGATCATGCGAATGATCGTGTCCGAACTCCTCGGGTTTCTGCGTTTCCAGTTGTGCCATGTTTGCTTTGTAGCTTTCTCCATTCTTCTTCAGGATATGCTTGATCTCCGCAAGCGCGATAACCGGGAAGAATTTGGAGAACAGGAAATAACAGGTAAAGAACAACCCGAATGTTCCCATATAGAACCCTACCTCCCAGATAGTGGGGGTATAATAGGTACTCCAGCTACTGGGCAAATAATCGCGGTAGATGGAAGTAACGATGATCACAAAACGCTCGAACCACATACCGATATTCACGAGGATCGACATGAAGAAGGTCACTGTCAGGTTTCTTCTCATTTTGCGGAACCAGAAGATCTGTGGCGACAATACGTTACAACCCATCATGATCCAGTAACTCC
This sequence comes from Chitinophagaceae bacterium, assembly GCA_033762195.1. Taxonomy (GTDB): domain Bacteria; phylum Bacteroidota; class Bacteroidia; order Chitinophagales; family Chitinophagaceae; genus SpSt-398. The sequence goes on along the minus strand of JANRLV010000150.1, from coordinate 57,260 downwards.
ATCCATAGGGTGAGTTCAGGTTTACGCGGTTCTCCTTGAAGGCGTACCACTCGTAGGAGTTGGCGCCATACCAGGCAATGAATAATTCGGTGAGATAGGCGATACCAACGATCGAACCGGTCAACACGATCACCTTGTTCATGACGTCAATATGCTCCATCGTGATATAATCTTCCAATCCGAGTACTTTACGGGTAACCACCAACAGGGTTTGCACCATGGCGAAACCGGAGAAGATGGCACCTGCCACGAAATAAGGAGGGAAGATGGTGGTATGCCAACCGGGAATGACCGAGGTGGCAAAGTCAAATGATACGATCGTGTGCACTGAAAGTACGAGGGGGGTTGACAAACCCGCCAATACCAGCGAGAGCGCTTCATGCCGCTGCCAGTGTTTGGTACTACCTGTCCAGCCAAAAGCAGCTACTCCATAAAACATCTTTCTCCACTTTTCCCTGGCCCGGTCACGGAGTGTGGCCAGATCGGGAAGCAAACCAGAATACCAGAACAAAAGAGATACAGTGAAATACGTTGAGATCGCGAATACGTCCCACAACAAGGGTGAGTTAAAGTTCACCCACAACGGACCACGTGTATTCGGATAAGGCAATACAAAGAAGGCATCCCACACGCGACCCATGTGCCAGATCGGGAACTGACCGGCGCACATTACCGCAAAGATGGTCATGGCCTCCGCGGCACGGTTTACACCGGTACGCCATCCCTGACGGAAGAGCAAAAGGATCGCGGAGATCAGGGTACCGGCGTGACCAATACCTACCCACCAAACGAAGTTGGTGATGTCCCAACCCCAACCGATCGTCTTGTTCAGGTTCCACTGACCCGTACCGTAGATAACCTCCACCGTTACGGAAACGATACCAAAAACAAGAAGCGCTACGGAGATCAGGAAACCGATCCACCACAGCCGGGAAGGTCTAGCCTCCACCGGACGGCAGATATCTTCCGTTACCTGGTGATAATCCTTTGTACCATCGACCAATGGGGCCCGTACCTGAGATTCGTATCTGAGTAATGCCATGTTGTGTACTTTGAGCTGTGAGCTATTCGCTGTTGGCTTTTTTTCTTATTTGAAATTGACCTTTACTTTCTTTTAATGTGCCGGCGCGGCATGTTCTGTTTTCTTGGCTTCTCCTTCCGCTGCTGCATGGTGGTCACCGGATTCAATGATCTCTTCGGTGTTCCGGATCTTGGCCAGGTAGCTTACGTTCGGAAGCGTATGCAACTGCTCGATCACATAGAACAGGCGCTGATCATTCTCCTCCCGCACCTTGGTGATACGGCTTTCGGCATCATGCACATTTCCGAATACGATCGCGTCGGAAGGGCAGGCTGTCATACAAGCTGTCCTGGCATCGCCATCGGCCAATACCCTGTTCTCCTTTTTCGCGGTGAGTTTGGCTTCCTGCAAACGTTGAACGCAGAAAGAACATTTTTCAATCACCCCACGGCTTCTTACGGTTACATCAGGATTCAATACCATGCGGGAAAGACTATCGCCCATCTGATGAACCACCGGATCAAGTTTACCTACGATCTGCTGATCCTGGTTATTCGGGAAGCTGTCAGCCCCGGTATAATCAGACCAGTTGAAACGACGTACTTTATACGGACAGTTATTGGCGCAATAACGGGTACCGATACAACGGTTATAGGTCATCTGGTTCAGCCCCTCCATGCTATGGTTGGTAGCTGCTACCGGACAAACGTTTTCGCAAGGCGCGTTGTCACAGTGCTGACAAAGCATGGGCTGGAACACAACCGACTTTACATCATCCGGGTTGTGCTCATCGGTCACAAAATACCGGTCAATACGCAACCAGTGCATATCGTGGTAACGCATTACTTCACTACGTCCTACCACCGGAATATTGTTCTCCGCATTACAAGCCACCACACAGGCGCCACAGCCAAAACAGCTGTTCATGTCAATGCTCATACCCCATTTCAAACCCGGTTGGGTATGTTGAGGGTAAATGGTCGCTTCTTTGCGATAATCGCCCGTTTTGGGAGCAAAATCTTCAGCGAGTTTCTCGCGGTATTTTTTAAACTGGTTGGGATCTTTCTTAAAGGTGGCCAATGTGGTCTCACGCACTACTTCAAAACGGTCTTCGTAAGAACCGTGGATCTGTGTCTGCGCGATTTTATAGGTGTCTTTAACTTTGGCTACTTCAACGGATGCGTTCATCATTTCCGTTGTTGTACCGTTAAATGATTTGAATCCAAATACATTCTTACCTGGACCACCGGCGGTCATACCCAGTTTCTCCGAACGTCCATATCCCACCGCAATCGCAATGGTATGTGGATCCATACCGGGAATCACCAGAACAGGCAGGTTGATGGCTTCGCCACCATTGCCTTTGATCGAGATAACAGGTTTGGAAGGGAAGAATTCGTAATTATTGATTTCTTTTTCGTTCTTCTTGTCGGTGAGATCAAGACCCAGTAATTCTTTGGCCATGGTCATGGACATCATGGCGTAGTTGTCCCAGGTCGCTTTGGTAATAGGATCGGGCAGTTCCTGTAACCAGGGGTTGGTGGCCTGTTTACCTGTTCCGATCGATACTTTTTGATAAAGTACCAGTTCAGCAGCACCGCCTTTTTTGTATCCACCGATCGCAGCAGCGGCTGCGGCTACGCCTGCACCATTAAAGGACCCGGAAGTGGCACCACCTGCAGCGGGTTCAACAACTCCGTTTTGCAGGGCAGCATCCAGACTGGCTACTTTACCGGTCCAATAATTCCGGAAATAAGTTTCATAATCCGTCCCGTCGCCAAACCATTTCAGCAGTGAAGTCTGCATGTAACGGGTTTTGAACAGCGGATGGATCGTTGGTTGAATAAAGCTATAATATCCTGATTTAGGCTCTGCATCGCCCCAGCTTTCCAGGAAGTGGTGTGTAGGGATGATGTATTTGCAGAGTTCAGAGGTCTCGTCCAGTTTTTCACCAAAAGAAACGGTGAGTTTCACTTTGGCCAATGCCTTTTTGAATTTATCCGCATGGTGGTATTCATACACCGGGTTGGCGCCATGTACCATAAGCGCACCCACTGTACCGGCTTCCATATCTGCTACCAGTTGCTCCATCTGGCTATCGATACCCTGGCGATAATTCAGGGTAGATGACCAATCAATGGTAGTACCATAGGCACCGATCAGGCTGTTGATGGCGTTCACGATCAATTGAACATTCACATCATTGCTGCCGGAAACCACAAGGGCATTACCCATATGCGCTTTCAGGTCAGCCGCAGCTTTCGCGATACCTTTCTTCACTTTATCTGAAACGGTTGCGCTGACAGGACCACCCAAAGCGGCATAAAGTGCCAGGGCAACAGCACCTGTTTCTGAAGGACGGTGAGTAAAGCGTTCGTCGGCATTGGCACCGGTAGTGCTCATATGGCTCTCGAACTGATAGTGTTTACCCATCTCCGGGTTCTTCTCATTGATCTTGCGGGTCTTGGACCAGCCGCGGGAAAATTCCACAGGGCTCAGCCAGGTTGCCAGAAAATCGGCGCCGAGGCTTACCACCACTTTGGCTTTGCTGAAATGGTAGGAAGGAATGGCGCGGCTGCCAAAACTGGCTTCGTTGGCCAGCAGCATACCACTATATGAATCAGCATCGAATTGAACATGCTGAATGTTTGGAAACTGGGCGATAAGCGCTTTTGTCGAAGGAGAAACCAGGGTGCTGGTCAATAAGACCGCTTTTCCTGTTCCCAGGGCGGCCAATTGCTCGGCAATGGTCTTATCCAGTTTTTCAAAAGAAGGCACCTCTTCATAACTAACGGTATCTCCTTTTACAATGCGTTCTTTGGGGTGACGAAGACGGTTGGTATCATACAGGTCAAGCACGGATGCTTGTGCGCGGGCAGAAGTACCACCTTCGGTAAATGAGCAAAGCGTATTCCCTTCGATCTTGATCGGGCGGCCATCGCGTACTTTGGCCAATACAGGAATCACATCTCCATCCTGCACATAAGTAGTGGCATAATATTTTGCCACACCGGGAATCACATTCTCCGGTTTATTGGCAAATGGGATGGCCTTCCGTACCGGTGTCTTACAACTGGCCAGTGTAGCGGCAGCTGTGCTAAATCCCAGGTATTTCAGGAAATCGCGACGCGGAGCGGAGGCATCCATCCAGCCTTTGCCGTTCGCGTCCTCAAAGGGAAGTTCTTCCTGGAATTCGTTCTGGATCTTTTTCTCATACTCCTCACTGTTCGCCAACTCACTAAAACTTTGCCAGTACTTTTTATCGCTCATTTATCTTGGTTTGAGTTTTTTACAATTTTTACAAATGACCTCACGTGGATCAATAGTGGCATTTTTGACATTCAAGACCACCAATATCCTTTACGGTCACGCTGTCCATCTTGGCGCTATGGATAACATATTTACCATTATTATCGAGTAAATAATGGCCTTTTGCATCTTTGAGTGTATCGGGGCGAAGATCGCGGCGGAATTTCTCGTAAATGCTATAGAATTTATTTCCGCTTTCATTGCCTTGATCATCCACGGTGTAGAAATTCACCTTGGTTTGGCGGTGACAGTTCACGCACCAGCCCATGCTCAGTTCATTTACTTGTTTTACCTCATCCATGGCCGTGATCTCACCATGACAGCTTTGGCACTGTACATTTCCTGCACGAATATGCTGGGAGTGGTTGAAATAAGCATGGTCAGGCAGGTTGTGAATTTTTACCCAGGGAATCTCTTTGGCTTTGGTTGCATCCCAGGCATTGGGGTTCAGCGGATCGAAACCGGCATAGGTAAACAGTTTCTTCAATTCAGCATTTCCATCCACTTCCTCTCCATCGGCATTGAAAATAGGTCCCCCTTTGTATTCCAGAATGTTCTTATGACAGTTCATACAAACATTGGTCGAAGGGATAGCGGCATGTTTGCTCTCCCAGGCGTTACCGTGACAGTATAAGCAGTTAATCTGATTGATGCCTGCGTGAACTTTATGCGAATAGAAAATGGGTTGTTCGGGAGTGTAGTCGGTTTGGCGGCCAAGTCCGATAGCGCCTTTTACCACATAGTATCCTCCTACCACAAAGAGGAAGATGATACCCATGGCGATATACACCTTGTTTTTCCAGAAAGGAACCGGCTCCGGACGAAGGATACCTTCTTTATCATCACTCAGTTTCTTCAGGTTGCTGTTCACCTGCATCAGGATCAGCGCGATGATGGCGAGGATCAGGGAAATGATCCCAAAGATCAACGCATTCCGGCTGCTTGAAGCATCAGGAGCGCCAGAGGCTGTTTCATCCTTCTTCTCGGCAGGCGGTGCAAAATTGTTGACGTAATCAATGATCGCATCGATCTCCTCATTTTTCAACGCAGGAAAACCGGTCATCATCGTACCATACTGCACCTTCAGGTCCTGTGTGTACTTGTCTTTCGCCATGAACCCTGCTGGATTATGTACCCAGTCATACAGATTCTGACGATCCCCCCAAGGTCCACGTCCATCAACCCCTTTCAGGGCCGGACCAGTACCATTATTAAGCGGGTGGTGACAACTGGCGCAATTGCTTTTGAACAACTGCTGACCATCCTGCGCGAAGCCATTTTGTATCGAAAAAACAACCAGAAAAATGCTTAGAATGGGCAGTCTCTTAGCGATTGATTTACAAAGAATCATAGAAGCAATTAATCTGTAAAATGTGGATAAAATTCCTGAGTTGGCTGCAAAAATAAGTCAGGAAATTAACAAAACACCAACAGGTTTAATTTTTTTTTGAGTGAGTACCAGACTGCGTTTCAGCGGATTTTGAGGTTTTAGACAATCACATCTTTTAATGATTGTCAGAAATTCGTCAACTCAGCTACCGTTAGCATGAATAGTGTGAAAAGATGGGTTTTTTACCCGAGTTTTGCCGCTCATTTCAGATTACATGTTTGAAAACCTAAAGAAGAAATGGGGTGTTGGTGCGGGTCAACTCGTACTTATCCTTTGCACTTTTGCCCTTGGCGGGAGCCTGACGGGTTTTGTCGGCAAGAAGATCATGAACCTGTTGCCCGATATCTCCGACTGGATCTGGGCTGTATTATATATCCTGTTAGTTACCCTTCTTTGGCCAATTGCTGTGATCCTGGTCAGCATCCCCTTTGGCCAATATTCATTTTTTATTAAATATATCCGGAAGATCGGGAAGAAGATGGGAGTTGGAAGTAGGGGGGTCCAGAGTCCGGGGTCGGAAGTCGGGAGTCGGGAGTCGGAAAACAAAAATTAGTGTCCAACTCCGGACCCCCGTCCCCCGACCTCCGACTTCCAAACAAATTCATAGGTTTGCACCATGACCAAGATCGCCATATTTGCCTCAGGCACAGGATCAAACGCCCAAAAGATCATCGAACAGGTGCCGGGGGTGGCCCTCATCATTTCAAATAAACCAGATGCCGGGGTTTTGGCCATTGCGGAAAGAAACGGCATTCCCACACTGGTGCTGGACAAAGAGCGATTTCTGCGTGGTGATGGATATGTACCCGAGTTAAACAAAATGGGTATCGGGTTGATCGTTCTGGCCGGTTTTTTATGGAAAGTCCCGGTTACCCTTATCAAGGCCTTCCCCCGTCAGATCATTAATATACATCCGGCCTTGTTACCCAAATATGGGGGCAAGGGCATGTATGGCCATTTTGTACATGAGGCTGTGATCGCAGCGGGAGAAAAAGAAAGCGGCATTTCCATTCATTATGTGGATGAACTATATGATCATGGCCAGGTGATCCTTCAGGCCATTTGTGCCATTGAACCTGGTGACACTCCAGAATCCCTGGCCAAAAAAGTACAGGTATTGGAGCACCGGCATTTCCCCGCAGCCGTTAAACTCCTTACATCCGTGCAATCCGTGTAATCAATATCAGGATGACGCAGATTAAACGGACTATTTTTACAATAGCATTTGCAAATTCTTTTGTTACTTGCCTTTCTTGAGAAGACCTTTTTCATACCTAATCCTGCTTATTATTTTGCAAATACTGGGCACTTTGCCCGTTTCTGCCCAACAATTCTATTTAAAAGGAGTGGTATATGACAGCACGCGGTTTTTCCCATTGGAGTCAGTAACCGTATTGAGCAGTGCCGGCCGCGGGGCGGTCACCAATGCACAGGGTAAATATGAAATCCTGGTGAATGAGAATGACAGCGTGTGGTTCTCCTACCTGGGTAAACCCACCCAGAAATACGCGGTTTCAGCGATTCAAAATGAGACCCAGTTTGATATTTCCCTTCAGATCACGATTCCCGTTTTAAAGGAGATCCGGCTAAAGCCACGTAATTATAAAATGGACTCGATCCAGAACAGGCTGGACTATGCCAAGATATTTGAATATGAAAAGGCCAAGCTTCGCCCATCGGTGAGCAGCTCCGGGGTTGGATTTGATATCAATGAGATCATCCGGATGTTTCAATTCAGAAAGAACAAGAGCATGCTGGCTACCCAACGGAGGTTATTGGAAGATGAACGCGATGCTTTTGTCAACAGCCGTTTCAACAAAGGCCTGATCGTACGGCTCACCGGTTTAAAGGGTGGTGAACTCGATACCTTTATCCTGCTCTACAAGCCCGACTATGATTTTGCCCTCGTCACACCGGAGTACGATTTTCAATTATACATTAAAAAGGCGTTTGAGGATTACCAGATTCGGAAGAAAGCGGGTGAGTTGAGAAAGGAAGAGTGATGGATGAATGGTCCATCCCTATCCTTTTTTCGACAGGCGCTCTTCAATCAACCGGTTATATTTTTCCAGCAATTCCAGGTATTTATCCTTCCATAGTTCAGACAAGCGAATGGCCTCAGCCAGGTTTTGAGGTGGGGCGTATTTCTCTTCCGGTTCCTCGAGCGAATACCGGGGCATGTCGGGAAATTCTTCTGTAAAATCATGACCGATCGCGCGGCCATAGGCAATAAGAATATGATACTCCAACTGAGGGTTCTCAATATGTTTGTAATAGGCCGAACGTGAATACCCCGCTTTAGAAGCTACTTCTTCCTTTCCCAGTCCCGTTATTTCCACGGCGGCAGCCAGGGCTTGGCCCCGGTGTATATGTGTCCGTTTACTTTTCACCGGGGTTAAAGAAATCAAGTATTGTGTATAAAAAAGTAGACTTTGATTATACATTATATACATTAAAGTGTATATTTTTGTACCGTATAGTATCCGTTTTTAATACCACCTGTTGACTCCACTTATTTCATGAGCAATCAAATTCGGACTTAGGTAAAGGCTCATAATCCATTTTACATTAAAACCTGAATCATGAAAATGAAAGGAATCATCTTTTTGCCTATTCTCGTAGGCATTGGGGGAAGTTTGCTCTTTCCCTATCGGTTAAAGGGAAAAGCGTTTAATGAGGACCATGATCCGATAAAGGGTATGGTGGTTTATCATTTTCGCACGGGCATGCAAACGCAAACCAATGCGGATGGATATTTTGAATTGGCGGGGGTTCGGCCCTTTGATAGTGTACAGATTGGCTCCGCCCCCTATAAAACCATAATCGCCCTTGCCAATGAGCGCGGGCGACTGGTTGTAAAGTTAAAGAAGGGGTAAGGGTGGGCTGGTCAAGGTTTGTATATGCCATGCCGGATGGCAAACAGAACGATACCTGCCATATTCCGGGAACCGGTCTTTTCCATGATCCGGTCCCGGTATTTCTCCACCGTTCGATGGGCCAGTCCGGTAATACTGGCGATCTCCTTACTGGCCCTTTGATCACAGATCAACCGAATGATCTCCTTCTCATTGTTTGAAAAATTGGCTTTGCTCAACCCACCCATGACTTGTGATTTACTCCGGGCGATCATGTTGGTCAACTGAATAGAGGTATAGTGACAAAAATAGTTACCCCCTTCATACACCGTCATGATCGAATTCATCAACTCCTGGGTGGTTGTTGCTTTTATAACATAGCCCGAGGCGCCGGCATCGAGCATGTCCACAATCAGGTAGTCATCACTGTGCATGGTCAACGCAATGATGCGGATCAGCGGATACTTATTCTTGATGATCCGCGAAGCTTCTATTCCATTCATACCGGGCATTTGTACATCAGTGATGATGACATCCGGATTATGCTTAGCCGCGAGCTTGATCAACTCATTTCCATCACAGGCTTCAGCACACACTTCGATCCTCTTTTGTTCTTTGAGTAGCGTCTTAACCGCGTCTCTGAACAGAGAGTGGTCGTCGGCTATCAGCAGTTTGATTGGTCTGGTCATAAGGTATATTAATTGGTAATTCAATAAAATATTCTGTCCCCTTTCCCGGGAGACTCCAGTCTATCATTTTTCCCTTGAGGAAGCGCACCCGCTTTCGGATATTGGCCCTCCCCATGCCTCCCTGTCCTGACTCTCCCGCCTTTTTTGGTATGCCTACTCCATTGTCCCGAAACAGCAGACAGAGGTTCTTGCCTTCTGTACACATTTTTATACTTATCCGGGTGGCTTGTGCATGCCGGATCACATTTTGAATCAATTCAAGCAAAATGCGGTAGATCTGTAAAGATGATTGCCCGTCCGGTTCATCCACCAGATCACATTGAAAGTCGATTTGAATGGCCCGGGTTTCCCGGCAACGATCAATATAATCTGTCAACATTTTTTGCAAACCTTCCATCTGGATATCCTTCCCAGCCAATTGACGCGTTGCCCTTGCCGTTATCATACTCGCTTCCATCAGGTTTCGGCGAATCGACTCCATACTCTCACGCGAGGGAACCCCCTGCCGCTCTATTTGACCAAATTCAATCGTGATCAACGCCAGAGAAGATGAAACCTCATCATGAATATCACGGGCCAGCTCCTCTATCGCACTATCCAATGAATTCACCTCCTGCCGAATTCGCTCCGCCTGCTCCCTCCGGTATTTCCGGTGGGCTCGCAAAAGAACAAATAACATATACACCAGAATAAATCCGAAAATCAATGACGTCCTGAACATAATTTCAATATGTGATCTTTACATAATGGTACCCACCTAACTGACAAAGCAAATAGCATGGCCGTAACCAGTTTAACCCAGGCCATTACCTTATACACCATTTGCCGATAATCCTCCCTGTCATTCATCCCCGGTATCCAGGCCGATTCCGCCAATATGAAAACGGAATAATAGACCATGAACCCAAAACAGATCAAAAAAACAGGATTCTTGTACAAATACTCATCCTCCCGGTAAAAAACAACCCCGATCCACCATATACTCATCAAAACCACCCCCAGTGAACTAAATAAACAAAACCAGGAGTTTACCGCCGTTCCATCCAGTCGGATACAGGTTTCCACTAACCAAAATAACCCAGTCACCGATAGTAATACCAGGTACAACCAATCCCGCTCCCGCCATAAACCCCATTCCCAAAACTGCCAGATCACCAATACCACCGTCACCAAAGCATACACATTGTCATTCCAGGATGTGAAATAACCCACGGACAACAATAACCAATCACTCAACTCATGAATAAATCCCACCCAGCAAAAAAAATAAAAAGGATAAAATGAAGACTCTGTACTTCGGACACGAAGCAGGGCCAAAAAGGCAGCAAAACCAATGGATAATCCAAATTGATTGGACAATGCAGAAGTCATGGATAAAGTTTACAGGTTAAAAATGGCTTTCCCCTCTCGGGTTTCCGAATTCAAAATGATCTTAAGTGGGGCTTATAAAGGGAAGGAAGGAGATCGGCAACCCTTATTCGTGGATACAATGGATATCGTGATTTTAACAGGGTGCTAAGATGAATAAAAAGAAGAAAATAACAAATACTGTTTACACGATTTTTTTGGGGTGTTTTCCGGAAATACCCTGGTACGGGTATCCTCCGGTCGCCGTAACATATTTAACTTGGCATTCGTTACACCTTTAACATCCAATTACCTTCCTCCTAAAACGAATAAACTATATTTGATTCCATGCCGTCTGTAAGTCTATATACTGGTACTTCGGTCGATAGTACGACCTCCGCCGACATCCTGGTCGATACCAGTAAACACAGGCGCTATGAACTTTGTCTCTCCTTTGCCCAAACCATGATCGGGGATTTCTTCCCAACTGTCCATCAACCAGCTACCCATTCCCTGTTTTCCACCCTGGGGCATATCGCCTGTTGCATTGATTCACACCTGGATGCCCTCGACCTGGACCAAAAAGAAAAACTCCTGTCGGAATTTCCGGTCTTCTTTCATCAACTTCCGGAGAATGACCAGGAAGAAGCTTTTACCTGGCATCTCTCCGCCCTCTGCATCAAAATCGGAACAGCCCTCTATCCACCTTCTGCCGCTTCCATGCTTTTCCGGTTTTATTCGTATTGCCGGAAAAATAACCTGCTCGAACCGCTTCTCGCATTCTCCCTCGCCGTCATCCGGTCAGGTATCGATAAATCTAAGGCCCAGACACCTCAGGACATCCTGAACTGTCTGCATGAGGAAGGTAAGGCTGCTATCCAGTTTCTCCTTTTACTGTTGACTAAAGAAAACCTTATCGATCCGGCCAGCCCACGCTATCTCCCGCTTCAGACCTACCTCTCCCGGCTGGAGTGTATGCTAAATATCGCCGATGATCTCAGCGACCATCGAAAAGATAAAAAAAGAGGAACCATCAGCCTCCCCATCAACCTGTCCTACTTCAGAGTGCTCGGTAAACGCCTGCTTCACACCTTTGTCCTGACCATCTGGAGCCAACCACTCCTTTTTCCCAAACATTTCATCTTTTTCACAGGCCGTTATTTGAGTTCGGAGGTCGGGAAGTCAGTAAATTGCACCCATGCAAGATTACCTGAAGGACTTGAACGAAAGACAACGTGAAGCCGTTACCCATATCAACGGACCCCTGATGATCGTAGCCGGGGCCGGTTCCGGAAAAACAAAAGTACTCACCACCCGCATCGCCCACCTGATGGCGAACGGAGTCGACTCATTTAATATTCTCGCCCTTACTTTTACCAATAAGGCCGCCAAAGAAATGAAGGAAAGGGTGGAACGGATCCTCGGGAATAACGAAGCCCGCAACCTCTATATCGGCACCTTCCACAGTGTATTTGCCCGCATCCTGCGTGCTGAAGCGCATAAACTGGGATACCCCAACCAGTTTACCATCTATGATACCGATGATGCAAAAAGCGTGGTGAAAACGGTCATCAATGAAATGAACCTGGATGATAAACATTATAAACCCTCCACGGTTTATAACCGCATCTCCTCCGCTAAAAACGCCCTGGTTGGACCCGCCGAATACGCGAACGATTATTATATCCAGCAGGAAGATATACGTGCCAACCGTCCGGCCATTGCCCAGATATTCGACGCCTATGTAAAACGTTGTTTCAAGAACGGCGCCATGGATTTTGATGACCTCCTGCTTAAATTCTATGAACTACTCAAGGTCTTCCCCGACAGCCTGAGCAAATACCAGCACAAATTCAAATACATCCTGATCGATGAGTACCAGGATACCAACCCCGCCCAGTACGAGATCATCAAACTACTGGGCGCCATGCACGAAAATGTCTGTGTGGTAGGCGACGATGCCCAAAGCATTTACAGTTTTCGCGGGGCCACGATCGAAAATATCCTGCAATTCCAGAAGGACTATGATGAAGTCAAAGTCATCAAACTGGAACAAAACTACCGCAGCACCAAAAGTATCCTTCACGTAGCCAATGAAGTAATCAAGAACAATAAAGGCCAGATCGAAAAAGTTTTGTTCACCGAAAATGCCGATGGGGAAAAGATCCGTCTTGTACGTACCATGACCGACAACGAAGAAGGGAAGTACGTAGCGGATACCATTCAGGAACAAAAACTCCGCAATCACTTTGCGAATAAGGATTTTGCCATATTATACCGTACCAACGCGCAAAGCCGGGCCTTTGAAGAAGCCTTGCGTCGTATGGGTATTCCTTATACCATTTATGGAGGCATCAGTTTTTATCAACGCAAGGAGATCAAGGACCTTGTCGGCTACCTCCGGATCGTTGTCAATGGCCGTGATGAAGAGGCACTGAAAAGAATCATCAACTATCCCGCGCGTGGCATTGGCAAGACCTCGATCGATAAGGCCGTGCTCATGGCGAATGAAAACAATATCTCCATGTGGGAGGTATTGGAAAAAGCATCGAGCTATGGATTCAAAGGGGCCTCGCTTCAGTCCATCGAAGAATTTGTAACCATGATCCGGAGCTTCCGGAGCATGCTGGAAAAACAAAACGCCTACGAAGTAGCCTTTCATATCGGTAAACAAACCAATATCGTTAAGGAACTTTTCAATGATAAAAGCACCGAAGGGGTGCAACGCTATGAGAATATCCAGGAATTACTGAACTCCATCAAAGAATGGGTGGAAAGCCCGGACAATGAAGATGGAGAAGTGGTAGATAAAAGTCTCGGAGCTTATCTGCAACAGATCACCCTGCTGACCGACTCCGACCAAAAGGATGCCGATGCGGATACAGTCAAACTAATGACGATCCATGCCGCCAAGGGTCTTGAATTCTCCTGTGTATTTGCGGGCGGGTTGGAAGAAATGTTATTCCCCAATGCCCTTTCCATCAATACCCGCGAAGAGCTCGAAGAAGAAAGACGTTTGTTCTATGTAGTGATTACCCGGGCTAAGAAAAATCTTTGGATCACCTACGCCAACGCACGTTATCGTTTTGGCAGCCTCGTACAAAATGAACCCAGCCGCTTTATTGATGAGATCCCCGATCAATACCTCGACCGCAGCTTTGCCGGAGGCGGCAGCCGCAACAGCGGATTCAGTGACAACCGCATGGGTTCGGCCTTTGAACGGATGAACCGGGGTTTTGGAGGAAACAATGCACAGGAAGCAGAAAAGAAGTATGGCCCGCCGGCAAAGAAAACCGGCTCTGTCGTTTCACAAATCATAAACCCCCCTGTTCATAAAACAGTGGAACATATTCCCAGTAAGGATTTTGAACCCAGTGATACCTCCAACCTCCAGCCAGGTCAGAAGGTGGAACATGCCAAGTTTGGTTTTGGAGAAGTGATCAAAATGGAAGGCGCGGCCCATAATCCCATCGCCACCGTGAAATTTGAACATAACGGAGAGAAGAAGATCATGCTGAATTATGCGAAACTCCGCATACTACCCTGATTTTACCAGGATTTGAGGATTGGGCGGATTCGGGGATTTGAAGTTTACAAAAAACGAAATATTTGATCAGTCCAGCGATGCTTTAAGGGCGGCTATGTTTTTCTTTTCGCTGCCGACAAAGATCTTTTTTCCGATGATCACAACCGGTCTTTTGAGAAACGTGTATTCATCGAGTATATATTGACGGTAGTCCTTCTCAGTAAGTTGTTTGTCCTTTAAACCCCATTCTTTGTACTTCAGGGCGCGACGGCTGAATAAAGATTCATATGATCCGGTCAGTGACTTCATTTCCTCCAATTGTGCCGGTGTGATCTTTTCGGTTTTGATATCCTGCATAACAAAACCTTTTTTATCAATCCCCGTCTCTTTGATAATAGCTTGCGAAGTGGTACAAGTACCGAGATGATACATTTTCTTCATGCCCGCAAAATAAATATATCCGGAGCTATTTTTCGGTTGCTTTTTTGGATGGCCCTTTTCTAAAAATCAGCTTGAACCCCATGTAGTAGTAAACATCTTTTTCTTTGGGATTACCCCGTATATCATCGGTAACCGGTTCAGCTTGTACCCCGGCGGGTGTGATTCCACGAAAAGCCAGTTCAACCGCTTTGGGGCCTTTTCTTGCATCGAGGATATTATAATTGATATAACGTGTACTTACATCATCGAGGTAGTCAGTAAATGTTTTGCGGATGCCTATTTCAAACCCAACTGAAAATCGTTCATTTACTTTCATCTTCAACCCCCCGCCAAAAGGCACGGAAAACTGGGTCAGTTTATACTCCTTTCGTTCCGGGTATTCGGGAAGGCCCTGACCTTCGGTGCTGAGGGGTTTTAGAAATACCTTTTCATTCCCATCATCCATCGCATAGGGATTGAAATGATAAATACCTACGCCGGCAAATACATAGGGATATACTTTTGAATCGGCGGGGTCGATGAGATTGACTTCCACACCGAGGTGTCCTTCAGCAATGGCGGTACGAAAGCTCAGGTTGCGGCGTTGCAGCAATGTATCTTTATTATACTTGTCATGTGCCCCGGCGGTTCCATAGGTCACACCCCCACGAATCGATACCTGTGGATGTAAGCGGTAATGGACGATCAGGCCCGCGGCCGGACCAAGGGAATGAATACTGGGAGTAGATTGGGTAAGGTCACCTGCATATCCGAAAGTCCCTAATTGGAGTTCCCACTCCATTTTTTGGGAATGGGCGGAAAGTATAAGGCCAACCTGAAGAAGAAGGAAACAGATCCTTTTCATAGCATGCTCTGGTTTAACTGTAAATTGTTTTCCGGGGGATATGGGGTTAATCAGGGAGGCGGATCGTGAAAGGAAGGGGAAAAATAGACAGAAATGTCAGGATTTGCAAGTCCTTGGCAAATGGGGCCATGCTCAAAGCTGAAAACCAACCCACTATACTTGTAACAAAACTACCCGGTCATCGACTAACATGAAAACAGAATTACCTAACCAACTGTGATTGATCAACGTAGGCAAGACGAATTTTTGATGCTTTTGCAGGAAAATACGGCCCTCCTGTATAAGGTCTGCCATCTGTACACCTCTTCGGCAGGTGACAGGGAAGATCTTTTTCAGGAGATCGTGGCCCAGCTCTGGAAAGCCTACCCCGGCTTTCGGGGAGATGCCAAATTCAGCACCTGGCTTTACCGGATCGCGTTGAATACGGCCATCACCGGTATTCGGAAAAAGAATCGTTCGGTTAAAATCGATTACCCGGCCACCATCCCTCACGATGTGGCCGATTCAAACGAAGAGCGCGAAAAGGAAGAAAAGCTTCGCGAACTCTACCGGGCCGTGGCTCAACTGTCGGAGATCGACCGGGCCATTGTGATGCTTTATCTCGATGACCGCAGTTATGATGAAATGGAAGAAGTACTGGGTATCAACCAAAACAATTTGCGTGTGAAAATGAACAGGATCAAAGAAAAATTACGTCAACTATCAAAAATTACAACGGATGGAATTGGATAACCTCAAGCAATTGTGGCAAAACCAGCCAGCCTCGCCCACCAATCTGGATAAGCTTTCGGAAATGGTAAAGCGGCAATCAGGATCAAGCCTTGGCAAAATGAGGCGAACACTACGATATGAACTTCTTGTAGTGATTCTCAGCCTGGGCGCGGTCATCCTTTATTTTATCGTTACGAGGAATGAAAAAACGATGGATGTAGTCTGGTTATATCTGGCCCTTATACTCGTGTACCTTCTTTATTTTTTCCGAAAGGACCGATTGCTCAAGACCATGCAATGCGTAACCTGTGAGGTGCGCAGCAACCTGAACCTTCATTTGGGCAAACTCGAAAAATTACTGAAGATCTATTTATGGGCAGGCACACTTTTGTTTCCCATTACGATACTTTACCTGGGTTTTCTTTTTTATATCCATATACCTTCATTTATCCCAAAGAATATCTTCTTTCACTCTCCTGCCTATGCCTGGTGGCAAACGGCCCTGGCCTGGATCGGACTGGCCGCCATTTTCACCCTGCCAGGCTATTGGCTGAATAAATGGTATGTGCATTGGTTATATGGGAAGCATGTAGAACGGCTAAAAAAGCTGACTGCGGAAATGGAGGAGGAAGGAATTAATTTATAAACCGGTGATGAAAGTTGGCAAATAATTTGTACTCCTCCCGCCTTCCGGTCCTTTTACCAATAACCCTTTCGCTACAAGGTCGTGAATGTCCCTTACCGCCGTATCAGTTGACACGTTGCACTTCTTAGCCCAATTGGAAGAATTGATTCTTCCCTCATACTCTTCCATGATTTGGTCGAGCATGTGTCGCTGCCTTTCATTAAAGGAAGTATCGACATGTTGTTTCCAGAACTCCGCTTTACGCAACACAATTACAAGCGTTTCTTCTGTGGCTTGAATCGCTCTGTCAAGACAATGCAGAAACCAGTCCAACCACTTCGTAATATCAAGGTTTCCTTTTTGCGTTTGCTCCAGTACATCGTAGTATTTATTTCTTTCTTTTCGAATCTGGGCAGACATGCTGTAAAACCGCTTTGAACTTCCATCTGCCCGGGCAAGTTGCAAATCTCCAATCGCCCTTGTGATGCGTCCATTACCATCCTCAAAAGGGTGAATGGTCACAAACCACAGATGGGCAATAGCTGCCTTTATTAAAGGGTCCTCACTTATGTCTTCGTTGAACCATTTCAAAAAAGCATACATCTCATCTGGAATTAAGGCGGAGTCCGGTGCCTGAAAGTGGACCTTTTCCCTTCCCAACATACCAGATATGACTTGCATGGGATCGTTGACGGTATTATTTCGCCAGGCGCCAACAACGATTCTGTTCCCAGCGCTCCAACCAGTAGGAAATAGCAATGACTGCCAACCAAGTATTCTCTCCTGCGTCAGGGGTTTTTTGTATTGCTGAGTAGCGTCCAGCATCATCTCTACTATACCTTCCACACTTCTGTCGGATTGAATAAGGCCGGCCCTATCAATGCCTAATCTCTTTGCAATGGAGGACCGAACCTGTAAAGGATCCAACACCATGCCTTCAATTTCAGATGATTTTACCACGTCAAGTGTCAGGATCGTCAGAGTTGCATCCTCCTGAAAGGAAAACCCTATCCCCTCCATCCGGCCCATCAAACGCGCATGCCTGATACGAACTTTATTGAGCAGCGGCTCGATAGCATCCTGGCTCCAGGTGAAATTCGGCCACCCCCTTAACTGGTAAATATATATAGCATTTGATTGCATTTGCGGCAAATATAGCCACTATTCGGCGCAATTTCAAATATTCGCCGCATACTTTGCGGCAAATAGAGCCATTATTTGCCGCATTCTGAATTATTCGCCGCAAAACTGGTAGCCATAAGCCTAAAGTCTCAATTCCCTCCTTTCCGGCTTTCGTAAACATCCCTCCACCTGATTTGTTACTTTTGTATATCTAAACCGTGTGCAATGATCAAAACAGGCAATCCCATCATCAGTATCTATACCGAAATGACCCCAAATCCGGAGACCATGAAGTTTGTGGCCAACAAACTGCTCTATCCGGGTAAAAGTGTTGATTTCCCGGATATTGAGAGTGCAAAACCTTCGCCTTTGGCGGTGGAATTGTTTGGGTTCCCTTTCATCCGCGCGGTCTTTATCGCCAGCAATTTTGTAACACTGTCGAAAACCTCTGACACCGATTGGGCGGATGTAATCCCCTCTATTCGTGAATTCCTGAAACAATACCTGGAAGAAGGAAAAACCGTGGTGAATGAAGAAGAACTGGCGGCGGTAAAACAGGAAAGCTCCAATGAAGTGGCGGCTGACGATGATGATGTGGTAAAACGAATCAAAGAATTACTCGATAACTATGTACGCCCGGCTGTTGAAATGGACGGCGGCGCCATTCAATTCAAAAGCTACGAAAACGGAACGGTTAGTCTCGCCATGCAAGGCTCCTGCTCCGGTTGCCCCTCCTCCATGATCACCCTCAAAGCCGGTATCGAAGGCATGATGAAGCGAATGATCCCGGAAGTGAAGGAAGTGCTGGCCGATGCGGAATAAAATTAGCTCAACCTCCAATGCACACCCCTCTCCTTGAGGTAGTCCATAATTTTTTCAAAACAAACCCTGCTCTTTCCTACAAACTCGGGTGGAAAAACGCCTTTTTTCCACAAACAAACCCTGTAGTATCAAATGCGCAGCCGCGGTACAGGTATAACCCGTAGTACGCGCCATTGAAGACAAGCGGGAAACCGGATCGTACCTGTCAAGTAAATTGTATTCGATTCTTTTCTTTGTCCCTTCTTTTTCTCCTTCTACGATCACGCGCATCACGGTAAACTCCTGTTCTTCCTCACCCAGTTTCCAATCGTCGATCAGCATGCGCGAGGTAAATTCCAGGGGTGATATCTCTTTTCCCTGTACCATTATTTTTTTGGTATCAAAAAAACCGGCTTCTTTTAATGACAGGATCAGGTCGATATGACCGGGAAACCGCATGGTCTTCTCTTTCATATCGGGTATATGAGGCATGGTAAACAGAAGACTGCGGAGCCCGTCGGTATTAAATGCTTCCAGGGTACCCACCTCATCAAATTCAATCAGCTCGCGCTCGGTCAAGGCTGGTTTTTCCACGATCTTCCCTTTCTCTTTCAATCGTGCCGGTCGAATATATTCCTCAATGACATCAATAGGAGAAAAAGGCGCTTTATAAAAATAAGGGGGGTGTGGATTGGCAGGCAAGCCTCCCACATAACATTCAAAATTGGTGACCCGCATTTCTTCATTGTACCGTCCTAATATCAAGTTGCTCATGCCGGGAGCCACACCCACATCCGTTACCACGGTAACTCCTTTTTCTTTGGCAAGGGCGTCGAGTTGAAGTGCGTCTTCGGGAAAGAACGAAATATCGGCCACCGATTTTCCTGCCTTGATCACAGCTTCCAGCGTTCGATATCCCATGAACCCGGGAACCGCCGTCAGCACCAGGTCAAATTCGCTTAACCATTCCGGATAGGAATCATAACGGGTCAGGTCTTCTTTACGTGTCCGAATACGCGAATCCCTTCGGGAGAGAATGGAAAGGTTTTCTGCATTCTGATCAAAGGATGTGATCTCATGTGTGGTGGCCAGGTCAAGGGCTATCGCTCGCCCTACCATACCTGCGCCAAGTACAGCAAGCTTCATAACCCACAAAGTTCCGCTGTGGGAGGAATTATTTCAAATAAAAAATAAGATCCGAATTTCTTTACTTATGCCTCACCTGATAGCCCACGCCAAAACTCAGGAGCGCATCACGTTGACGAACACCGGTAATGACCACGTCCTCATAGGATAACAGGTAATTCAAATTAAAAGAGAACCCCTTTCGCAGAGGGAACTCAATACCTGAATCTGCCTGCCAGCGATGGTTCCGTTTCTCACTAAGACCGGGCTGAAAAAAGAATTCATAATAGATGCGCCACCTATTTTGGCTGAGGTGAAAAGATCCACTGGAATATACCGTAGCCCTCCAGAGAGATAATAAAGAGGTATTATTCCATTCCGGTCGGTTGAATTGTTTGCCGGCAAACCGGGTTTGCTCATACACAAGAGAACCCGATAGTTTTATGATAGATCCCCCTTGTTTCATCAACTGTACCGTATAACCCCCTCCCAAAAAATAACGTCCATTTATCTTGCGTCTGTAATTGGTGGAAAGATAAAACAGCCCAAAGGGATAGGCCCTGCGAAACGGTTTGTAGTAGATATAGTGACGGCTAAACAGATCGAGGTCGGCCTTTTTTTTATAAAATGCCTGGTAAAGTCCGGCGTTCTGCGTTTTATACACCCAATGCTGAACAGCGCCCGTTGTGAGATCAGCACGCAAACGTGCCGCTAGCAGATCTACATTCCCCTGCTGAAAAGTTCCGGTCAGGGTTGACCGGAACTGCCAGCGAAGGGTATCACTCTCATTGAGCTGTGCCAGAACTGCGCAGTTAAAGAGCAGCAAGACACAAAGCAAAAGGATTCTCATTTCAGCGTTGTTAGTATACGCAGAAACTCCTGTGGTTGTACCACAAAGGGTAAATGCGAGGTCTTCATTTCATACACCTTTTTCACTGTACCATTCTTCCTGATCATTTGTTGTTGCAAGGCGTAAGGCACAGCATAGTCTTCAGTTGTGCTGATATAATATTTCGGCACTTTCGTAAAATTGGTACCCAGCACCACTTTATCATTCAAGCCCTTTACAGGTTCTGCTTTATGGTATTTCACGAGTATCTGTTTCATTTCTTCCGGGCAATCCGCACAGACCACCGTTGGTAACATTTCCTTTTTGATACTGACAAGCGAATAATCCTCATTGAACTGAAAAGCTTCGATCGGCTGATTGTTGAGAAAGGCATTGGTGATTCCGGCGGCTGATTCACCATTTCGCGGGAGATAAGCCGAGACATATACCAGCTTATCGATCTTCTGCGGCAGACGGTCGGCTACCTGTGAAATGATCATCCCGGCCATGGAATGACCTACCAGGATTACTTTTCCGGGTTGACGGTTGATAGCTTCGGTTACTGTTTTTACATAATCAGCCAGGCCGGTCTTACGTCCATCACGCAGATCAATACCATGTGCCGGCAGGTTCACCACTTCCACATTGGCCCGAACGGCCAATTGATTGCGAATGGCACCCCAGGCACTTTCATCGGCCCAGGCACCATGTACCAAAACATAGGTGGGGTAACGTGACCTGTCCTGCGCCAATGCTTTTACAACCAGTTCGGCCGCAGCGGCACCACTATTCTGTTGTTGACCCGTGATAAGGTTTCCGTCGCGCACAGCAAATGCTGAAAAGGGCGCACCTGTCACATACCGGCTATTCGGCATTTTGCGTGCCTCATCTTCAATACGAAATGGTTGAATGGCCCTGCCTACATAATTATCGGCATATTGCTCTTCGGAGGAGGAGAATCCTGTCCATTTTTTACCCTCAACCAAGAATTTTCCATTGGGTAATTTGGCTTTAAGGAGAATACAGGTTCCATGGCAAATGGCCGCCGTGGGCTTGCCCGTCAGATAGAACCGGGTAAAAAAATCATGGAGTGGTTGGTTATTGAAAAAAGTGTACATCGGCCCCTGTCCACCACAAACAAATATGGCCTTGTAATCATCCGGGTTCACGGAAGATAATTTCAAGGTTTGCTGAACCATAGCCATCTTGGCCGGATCTTTCTTAAACCCCAGTGATATGTAATCGAAGGCAGCATAGGCGCTGGCGTCTTCGGGATCACTAAAGCTGTCAAAGATCAGGGCACCTCCGTCGGGACTGGCAATATCTACCGTATAACCGGCTTCGCTAAAAACCCAATAGGGGTGAGCCAGTTCGGCAAACCAAACCCCGATTGGCCAACCTGTTTGTTGACTAACAGAAGGGTTAGACGCGATCATCAGCACTTTGCCATTATTGCCGGCATTATGTTGCGCTGCACCTGAAAGGGATATAAAAAGAAAGGATAATAATAAAATGCGTTGCATGGTATGTATTTTGCCGTAAAATTCAAACCTTGTACCTGATTCCTTACCAGAGGCACACAAAGGACTGCTACGAACTTTTTGGTCTGTGCTTTGTAATTTTAAGCTATGCCTGACGTCATCATTGATAAGCAGATATTCTATAATCCGGTGGATTATGCCTTAAAAAAAATAGGCGGTACCTGGAAAATGCCGGTGCTTTGGCGACTTAAAGACCGCTCCTTGCGGTACTCGGAATTACAAAACCAGATACCACATATCAGTCAAAAAATGCTGACACAGGCCCTCAAGCAGCTTGAAACGGATGGGTTCTTACTGAAAAAAGTGTTTGCCGAAGTTCCTCCCCGTACAGAATACGCGTTGACTGAAAAAGGAAAAAAGGCCATCACCGTCATTCAATTCCTGCGTGAATATGGTTTAGAATTGATGACCGAAGCAGGGATCGACTATGGGGAACTGATGAAAAAGGAAAGCCAAAAAGAAAAATGAACAGGCTGCTACTTCTTCTTATCGCCTCGGGATTGGTATTGCTGGCCAGTCATTGCTCGCTGAACAAGGAGGCCCAGAAAAGCACCGCCAAACTATTACAAAAAGGAAAGCTCGAAGAAGATACCAGCTTTATCTACACCCTCCCTTACGAAGCCGGGCGATCGCATCTTGTGGTACAAGGCTATTATAGCGCATACACCCATCGCAACCGGGTAGCCATTGATTTCAAAATGAAAAAAGGTACGCGGATCTGTGCCGCGCGGGGTGGGGTAGTGGTGCGTATGAATGAAACGGGTAGCCGCGGCGGACTCAAATCAAAATACCGGCGCGAAGCCAATTATATTGTCATTCAACACGACGATGGAACGAGGGCCGGGTACTGGCACCTGAAAAAAGACGGGGTGCTGGTCAATGTGGGCGATACGGTAAAACAAGGCCAGGTCATTGGCTTGAGTGGTAACACAGGGTATACCGCTTTCCCTCACCTGCATTTCGTAGTGTGGGGCAATGATGCCAGTGGCCAGTGGCAGACTATTCCAACACGTTTTTCTACCTCCAAAAAAACAAGATACCTTCGGCCATTAAGGAGATATAAAAGAGACTAGTAGGTTTACCAATTTATAATGAGTTTCCAGGAAATAATCCAGCACTTTCTCACCAATGTCCGCCAAACCCAATGGCCGGAATGGGTAAGCACCATTGCGCAAATAGCCAGTGTGTGGTATGCCCGTAAAAACAATGTACTGGTTTACCCCACCGGGATTATCGGGGTACTGTTGGCGGCCTATGTCTATTTCTTCATGGTCAACCCCGCGCTTTATGCCGATGCGTCCCTGAATATCTACTATTTTTTAATGAGTGTCTATGGATGGTATAATTGGGTCCAGAAGAAGGATGGGGCACATTATACCTATCCCATCAGTTGGTGTACGCGCCCCCAGTTATGGTTTGGGATCGGGTTCTTTCTCTTTTTCTGGGTAGCTATTTATGTTGTACTGACCCAATTTACCAACAGCAATACGCCTATACTGGATTCCCTCGTTTCCTCCTCAGCCATCACCGCCATGTGGTGGATGGCCAAACGCAAGATCGAGAACTGGCTGGCCTGGATCTTTTCAAATATTGTGGCCATCCCGCTCAACTTTTACAAGGAACTGATGCTATTTTCGCTGATGTACGTACTCTTCCTTGCCCTGGCCTGGTGGGGATTTGTTGAATGGAAGAAAATGGCCAAAGAAACAACCAACGCATGAGTTATTGCAGCTTTATACAAAACCTGAAACCCGGTGAGCAGGAGCAACACCGCGTGTACCATGATATATTCTATGGTTTCCCCATTCCGGATGACAATGAACTGTTTTGCCGGCTGATCCTCGAGATCAATCAGGCGGGACTCAGCTGGACCACCATTCTCAACAAACAGGAAAATTTTCGCGCCGCCTATCACGGATTCGAGATCAAAAAAGTGGCAGCCTATAAGGAAAAGGATTTTAACCGACTCATGGGCGACGCGGGCATTATTCGCAACCGACTCAAAATTCAGGCTGCGATTGAAAACGCCAAGACCATACTGGGTATTCAAAAAGAGCATGGCAGTTTCCGGCAATGGCTCGATCATCACCATCCGCTGACCAAAGACGAGTGGACCAAACTTTTCAAGAAAACCTTTCGCTTTACCGGTGGGGAAATCGTCAATGAGTTTTTGATGAGTACAGGCTACCTCCCGGGTGCTCATACCGAAGATTGTCCCATTCATAAAAAGGTACTCAAAGCAAAACCGGCATGGGCGAGAAAAAAACGATAAAAAAGATCGTTATCATCGGACCGGAATCAACCGGTAAAAGCACCCTATGCCGGCAATTGGCTGCGCATTTCAATACCCTGTGGTGCCCGGAATATGCGCGCGAATACCTGCTCAAACATGGCACCAATTACACGTATGATGACCTGCTAACGATCGCAAAAGGACAGGTGGCTCTGGAGGAAGAGTATGTTATGAGAGTCGGGAGTCGAGGGTCGGGAGTCCAGGGTCCGGGGTCCGAAGTTGGGAGTCCGAAGTATAACCCCGGACTCCCGTCTTCCGACTCCGGTCTCCCGTCTTCCGACTCCGGACTCCGGACCTCAGGCCCCGGACCCCTCCTCTTCCTTGACACCAACATGTACGTAATGCAGGTGTGGTGTGAATTTGTTTTTGACAAATGCCATAAATATATCCTTGAACAGAACGCTTCACGTAAATATGATCTGTACCTGCTTTGTGCAACAGATCTTCCCTGGGTGAAAGATGAATTGCGGGAATACCCCGACCTGGAATCAAGAGAGCGGTTGTATAAAATGTATAAAGATCTATTGGTAAATCAGGAAACGCCGTGGGTGGAAATTCGTGGAAGTGAATCCGATCGCTTCCATAGTGCACTCAGCGCTCTTAGTAAGTTTGCAACCTGGCAGCCGGGGGACGCCAGATAGGTCACTTTTTTTTCCCTTTAATAGTTGATTTATTTGAAACTACGGCTTGAATGTCTTCATCTCCTTCAAGGTTGCGCATTTGCCCCAATACAAACGGGTAGCGTCTGGCCACATACTTTGACATGGGTTTTACCGGATAGAGTTTTGGATTGGGCAGACAGGCCGCGATCATCGCCGCTTCCTGTCGGGATAAACTTCCTGCCGGTTTATTAAAATAAGATTTTGACGCCGCCTGGATACCATAAATACCACGCCCCATTTCTATCACATTGAGGTACACTTCCAGTATGCGTTTCTTTCCCCAGATCAGTTCGATCATGAAGGTAAAATAGGTCTCAAGCCCCTTGCGAATCCAACTCCTTCCTTGCCACAGAAATACATTCTTTGCTGTTTGCTGACTGATGGTGCTGGCGCCATGTACACGCCCGGGTTTACGTTTGTTATAGGCCTGCGCTTTTTTGATGCTCTTCCAGTCAAAGCCACTGTGATCGGGAAATAATTGGTCCTCCGCCGCAATAACAGCAAGGCGGGCAAATACAGAGATTTCTTCTTTATCAACATAATCCCTTTTCAGCCCATCACCCTTTATCCACGAAACGAATTGGGTAATGGTTATGGGGGGATCGATCCATTTCAGGGCCAGGATATATACAAATTGAAAAATGAACAGGAAGAGAAATATCCTTTTAGTGAGACGCCAGATTCGGGGGATGAGGCCTTTCGTGGTCATTGACAGTTTTCGCTATTATATTTATTGAAAAAATACGAATAGCTAATAGCTAAAGGCTAAAAGCTTTTTAATTTATTTAGCCCTTTGCCTTCAAAAAAAGCTCCCAATCCTCCAACATTTTCCCTTTCAGCACACGGGGAAACTTGTGTTGACTTCCCAATTTGCCTTTAAGTTCCATGAACTCAATAAACCGGTGCTCGGGGAGTACTTCCAGAAATACTTCTTTCAACGCGCTATCCCGCTCTGTGGCATAGTCATCATTCAGCACGCGCAGGTGTTGATCAATGCGTTTGGCTATATCGGCGCTATCCACCCGGTCATCACAACCAATATACCAGCGGTGGGCAAAGAAACCTTCATGTGGAATACCTACCACCGTGTATTCAGGTATGGAGATATTCAACTCTTCGCTTACCAGTTGAATCGCTTTGTTCATATTGTCCACACTCAGGTGTTCGCCAACGAGGCTCAGGAAATGTTTGGTCCGGCCGGTGATCACCACTTCATTCTTCTCCAGGTCCACAAATTTTATCGTATCGCCAAGCAGGTAACGCCAGGCCCCTGCATTTGTGCTCATCAGTAAGGCGTATTCCTTTCCTTCTTCCACTTCATGGATCATCAACGCTTCAGGCTTGTCCACCATCTGACACTCGGCGTCAAAGTTTTTTTCATCAAAAGGCACAAATTCAAAGAAGATATTATTATCAAGGATCAACTGCATCCCTTTTGCGTGTTCACGGTGTTTATACCCGATAAAGCCTTCGCTCGATAGATAGTTCTCGATATAAATGATGGGTTTGCCCAATAATTTTTCAAACCCTTTTTTATACGGTTCAAAGGCCACGCCTCCATGTACGAAAAAGGAAAAATTGGGCCATATCTCATGGATATTTTTCACTTTGTAATGCTCAATCACCATTTCCATACACATCTGGCACCAGGCGGGCACGCCCACGATATACCCGATATCCCATTCTTTGGCATGCTCTACGATCTCATTCAATTTCTGGTTCCAATCCTGAATCGCGGCGATCCGGCCTCCGGGTTTGTAAAAAGTCTGAAACCAGAAAGGTCTTTTCTTTGCGAGTATCCCGCTCAAGTCACCCGCATACCAACCCGCTTTTCCCTTCTTCAGGTCAGTTGCGCCCCCCAACATCAAAAAGCCCTTGGCCATGGCATTGCGTGGTACGTGATCGTAAGCAAAAAGCGAAAAAAGTTGTTTGAGGTAATTGATCGTATTGCTGCGAAGCAGCTCTTTGGTAATAGGGATGTATTTGCTGGCTGCCTCGGAGGTGCCGGAACTCAATGCATAATACTTGATCTTACCCGGCCAGGCTACATCGGGCACGCCCTCCAGGGTTTTATACCACCATTGATCGTATATCTTGTTGTAGTCGTAGGTGGGAACCAGTTCCTGAAATTTCTTGCCCGGGTGCTTGCTGAGCAGTATCTCATCAAAACGGTATTCCTGGCCAAACTCCGTAAACCTTGCCTTCTTCAACAATTTCTTTAACACCCGTATCTGCTGTCGCCTCGGATCGTTTTGAGGTATACGCAGGGCGTTAGCTATCGCTTTGGGCAATTTAATATCAATAATTCTCGTCATCCGTTCTTTTCTTTTCTGTCTGCGCGCTAAAATTAAGCATTTAAACCTCTCCCTAGTCAGCAATCCTGCAGCTCATATCAACCTATCCAACCGGCAAGGAGCTGGCGAAACCGGATCCCCAATTTCAGGAAGCCCGCTTTTAGTGGCTCCTGGCCATAGTATTTATTGACAAAAATAGCCATGGCCCCATAAAACCTTTCACGGTACAGCTTGTCTTTGATCGTGCTTTTGCCTTTGGCGTGGGTGATGGTCACCTGGGGAAAATAATAACAGGAATACCCTGCTTTCTTTACGCGGATACTCAGGTCTATGTCCTCGGCGTACATGAAGAATGACTCGTCAAAACCTCCCAGTTCACGGAACAAGCTGCTTCGGATCAGAAGAAAAGCCCCGGAAAGGGCATCAATTTCTCCGGGTTCATCTTCTTTCAGATGTCCGGCATAGTAGGCCGCAAAAAAAGGGGAAGATGGAAACAACGCAGCGAGGCCAAATAATTTAAAAAAACTGGCGCGTGGGCCGGGCATTCCCCGCTTGGATTCTTTAAGGAAATGTCCCTTCTCATCCAGCATCCTAACCCCCAGTGCCCCTACACCTGGGTTATGGTCCAAAAAGCCGATGGTTTTAGCAAGCGCATCCGCCGGTATGACTGTATCGGGATTCAGAAAGAGGGCATATTCTCCGCTGGCCATGGCAAAAGCCTGGTTACAGGCTTTTGAAAAACCCGTGTTGGTGGTATTGGCCACCCATTTTACTCCCGGAAATTCATGCGATAGAATTTCCAGTGTCTGATCAGCCGAAGCATTGTCAACAACGATCACTTCCACGGAAAAACCACATACACGTACTGCTTCCTCCACCGATCGTAAGCAGGAACGGAGAGGAAGAAGGGAGTTGTAAGAGACGAGCAGAAGTGAGAGTTTCACGGGGCAAAGATAGACCAGGATGGATAGGATTTTTGGATTACCTGGATTTTATGATTATGTAGATTTCAAGGATTGCGGTGAGTTCACAGATTTTTCTCGCGGCGCACGCAGAGAGAAACAAATCCACATAATCATAAAATCCAGGTAATCCAAAAATCCTTCCAATCCTGGTCTATCTTTGCCCCCATGAAACAAGCCCTATTAGAAGCCGTACATGCCGGTGGTGCAGAATTACTCAGGTTCTACCACAAAGATTTTATCATTTCGAATAAAGAAGGGGTCAATAACCTCGTTACCGAAGCCGATCATGCGGCGGAAAAAGCGATCTTTGAAGTGATCAAAAAACATTACCCCGATCATTATATCCTGAGTGAGGAAGCCGGGGTCATGGCCCAGGATTCTCCGTATAAATGGATCGTGGATCCCATAGATGGTACCGTGAATTTTGCCCATGGATTACCCATTTGTTGTGTGTCGATCGGTGTGGAAAAAGACGGAGAAATGATCCTGGGTGCTGTTTACGCACCGGTACTGAATGAACTTTTTGTAGCCGAAAAAGGAAAAGGCGCTACACTGAATGATAAACCGATCCATGTCAGCCAGGAAACAGATGTCTGGAAATCCTGTCTCGTTACGGGTTTTCCTTATAGCTACCTGGATATGGAGAACGGACCGCTGGATGTTTTTGACCGACTTATCCGAAAGGGAGTGCCGGTAAGACGTTTGGGTTCGGCGGCCATTGACCTCTGCTGGGTGGCCGCAGGAAGGTTTGATGGATTCTATGAACACAAACTCCAGGCCTGGGATAGTGCCGCTGGTTTCCTGATGGTGGAAGAAGCGGGAGGAACGGTAACAGATTTCAACGGTGATCGGTATTCACCCTATCAACCCCATCTGGTCGCCACCAACGGACAGATACAAACACAATTACTTCAGATCATACATAATACTTATTGATATGCCGGAACGGACAGAAATAGCTACCCTGGGAGAATTTGGATTGATCGAGCACCTGACCCGAAACAATGAGACACGTAATGCCACCACGCTGCTGAGTGTGGGCGATGATGCCGCTGTGATCGATCATTTTGGCAAACAAACCGTGGTCACTACCGACCTGTTGGTAGAAGGTGTTCATTTTGACCTGTCCTATACCCCCCTCAAACACCTGGGGTATAAAAGCATTGTCGTCAATCTGAGTGATATCTATGCCATGAATGCCACTCCCACTCAGGTAGTGGTGAGCCTGGGCATCAGCAACCGGTTCAGTGTGGAATCGCTCGAAGAGTTTTATGAAGGGATCTATGCTGCCTGCCGCGAATACAATGTGGACCTCGTAGGCGGCGATACCACCTCCTCGCAAAAAGGAATGATCATTTCGGTTACAGCCCTGGGTGAAGTGGCCCCGGATAAATATGTAAAAAGAAGCACCGCGCAAAAAGGGGACCTCCTCTGTGTAAGTGGTGATTTAGGTGCTGCCTATATCGGATTGCTCTTCCTCGAAAGAGAAAAAAAGATCTATCTCGAGAACCCACAGATACAACCCGACCTGGAAGGAGAAGCCTATGTGATCGGCAGGCTTCTCAAACCGGAAGCAAGAAAAGATATCATTGCCTTCTTCGAAGAAAAAGGGATCATGCCCACGTCCATGATGGATATCAGCGACGGGCTTAGCTCAGAGATCCTCCACATTTGCAAACAAAGCGAATTGGGTTGTATCTTGTATGAAGAGAAGATCCCTGTGGCGCAGGACTCAAAACTGGCGGCCTATAAATTTGAAATAGACCCGACTGCCTGTGCCCTGAGCGGGGGCGAAGATTACGAGCTTGTTTTCACGGTGGCCCAGACGGATTATGAAAAAATAAAGGACAATGAAGCAATTAGTATTGTGGGCTATATGACAGAACCGGAAAAAGGCGCACAGATCATCACCAAAGGCGGTAGCCAACACCCCCTCACCGCACAGGGATGGAACCATTTGAAGAAATGAACAAAATCATTTTAGGGATCCTTATCCCCCTGCTTCTTACCGCCTGCACGGCCAGCCGCAAAACCAGGGCCGTTCCAAATATCGCACCCACCGCACTCCAGGAAGATTATCGGGTTTTTCGGAACCTGCTTGAGTCAACACATCCCAGCACGTATTGGTATACATCCAAGCCAGCTATGGACTCGGTATTCGATTGGGGTATGACCCAACTCACCGATTCCATGAATGAAAGAAATTTCAGGAAACTACTCAGTTATGTGTATGCGCATGTGCATTGCGGACATTCTACTATACGCTCGTCCAAAAATTACAACCGCCTCGTGGACACGCTTCGTCAGCTTTCTTTCCCCCTTCGCATCAAAACCTGGGGTGATACTACGGTGGTGACGGCCAATCTCAATCGCCACGATAGCATCCTGGTCCGGGGTACCCCCCTTACCCATATCGATGGGATTCCAATACGGACACTCGTGGATACCCTGGCGCAATTTCTCTCCTCCGATGGGTATTCGTTTACCCATAAATACCAATCACTCAGCAGCGGTGGAAATTTCAGCGCACTTTATACCACCGTGTTTGGCATAAAAAATAAATACCGTATCGGTTATCTGGATAATACAGGCAAAGAAAAAGAAGTGACCATTCCCGTATTCGATCCACGCAAGGATAGTTTGTTCCGAAGGGGAATCGCCCAAATGAGAAGACCACCAAAAAGTGAAAGAAAACAACAGGAACGCAATAACTCGCGGCAACTCCTGTTTGCCGATCCGGATTCCACCGGATACATGACCCTCAATAGTTTTAGCAACGGATATGGATTAAAAAAATTCTTCCGAACATCTTTTCGCTCTTTGCGACAGCAAAAAACCAAAAACCTGGTGATCGATGTGCGTGGAAATGGCGGAGGTAATGTGGGGAACTCCACACTCCTGACCAAGTTTATTGCCCGCCAACCTTTTCGTCTGGCCGATTCACTCTATGCCATTCGTAAGAATCCACCGCACGGTAAGTACGTTCAGAACAATTTCTTTAACAAGCTCTTCCTCCTTTTCTTCACCAGAAAAAAAGCGGATGGCTATTATCATTTTGGGTTTTATGAAAAACATTATTTCAAACCCAAAAAGAAAAACCGCTTCAATGGACATGTCTATATCGTAACGGGAGGTAACTCTTTTTCTGCCACCACACTTTTTGCCGGGACATTAAGAGAACAAGACAATGTAACGATCATTGGAGAAGAAACCGGCGGTGCAGCCTATGGTAATTCTGCCTGGCTAATCCCTTATGTTACCCTTCCAAATTCAAAGGTTCGCTTTCGTTTGCCCTTGTTTCGCCTTGTTACCCATCCGTTAAAACCAAAAGACGGGAAAGGGGTGCAGCCGGAGATCTTTGTAGGGCCGAGTGTAGATGCCATACGAAATGGGCTGGATTATAAAATTGAAGAAGTAAAAAAACGCATCCTCGCGTCACATGGACAATAGTTAAAAGAAATTTTACCGGCAGTCTGCAAGGAGCCTCACGTTAAATGGAGATTGTGGTGAATGCAGCTTCATATCCCTTCCTGATATACCCCAATTGGTTATCAAGACCTGCAGCCTTCGCAGGATAGGTGCTTGCCATACGACAAGCCTCCTCAAGTGAAATACCACAATGGTCAACACAGTTTTTCACCGCTTTCATCATGGTTAGAGCAGAGCCTGATAAGGTTCCATCCGGCATACAATAGCGGTCGCCCTGAAATACATGCGGATAAGGCCCTTCGGCTGTTTCGGCCACTGCATCGGTGATGAGAAATAGCCGGTCACCCATGATCTTTTTGCTGATGCGCACGGCGGCAAGATCGGTATGCACGCCATCCACCACCATACTGCTCATTACTAACCGATGATCATAGATGGCGCCCACCATGCCGGGGGCACGACTCTGCAGGGGAGACATGGCATTGTATAAATGGGTAGCCAGTGTAATACCTCCGTCAAAGGCACGGGTGGCTTGTTCATAGGTGGCATTGCTATGTCCCGCAGAAACGATCACGCCGTTTTCCTGAAGCAAATGGATCAGTTCCGGGTCGCAACATTCGGGCGCCAGGGTCATGATCCTGATTACGCCTTTCCCTTCTTCCAGTAATTCAAGGATCTCTTTTCTGGCAGGTGTATGGACAAACGCCTCCAGGTGGGCGCCTCTTTTTTCTTTATTGATAAATGGCCCTTCAAGGTGCAGGCCCAATAAACCCTTACCCCCTTTTTCCCAATAGGCTTTTACTGCCCGGATACCTGCAGAAACCACTTCACGGCTATTGGTAGCAATGGTGATACAAAAGTGAGTGGCGCCTCCGTCAAGGCTGTATTGATAAGTGGCTTCCAGACTTTCGGGGGTGGGTTGTTGTGAAAAAAGATGCCCATTGCCGCCATATATCTGCAGGTCAATAAAACCCGGAGCAAGGATCTTTCCGGAAAGATCAATGCGTTCATACCCGGAGGGGATATCTGTAACAGGTACCAGGTCGTGAATGATATCATCGTCTGCAAGCACGGCCAGCCCCGATCGCTCTTCGCTACCGGTGTAGATCAGGGAAGGGAGATAGGCTGATTTCATGTATTAAATGCTTAGGAGAAAAGGGTCGCCATCTTTCCAGAAAGGCATTTGGCCGCGCACTTCTTCCAGTGATTTTTTTTCGAGGGTGATCGTATGAATCGTTTCTGTATCCGCCTGGTGAAATAAGGTTTGCCCAAGAGGGTCGATCACGAGGCTGTCACCGGAATAGTAATGTCCATTCCCGTCTTCGCCTACCCGGTTTAATCCTATTACATAGGATTGGTTTTCGATCGCCCTTGCCGGTAAGAGGCTTTTCCAGGCATGCGCCCGCTTGGCTGGCCAGTTGGCCACATAGATCAGCAGGTCGTATTCGGGGCCTTCTTCCTGTGATTGCTGTCTGGCCCAAACCGGAAACCTCAGATCATAACAGATCAGCAGGTTGATCCGCCAACCCTTTACAGAAGCGATCAGGCGTTTATTACCGGGTGAATATTTTTCATCTTCGCCGGCATAGGCAAACAAATGTCGTTTATCATACACCCCTATTTGCCCATTGGGCAAAACCCAAAGCAGACGGTTATAAAATTCATCCCCATCACGAATGATCAGGCTGCCCGCGAGGATGATCTTTCGTTCGGCACTGAGCTCTTTCATCCAACTCACTGTGGGGCCATCCATGGTCTCCGCCAGTCTTGCCGGGTCCATACTAAATCCGGTCGAGAACATCTCAGGCAGGAGGACCAATTCGGTCTTTTCTGTTATGGACCGGATCTTCTCCTCAAACATGCGCCGGTTGGCTGCCGGGTCTTCCCAATGGAGGGCCGTTTGTATAAGACTGATCGTGAGTGATGACATGAAAAAAGATGTCTTGTAAAGGTATTGATCTTATAATTTACAATGAACGTATCTTTAATCCACACATCAACTTATTTATCATGAAACGATCTCTTGTCCTCCTTGCTTTAGTTATTTCCATTTCTTCATTGGCCCAGCGCAAAGGCGACCCCGCATTGACCGAGGTATGGCAACCCGAACCAAGGGTAGTAACCCCCGGCCCTACGGCCGCTGGTGTCCCATCCGATGCAATCGCTTTGTTCGATGGCAAAGACCTTTCCGGTTGGCAAAAGAAAATGGGTGGCGGTGCCCCCGAATGGAAAGTGGCCGATGATATATTGACCGTCGTAGGAGGTAAAGGAGATATACAAACCAAAGAAGGGTTTGGCAGTTGCCAGTTACATATTGAATGGCGCACTCCGACCGTTGTGGCCGGAAATGGACAGGGCAGGGGAAATAGCGGGATTTTCCTGATGGGCCGCTATGAACTGCAGATCCTGGATAATTATAATAACCGCACCTATAGCAATGGACAGGCGGCCAGTATTTACAAACAACACATGCCCCTGGTCAATGCCTGCCGGCCTCCGGGCGAATGGCAAACCTATGATATCGTATTTACCGCTCCGCGTTTCAATACCAAAGACAGCAGCCTTATCTCACCGGCCTATATCACCGTCATACACAATGGCGTATTGGTGCAAAACCATACCGCTATCTGGGGTGGCACCGAATATATCGGCGTGGCTGAATACAAACTCCATAGCGACCGGGAACCCATAATTTTACAAGACCATGGCAACCCTGTGAGCTTTAGGAACATCTGGATTAGAAAGCTGGATTAAGAATCGTTTCCGGTAGCCCCGATACGTTGGGGCGAAAAGGTTCAGGCGGTAGTTGCTAACACTGCCTCGCGGCGTCCGCCGCGGGAAAAAGCCACCCGGTCATCAAATTTTAGCTTAAAATTTCATCGAAATACTGTTAATTGACCCCAAATATTTGATCATGTTATTCCGGAAATCAAAAAAAGCCATTCTTTCCTTTTTTGTGTTTCAATTGCTGGCGCTGCTGGTGTTTGCCCAACCGGGCATACCCGTCACCAAATGGACCCCTGATGGGAACAGTTATTACCAGGCCGAAAAAGGCGAGATCGTAAAGACCGATCTGCCTGGTTTGACCAAGACCACCTTTATCAGCAAAAAGGATCTTACGGTCAATGGGAAAGCCATTGCCCCCCGCAGTTTTCAACTTTCTGAGGATGGTAAGCTTGCTCTTATTTACACGAATGCCAAACGTGTATGGCGCTATCCTACCCGGGGCGATTACTGGGTATTGAACCGCACCACGGGTGAATTAAAACAAATTGGCAAGGGTAAACCTGAGTCAACCCTCCAATTTGCCAAATTTTCCCCCGATGCGACCAAGGTAGCCTATGTATGTGAGCACAATATTTATGTGGAAGACCTGGCCAGTGGCGCCATCAAAAAACTGACCGATGACAAGGGTACCAAAAAACTCATCAACGGGACCTTTGACTGGGTATATGAAGAAGAGTTTGCCATGCGTGATGGTTTTCGCTGGAGCCCCGATGGAAAAAGCATTGCCTACTGGCAGATCGATGCCAATCAGATTCGCGATTATTTCATGCTGAACACCACCGACTCGGTGTATAGCCAGGTGATTCCGGTAGAATACCCCAAAGTAGGTGAGCCCCCGTCGCCGGCACGTATCGGCGTAGTTGATATCAACAATGCAGATACCAAATGGATGAATGTACCCGGCGATCCCGCTCAACATTATATTGTGCGAATGGAATGGAGCGCCCCTGGCGAGATCATTCTGCAACAACTCAACCGTCGCCAGAATGAAAGCAAGCTGATGCTCTGCAATACAGCCACAGCCGAAGCAAAGACCATTTACGCCGAAACTGATTCAGCCTGGGTTTCTACCATCAGTGAGTGGACCAACGATGTGACCGGCTGGGACTGGATCAATGGTAAAAAAGAATTTCTCTGGTTGAGTGAAAAAGATGGCTGGCGTCATCTCTACCGCGTCACCCGCGATGGAGCAAAAGAAACACTGATCACCAAAGGCGATTATGATGTGATCGATGTATTGCTCGCCGATGAAAAGACAGGGTATGTCTATTTTACGGCTTCACCTAAAAATGCCACCCAGAAATATTTATACAAAACCAAACTGGATGGTAAAGGAAAACTGGAATTGGTTTCCCCTTCCAATGAAATAGGTACACATGGATATGAGATCGCGCCAAGTGGAAAATTTGCGCGGCATACTTTCTCAAATTACTATACCATGCCCATGACCGAGTGGGTTTATCTGCCTGCGCATACACCTTTCAACGAAAAAGATGATATCAGCAAAAAGGTAAAACCTGCTTCGGAGGTGAATTCAAATACTTCATATTTTCAGGTTACCACCGATGATGGTGTTACCCTGGATGGCTGGATGGTAAAACCCAACAATTTTGATCCGAATAAAAAATATCCCCTGGTTTTCTATGTATATGGCGAACCAGCTTCAGCAACCGTAACCGACAGCTATGGCGCCGCAGGCAATTTTCTGTATGCCGGCGATATGGAAGCGGATGGATATATACAGGTTTCCGTGGATAACCGCGGTACTCCGGCTCCCCGCGGCCGGGCCTGGAGAAAATCAATCTATAAAAATATCGGCCAGCTCAATATACGGGACCAGGCCTTTGCCGCTAAGCAAATTGTAAAATGGCCCTTTATCGACAGTACGCGGGTGGCCGTATGGGGATGGAGCGGTGGTGGTTCATCCACCCTCAACTTGCTCTTCCAATACCCCGAAACCTATCAAACCGGTATTTCTATTGCGCCGGTTACCAGCTCCCTGCTGTATGATAATATCTACACCGAAAGGTATATGGGTCTTCCCCAGGAAGATATGGCCCCCTATAAAATGGGCGCCGCCCTAACGCATGCAAAAAACCTCCGGGGTAATTTGCTGGTGATCCATGGTACAGGAGATGATAATGTACACTATCAGAATATGGAAATGCTGGTGAATGAACTGGTGAAACACAAGAAACAATTCCAATTCATGGCCTACCCCAATCGCACACATGGTATCAGCGAAGGTCAGGGCACGTTTCAACACCTCGCCGCATTGTACACTAAATTTTTAAAAGAAAACTGCCCTCCGGGTGGAAGAACAGAAGAAGAAGTGAAGCAGGCAGCGGCTTCGGGGAAGAAAGGGTTTTAGAGAAATAGAGATATAATAAATAAGGAACAGAAAAATAAGGAATAAGAAAATAGGTGGGTATTGCAATCAGCGCAGTGACCTCTCTCTTATTCCTTATTTTTCTGTTCCTTATTTCTTATTGCTTATTCCTTATTCCCCATCTTCGTCAACACCTCTCTGATCTTATCGGTTTCAAACCCCCGCTGTATCAAATAATCCCTCGTCTTACTCATTTTCACAAACCCATTGGTGCCTGCTCCGCGAATGGAGTTCCACTTTTTTTTAGCCAGGGCTTCCAATGTTTTCTGATAAACTGTTTCATCGATTTCCTGTAAAGCCTTGCGGATACAGTAATCACTCACTTTCCGTTGTTTCAATTCATATTTGATCTTGACCCGGCCCCAGCCCTTCATACGAAACTTGCCTCCCGCAAAGGCGGTCGCAAATCGTTCCTCATTCAAATAATCTTCTTGTATCAACGCGGAGATCACCTCATCCACCTCCTGGCGGTGGAGACCAAATCCATAGGCTTTTTCTTTTACCTCGCTATGACTGCGTTCCTGGTAGGCGCAGTAATGCTTTAATTTTTGCAGGGCTTGTGCCGGTGTAAGGCGTTGAAGCGGCATAGGGAAATGAGTATTTTACAAACAGGACTATTCCTCCAATCGCTCCACTGCGCCAAACTTTGTTTTCAGCAGGTCATCATACTCATCGGCCTTTCGAAAGAGGTTGCCAAAAATTGCCTGTCCCATTTCGAGGCTCATATCCAGATCATATAATACACAGGAAAGGACGATATTCTGTTTCAGGCAACTCAGTACCAGGCCATTTAAGGAATAATTTTCCTGTAGCAGGTAATGATACAGTGATTTGATCATGGCCGGATCGGTGGGAAGCTGACAGAGATAGGCATCCCCGGCAATAAAATAATTCTCGGGGTTATAGGTGATGCGGATCTTTGCCGTTCCTTCTTTTACCGACCAGTTATTGGTGCCTTCGCGGGCCAGTTTGATATCCTTGCCCAGGCTTTTCAAAATGTCTTCAATCGTTTTGGCAACGCCAACCGGTTCCAGTTCTTTTTCCGGCATGGTGGGGAGCTCTACTTCCGTGCCGCAACTGGGGCAGTATTTACCCGAGTCAATATTTCCCGCCAATACCAGGTAGCCGCAACTAAAACAACGGGTGGAAGGATACCCTTTATTGGGAACATAGAGGCGAAGGGCTTCCAGCAGGTAATTTACGGGCAGGGCAAATCCCAGGTTATCGCCACCGCGAATGATAAATGTATTTACCCCAATGATCTCTCCGGCCCCATTTACCAGCGGGCCTCCGCTATTACCTGGATTGATCGCGGCATCGATCTGGATATACTTCAAGCCATCACGCACACGGTCCACTTTACTGATCACTCCTTGTGTGGCGGTATAATTCAATCCATAAGGATGGCCAATGGCGATCACCGGGTCACCGTCCTTCATGGACTCATACCGCCCGAGTTTGATATCGGGAAGTTCTACTCCTAAAGGGGAGGCCAAAAAAGCCAGGTCGTGTTTTCTGTCGGTATAGAAAACCCTTGACACTTGTTTTTCAAAGGTCTTGCCCGCAATGGTGACCTCCGCATTATTTCCCACCACATGGTCATTGGTGATGATGAGGTCAAATTCCTTCAGGTAAAAACCGGTGCCCGTTCCGGTCTGTGTCGCGATCTGTATGATAGCGGGCTGAAATCGTTCAATGGTCAACGTTGATGCTCCGGGTTCCATGGCTCACTTGTTTTCCAGGTTCAAAAATTCAATTTCATTGGTAAAGGAGTGGTTGAACTCCATCAGGTTGTCAAAACGAAGGTTCTCATTGCGAAAAACCAGCGAAGGGAATTTGGATTTCCAGGCCTCGGTGATCTCCTGGATCCGCTGATAAATGGCATCCACATCAAACCGGCCATCTGCCTTGTTATAAAACTTACGGGGA
Organism: Chitinophagaceae bacterium; assembly: GCA_033762195.1. GTDB lineage: Bacteria > Bacteroidota > Bacteroidia > Chitinophagales > Chitinophagaceae > SpSt-398. The sequence continues at coordinate 18,336 of JANRLV010000150.1, read as the reverse complement.
AAACCAAGCGCCTCAAAATAATCACTGTAGTTCACCCGCATAAACAGTTCAAAGAGCGCGGATACGGGACGGGGAAGGCTATAGGAATACTGGCAATAGGCAAAACCATATTCGCTGATCTTGGTGGCAATGGCCGGGTAATTATTCTCTTTGTACCAGATCAGGTTTTGATTGGCCGCGGAGATCATATCGGCGATCGTCTTATACGCCTGGGGGGCAACAATGGAAAAAGTGTGCCTGGACCGGTACAGGTCATGGAAGACCTCTTCCCGGGTTTTTGCCTGTAGTTTCCGGTAGGCTTCCACCAGGTCACGGTTTTTTTCCGGTACCGGTTTATCCTCCTTACGGAAATATAATTCCACGATCTTTTCCAGGTCATGCATCAGTTTTCCTTCCGGCACCAGCAGGTAGTCGATCTGAAAGGCCAGGGTGAGCAGGAGGTAGGCAATGCCGCCATGAAATTTATCTGCATCCAGGGTCCCTACCAGTTCCAGGGTCTCAGCGATCCATTTCTGCATGTACTGGTACTTGATCTCCTTCTCCGCGGCAGATATCTCATGGATGTGTTCAATATCATGCTTCTCCAGGATGGTAAAGTCCTGCACCAGCAGGTCATCCTGCTTATCGGCTTTGGTGGCCAGTTCTTTCAGGCCATAGTATAGTTTATTGGGGTTGCCGGCAACCACAGGGGTGTCGAAGCGCATACAGAGCCGGTCGCCATCCAGGGCATACCGCGAATAATACAGGCTGAAATTAAGTTCCAGTAATCGACGCATCACCGGCACACTCGGCTGGGGCATCCGGGCCAGGGTCACTTCCGCGGATAGCTGGTCACCGGTAAACCGGCCCCTGACGATCTTGGAGCCCTGGAAAATCTCAAACTGGCCCTCGTTGCCGTTTCGCTGGTAAATGACATTTCCCGCCGAATCATCCGTCAGGTAGTCAAAAAAGGCATCCAGGGCCTCGGGGTGCTTCTTTTCCTTGAATAAATTATCCGCATCCGTCCACCGGTTCACTTTCACCGTGGTCTTATTGTTGTCCGAATACCGGCCAAACTGGATCGCCGGTTCTGGCAGGTCGGGCTTCTTCTTTGATTTTCCAAAAAGTTTATCAAACATAGGAGGACAGGGTTGTAAAAGTGGCAAGTTAGGGATAACGGAGGAGAGTCGGATGACCGAGGACAGATGACGGATGACCGATGATGGATGACGGAGGACCGGGGTCAATAATCGGCGTTAAATATTATGAGAACATTGCCCATAAAAAGCAAAAATTAACCATTCCCTTCCTTTTGACCTCCGTCATCGGTCCTCGGTCATCTGTCCTCCGTCATCATATTGGGAATTAGTTAAAAATCAGTAGTTTCGCCGCAAACCCGATAAGATGAAATTTATCGTTTCCTCGTCAGCGCTGCTTAAACAATTGCAACATATTGCAGGTGTCATTAATACCAATACGGTTCTTCCCATCCTCGAAGATTTTCTTTTCGAAGTAGAAAAGAATAAAATGACGGTGGTAGCCACCGACCTGGAAACCGTAATGCGGGTAGCGCTGGATGTGGAAGCCAAAGACAGTGGCAAGGTTTGTATTCCTGCCAAGATCCTGTTGGATAGCTTGAAGAACATCCCCGATCAGCCACTTACCTTCAACATTGATAAGAACTACGCCGTAGAGATCACCAGTGATAACGGGAAATATAAAGTGATGGGTGAGAACCCGGATAATTTCCCCAAAGAACCATCGGCCGATGAAACAACTTCCTTCACGGCCACTTCCACCGCTTTGCTTACCGCGATCAACAAGACCATTTTTGCCGTCAGCAATGATGATCTACGTCCGGCCATGACAGGTGTATTCTTTGAATTGGATAAAAAAGGGATGCAAACTGTTGCCACCGATGCGCACCGCCTCGTTCGCTACAAACGCACCGATGTGAAATGCCCGAAGAACGACTCCTTTATCGTTCCTAAAAAACCGCTGAACCTGCTGAAATCTGTTTTACCAGATAGTGACGACGAGATCACGATCAGCTATAATAACAACCATCTTTTTGTCACCCTCAATAATACCCGGATGAGCTGCCGTTTGATCGATGCGCGCTTCCCGGATTATAAAGTGGTGATCCCCGCCGACAACCCCTACAAACTCACCGTTAATAAAATGGACTTCCAGGGCGCTCTTCGCCGGGTGAGTATCTTTAGTAATAAAAGCACCAACCAGGTGGCCCTCTCCATCGCCGGAAGCCAGTTGGAACTCACCGCACAGGATGTTGACTTCTCCTTTGAAGGAGATGAAAAAATGAAGTGCCGTTACGATGGGGAAGACATTACCATCGCCTTCAACGCCCGCTTCCTGATCGAAATGCTCAATGCCGCCGACAGCGATGAAGTGGTGGTGGAATTATCTACGCCTACCAAGGCAGGAATCCTCAAGCCAACCGAGCAGGACGAGAATGAAGAGTTGATGATGCTGGTGATGCCGCTGATGCTCAATCAATAAACGACCAGGATTTACCAGGATTTACCAGGATTTTAGGATTGGAGGATTAAGGGATTGCGGGATTATTCGATTTCGGGATTGCTTATCATTGGTTAAATTGTGGTATGGCTGGCTCCTTTATTCCGGTACAAATTTTTACCAACTACATTGATGCCCATATATTATTGGGTAGATTGGAATCGGAGAATATTGTGTGTTACCTCATGGATGAAAACACGGTGACCATCAATCCTATTTGGACACAGGCGATCGGGGGAATAAAATTAATGGTACACGAGTCACAGGTTGAACGTGCCATGGAGTTGATCAGGGAATAAAATCACCTCTCGGTATCTATCATTATTTCGCAACGTTATAGGCTACTTTTCGAATGAAAAACCGTCCATAGGTAAATTCGCCATCTTCATACCGCCATACCGCTTCTCCAAAAGAACAAAGTCGATAACCATTGAATTCCCCATACTCAGTCATGGGCGTTGAGAAGGGGTACGCTTTCATTTCATTTACCTCGATGCGGTCATAAGACAGGAAATTGATCATTTGCCCTTCTGTATTAAAACTTAATATGGCCGAAACTGAAATCCCTTCATTGGTAAAGATCGCTTTTGCCGACAGGCTATCTATCTCCTCCCAACTGATTCGATTATCAATAAGTGCCGCCGGGGCCATGATGCAAATGTCATTGAGCAGGGTGACCGTTTCCGCTTTGTTCATTACCTCCCCGCTTTTTTGTATCACCGGAAATAACCCAAATAAGCGGATATCCATACTTGCTTTGGCCTTTTCATAGTGATGGTAACCGGGAACTTTAATGCCCTTCATTTTCCCTTTCATAAAGAAAAGGCGCGCGGGCTGCGGCATAAAATCATATTGCTCACAGGTAAAAGGAAAATAATCCTGTGTTTTACTTCGCATTTGACCATCCATCTCCACATAAAAATTATACACCCTGGGTTTATTTACTACTCCCACATACCTTAGATATTTTTGAACCGGTGCAGGAAGGTGAGCAAGATCCTTTTCGGTCAGCATTTCCTTGTTTACAGGGATATTACCCGAAAGGTTTTGGGTAACATCATTCCGGAATTTTTTTTCAAACCGGTAATTTCCCCAGGCTAAAAATAAAACCAGTGCCAGGATCACAACGGCTACGATAATCAGGATCTTAAGCATGATGCCAGGATTTGACCGGAAAGGTAGGGAGGTGCCTGGTACTGTCCTATGATTTCAAACAGGGGATCAAAAGCTCAAGGCTGCTGTTACTCAGGCAAGGTGCCTGTGTATACAATCAGGTTACCTATAAAACAGGTGCCATCCGGGTCGGGTCTTAGTATTTTCAATTCAAGGGTATGGTGCCCTTGTTCCAGTTGGTAGTTCCAGGCCAGCTCATGCTTACGTGCCGTAAAACCTGAAGGCTACCTGAGCGTATCGCTAATTTTTCCGTCAATTGTCATCAGCACCAGAAATTCCCCTTTCACCGATTCATCCCAGCCATTCCCGACTTTTGGCTTAGCCTCTCCGGTAAGAGCAAAGCCTTTGCCGTCAAATTCAATCCTGACCTCATCCTCCAGATTCTTACCGATCCATTTTTTCTCTACTGGTTTTAATCCGGTAAAACTTTGCTCCCGTTGCACCGGGCGAACCGCTTGCTTCACAATGGTGATCTTATCCTTTTCCACCTTGCCTCCGTTTCGACGGATAATTTCCAGGGCGTGCTTATACCCAAGTTCATACACCTCGTTGAGGGAAATGCTGGTATATTTAAAATCCATATCCTCGATTTCCTTTAGCCCCATTTTCCAATAAGCCGGAATGCCATCATAGCCCAACACCGTACCCAAAATCCCCGCTACAGTTGAAGGGTTACAATCAGCATCCTGCCCGGCCCGGGCAGCTATTTCAATGCTTTTTCCAAAATCACCATTTCCATATAATAGCCCAAGCACTACATAGGCTGCATTTACCGTAGCATCAATATTAAATGGGGCAAACACCCCATCCGGGCAGCCAATATCGTCAGTCCATTTCTTTTGTATCTCAAACCAGTTGCGTTTCCAGTCATTGGGAAATTGCTGATGCCAACGGATCACATCGGATATACAATTATGAAACCGCGTTTTTGCCGGTATGGCTTTCAGCGCTTCTTTAACGATAAAAGGGATATTCTTGGAAGTAAAGGCCAGGCTATACATCGCCCCCACATAAACTCCGCCATACCAGCCATCGCCATAATTCATAATATGCCCGATCTTATCGGAAATGGCCGAGGCTGTATTCGGCATACCTGGTGACATCAATCCGGCAAAATCGGATTCGATCTGGTAGTCGATACAATCGGCATGGGGATTATTATACCAATGACCAGAAGCGGGTGCGGATATGTCATTCAGAATATTATACCGTGCCGCCTGATTAGCATGCCATAGCATATATCTGGCCTTCGCCACCGCATTGGCATGCGAAGAAACCGGGGCATCCAATCCTTCTTTCTCAAAAATATCCACAAACGTAAGGTCCATGTACAGGTCATCATACACACCCGGGCTTTCCACCATGGTTTTTTTCAATAACCCATCATACCAATCAATCTTCTGGTAGTCATTGATCATACTGCCGAGATATCGAAATTCGACCGGCGCGCCGTAGGTCACCCCAATGGTTTGGCCCGCCCACCCGCCTTTAATCTTGTCTTTTAATTGAGCTGGTGTAAGACTTACCTGCATTTGGCCATTTGATTGCAAAAGCAGAAAAAGAAAAACAACGAATAAACTATTCTTCATTTCAGTCAGGTTGATATTCTCCAAACAGGTTCCAATCCATTCCATTTCCCCATCCCTGGCCATGGTCACTGGTATTTCTTGTTTTGTGCGCATCGCTAATGCGATAGTCGCCATAGGCCAACAAGGATAAAATGGTTCCGGGTCTTAAATGAGCGCTTGCCCAGCTTAGTGGCGTATCCCCACTCGCATCTTTTGCTTCTTTATCGGCCCCATGTTCCAATAAAAATTGAATCGTTCGCTCGTCGGCATAAGCGGCCGCCCTATGCAGTGGGCTCTCTCCCTTTGTTCGCACATCCCGCATAAAAGCGCCCGTCTCAACACCTGGTTTTGTTCGGGCGTTCACATCCGCTCCTTTTTCTACAAGCAATTTGACCGTATAGAAATAATAGGGCCGGCCTGCTTTACACAAAGCGGAATGTAAGGGTGTTTCCTCCGAATCAGCCAGTTTCATGTTTACATTGGCTCCATGTCCGATGAGAAAATCACAAACCTTCCAATGCCCAAAAAATGCGGCATTCCCCAATTCTTCATCGAGGTTAAGCGAACTAAGGTTACCGCCCGCCTCCAATACTGCTTTGAGTGCCGTTGTATCGTTGTAATAAACAAACCACTGAAGTGGTTTCACCGTTCCCTGCGATAGCATGTTCTGCCAATCCGGTAGCTTCAAAAGATCGAACACAAGATCTGTTCTTCCTTTGCTGATATAATCCAATAGGCTGGCACTATTCATTTCCATTAAGTTTACTGCACGGTTAATCCTGAAACACCACCGGTGTGCGATTCCTGCCCGACCAGTCCATGATGGCTTTCCTGGCCTCTGCTCTTTCTTCCGCGGTCAATGGCTCCTTTTTGGGCCTGATCCAATGGGTGGTATAGGCAAAATAGAGTATGAGTCCATCCTCTCCGAATTCATACTCTGTTTCAGCTAATCTTCCCTGCTTAACATAATAAAGCCTCCCGGAACGGCCATCTGATTTTTGGTGAACCCCGTCGTCGTCCAACAAGCTGTCCACTTCATCCCGCTTATGCCGGGCCGCATCCCATTGTTCGCGGATCTTTTTTGAAATATGGTGTTGAAAATGGGTATCATCTATTTTCACGGTGGTCCAACCAAATGGGGTGGCCATTCGGATCTCTTCGCGGTTACGCACGATCTGCGCTTTGCAATAGGCTTCTTTATCCGGTTTATCCAACTGACGGGCCGCATCGGCCAACTGTAGCCAATACTCTTCGGCAAAATAATGTCCGCTCTTATCGGCCAGATCGATCAGGCTCAGTAACGCCCATTCCCATTGTTTGGTCCGCATGTGCATCTGTATATGCCCATACGCTTTGTGCCCGGTATAATGGTCCGGCAGGTAGTCGATCAGGCGTTGAAAGATGTTGGAGGGACTCATGTTGGTGCTCAGTGTGCAATTTATTCGATCGTAATTTTGTCGCCGGGTTTGGCCCGCGTCACTTTTTCGGTATAATGTTGAAAAAATACAAGGATGCTGTCTTCGAGGCCATTCTCTATCCGGTCTTTGATCTTGGCAAAAGCCAGTATGGTTACCTGAAAATCCGGAAGACCCGTTATCAATACCGGCTGATGTCTTTCTTCAAACCAAACATAGACGCCGCCAAATTTTCGCCGGGCTACTTCAAATAGATATGCACCCGCCTGGGCAATCATATCCTGCATCACACGCGGGTCCATCTTGGAAGCATGGGTAGAAAATTCATCCATCAATTTATCCAATAGCAAAAGGCTGTCACCGGTATAGTCAAAGGCCCCGTTGAACCGGGGATTGAAAGCCTGGGCCAGTCTTTCTGCATTGGCCGTCATATCCCGAATAAAAATGGCCTGTAATTTTTCGGCATCATAGGCCGGTCTTTCCGGCGTAAGCTCCTTCTTCTTTTTCCAGCTAAATAGTCCCATGGGTGTAAATTAAAATATTAATTTAACTCCATCAGAAATTAGCGGGTGCTGCCGGAATAATGGGAAATGGCGCTAATCCTTTTTTGTCACTGTCAGGTACCTGAAATGGGCTTCGGTTCCCGGGCCTATCCATAGACCGATACGTCCACGGTTTGCTGACCCAAGTTTGAGGTCGTTTACAATCAATGAGGGTTGGGATGCCCCGTGGAGATAAAGCCTGGCCGTATCATTGATCACTTCGATCTTCACTTTTGTCCAGGTGGCCGGCTCCAGGTCGGCATACGATTCATATTTCTCAGGAAAGGCATCCCGCAGGGCATGCCAGGGATGATCGGGATAGGAGATATACTGTAAGGAATGGTTTCGGCGAACCTGATCATTCGCCCGGCCATTGGTCGGCCGCAGGTAAAAGCATTCAAAATGAGACGCGTTGCTATCGACCCGAAAAGCGATGCCTACAAATCCGCGGGCTGTTTCAGAGGCTTTCTTACCGGGCTCACCCGCCACTTCCATCTCAATAATACCATTGTGAAAAGAAAGTCCCTCAAGTATCGCCAGCTTACGCTCGGTAGGATTCTCAACGGCGGTATCAACAACCCGAATGCCTTTTTTACCCTTAAAGGTTACCGGGGCTATGTCAACCAAATGAGGCACGAGCCCTTCCGCATTTTCCAATGGATAAACGATTTTTTGTTCCTGCGCCTGCAGAGTGGTCACGAGAAACAAAGAGAGCAAAAGAGGTAGCATTCGTTTCATATCAAATGATTTTCCAGGTGAAAATAGGGGAACGACCTCCTTGTCATTTCCCCCTTGTGTATATTAGGAAAATCTTAGGAATTGTTCCCGGCTTACATGAACCTTTTTGCCAGCCATTTCCGAACGGGTTCATCATAAAATTTCAATGCGGCATATGCTAAAACCACGGCAAATAACATAGCGAGCAGCCCTACCCAAAATCCCTTTTCCATGGGGACATTGTTATCTACCACCCAGGAATAAAACACATACGCAATGGGGTAATGTATGATATAAACGGGATACGAGATATCCCCCAAAAAGGTACAAAGCTTCTCGGTTGTTTTATTCTTTACTTCGCCAATGGCGCCAAGGTAAATGATGATGGGGAAAATAAGGATAACGGTCAGCGAATCATAAAGCCCATTTGCCCAAAGGTTTTCATATCCTCCAATCCGGGGAACACTCAAAAAGATAACCAACAGGAGGCTGCTGAAAAGAAATGTATTCCTGCTACCCGCCACCTTAATGGCCCGCCGGAGCAACATACCCGCCATATAGGGGAAAAGAAGCCTGGTAAATCCAATACGCAATTGTTCAGGTTCGAGGGACCAACCCCCGATAATATCGCCGGTTTTGCTGGTGACAGCATAATGTACAAGAGCTGCGCCAGCTATTAATACCAGGGTGAATAAAATTGCTTTTGACAACCTGCGCAATATTAGCGCATGTAAGAAGTTGGCTATGTATTCAAAAAACAGAGACCAGGCGGGGCCGTTGAGAGGGTGCATTTCATTCCACCCACGGATATCCATGGATGGCGGAACCGGAATCAATGTATACCCGATTATTAAAATGAGCAGAAACTTCCAAATACCTGTTTCTCCAATTCTGGGAAATAGCTCCGACTCTCCAAAATAATAACAGACCGCGCCAACCGTCATTCCAAAAATGATCATGGGGTGTAAACGGATCAGCCGGCGTTTGAAAAAATCTTTTATTGTCATCCTATCCCAACGGTCATCATAGGCATGCGCCATTACATACCCCGATAGCATGAAGAAAAAGTCCACCGCTAAATAGCCGTGATTCACATATTGTTTTACGTGATCACCCCCGGAATAAATTTCAAATATGTGAAATAAAATAACGACAAGCGCCGCTACTCCCCGCAGCGCATCAAGGATAAGAAAGTGTTTTTTGGAGTCTGAAAAGTTGGAGCTGGGGATCGTCATCTGTTCGCTTTTGTAGGTTCATTAGTTTGGCGGTGCTAATGTATTGAAGTTTATACTTCTTTCCCAGTCGAATCACCGGTGTATAAAGCGCTTTTAGCAGGAATCCAATCCCCACCACACCACCGGCAATTGCCAGTGATGCCGGATTGATCGTTGCCCCAATACTATTCAGGAGATGAAGCCCTATATATCCCATTCCTCCGGTCCTGAATAACCACCCGCCTTTGATCCAATAAAAATGGACATGCCCCGCTGATCGCCTGATCTGAAACCGCCCATCATTGTACTCAATGCTGATGCCGGGCTTGGGAAAGGCATAGATATCGGAATGGGCATAGCCGGTGGTCAAATACCTCAGCGTATCTGTGCCCATCAGAAAATAACGGACGATAACCGGCTGAATGAACAGCGAATCATTGGTGATCTTTTTGATCAGGCCTTTGCGCCATTCCTTATTGGATAATTGAAACGCGATCTCCGTACCGGGCCAATACTGACGAATGGTTTTGTTCTTTTTTTTCAGGGTCAATACACTTACCTGGGCCTGGGTTTGGCCCGAGAGCAGGAAGAAAAAGAGAATGGCAGTCAGTATCCTCATGGTTCCTAAAACTACTCGCTCTTATTATGCCCGCTGTCCAATTTTTTGTTAAAACTATTTTATTCAATACTGAACTACTTTTTAGGAAACCCCGCGTGTGCCATTATTCGATGTATTTGTTTTAAATGGCGGTCGGTGTGCGCAAAGTGTACCACAATGAGGGCATGAATGCTCCTTCTTTTCTCCTGGCCCCAACGAAAAGTAAAATGAGATCGCAGGTCATAGGTCGTTTTTTCAACAAAGTTGATAAACCTGTCCCGGCCAAATAAAAAGAACCTGAGGTTATCTTTCCCTTTCATAAAACCAAGGGGAATCGCATTCCAATCCGCCACATGCGGGTTTGGATCATTCATCCAGTTGATATAGGTGGTATCAGGTAATGAGAGGCTATCCATGGCTGGATCCGGAACCGTACTGAGCATGATATCCGCTTCCTGAATAAACAAGCGCTCATACAATCCCAGATGTTCAAGTACCTGGGCCAGTGACCAGGACGCTGAATCGGGTTTAAAATGCCATTGGGTATCCGATAGGTTTTGGGTGGCCTGTATCACTTCGTTTCGGGTACGGGTTAAACCCGAAACAAGAAAAAGCCTGTCCGCCTCCGTCCAGGGTTTTTGTACTTGCGCAAAACTGGTAATGTCTGCAAGAATAAACAGGAGAAGCAAAATGATGCGGTTCATATTATAAGGGTTAAAATTGAAAGGTTGGTCGACAAATATTCGCCACTCTCTCTGCCTCTTCGTACCTTTGCGGCTCTAAAAACTAACTATGGCTCTTTCCCAAAAACTGGCCGATCGTTGCCAGGGCACTTGTGAACTCTGTGGTGCCGAACCGGCCAGTATCGAATATCTTGTCAGCCCCAAAACCGAGGAAGCCGTAGAAAATATGGTGGCACTTTGTCCCATTTGTTTTGCCGCCCTGGATGACCGTTCCACTTCCCAGCACTGGCGTTGTCTCGAAGGCAGTATCTGGAATCCCGAGCCCGCTGTTCAGGCATTAAGTTACCGGCTTTTATCCATATTCAAAGAAGAAGAGTGGGCTTCGCAGGTCCTTCACTCCGTAGAGTTGGATGAATCGGTGGTAGAATGGGCTTTAAGTGCTTTTGAAGTGGCCGACACACATAAAGATGCATTTGGCAATACCCTTGAAAATGGAGATACGGTTGTGCTGACCCAGGCATTGAATGTAAAAGGTACCAGCTTTAGTGCCGCCAAAGGAACGGTTGTAAAAAAGATCCGGCTTGTTCCGGACAATACCGGTCAGATCGAAGGAAAGATCAATGAGCAAATGATTGTGATATTGACAAAGTTTGTGAAGAAAGGATAACCGAGCGCGTTTGAATCAATTTGAAATTTCTATTTCAATTGCTCCAATTTTCCCTTGCGCTTTACAATATTCTTATAATCCCATTGTATCTCGCGGCCCTTCTTGAGCCACCGTTGAAGATCGCGTTTCTTCACTTGGTCAGCCGAGGTAAACCGGGCTTCCGCCGCCTTGAATTTCCCCTCAGGCAATAACCCCTCTTCCTCAAAGGATTGTCCGCTCCAAAATAACAGGCGAACACTCTCCTTTAGTTTGTGATACCCTACAATGGGGTTCCCATCCAGAAACCATACCGGATGCGCATGCCAGATCTTATTCTCCGCCTCCGGCAATCCCTTATCAATTTGCTGGGCAAGTAACTCGCAGATCTCCCTGTCTCCAGGTGCCTGCTTTTTATTATAAGCCAATATTTCTTTGTCCATATACATCGCGCCCCATTACACCCTGTCGGTAAACTTAAACGCCAGGCGCAAAGGAATGCCACATGAAGATAAAAAAACTCCCAAAACCCCGTAACTTAACACCAAAGTTGCTGTCATGTGGGAAAACATCATTAACCACTTCTCTACGCTGGAACAACGCCCGCTGGAACGCATGGCCATTCTCGTAGGCGGTCTCCTTTTTTTCTGGATCATTGAAGGAGCCATTCCGCTCCTGCCCATGGCCTATAAAAGATCCAAGCCGCGACATGCCCTGATCAATTTTAGTTTTACCGTCATTCACCTCATCATTCACACTTTTCTCGCCCTCGTCATTATTCTCATTAGTGATTGGTGTCGTAACCAGTCTTTTGGATTGGTGCATTGGTTCAATGCCGGCGTTCTTGCCACCGTGCTGATCTCCTTTCTGGTGCTCGATTTCTTTGGCGGCTGGCTGGTCCATATCACCGAACATAAAGTGCCTTTTCTCTGGCGCTTCCATGTCATTCACCATGCAGATAATAATGTGGATGTCACCACCGGACTCCGTCACCACCCCGGAGAAAGTATCCTGCGCGGACTCTTTTTCTTCATGGGCATCTTCGTCAGCGGCGCCCCCATGTATGCCGTCATGATCTTTCAAACCATCCTGGTCTTCTCCACGGCCTTTACGCACGCCAATATCAGCCTGCCCGTCTGGCTGGATAAAGCCCTTAGCTATGTCCTTGTTTCGCCCAATATGCACAAGGTCCACCACCATTGGAAACAACCCTATACCGATAGTAACTACGGAGCCATTCTGTCCATTTGGGACCGGCTGCTGGGAACATTCAGAAAACTTGCGCCAAAGGATATCAAATACGGGTTGGATCGCTACTATCCGAACGAAGAAGATGAGGATTTCAAAAAATTAATGGGGTATCCATTTAAAAACCATTGATCTTTTGTTTTTCGCAGCGTATGCCGCGGTAACCGCCGCGCTCGCTGCGAGAAACTATTATCTTTGATATACATGCATACCAACAAGATCATTGCCTGCATCCCGGCGCGCTATGCCGCCACCCGCTTTCCTGCCAAACTCATGCAATTATTGGGTGAAAAAACCGTCATCCGCACCACCTATGAAAATACCGTGGCCACCGGTCTCTTTGATGAAGTGATCGTAATAACGGATAGTGATATCATCTTCCAGGAAATCACCACACACGGCGGTAAGGCCATGATGAGTAAGAAAGAACACGAAAGTGGTTCGGACAGGATCGCCGAAGCTGTGCAGGATATGAATGTGGACGTCATAGTGAATGTCCAGGGCGATGAGCCTTTTGTCAATAAGGTTGTTTTGGAGAAGTTAGTGGCTGCCTTCCAGGACCCTTCCGTAAAAGTGGCCTCGGTCATGCACCCCTCTGCCGATGCCGAATACCTGTCCAATCCCAACTTTGCCAAAGTAGTGGTGGACAAGGATTCCAATGCACTTTATTTCAGTCGCGCCCTTATTCCCTATGATCGTCAGTCGGGACTTCCCTTCACCTACTATAAGCATATTGGTATCTACGCCTTCCGAAAAGAAACCCTGCTCCAATTTACCCAATGGCCGATCGGTAAATTGGAACAGGTAGAAAAACTCGAACAACTGCGCTATCTCGAAAACGGGGTTAAGATCCGTATGGTCTCCACCGAATACACGGGCATCGGTATTGATACACCCGCCGAACTCGAAAAAGCCAGGGAATTATTGGGCAAATAATATTATTGTTTTTCGTTATCTTTCTCATTCATCCTATTGCGATTGCTATGAGAAAACATCTGCTCCTTTATTGGTCCGTAGTTGCGGCTTTAGCGGGTTTTATCTTTGGTTTTGATACGGTAGTTATCTCCGGGGCCAATCTCCCCATCAAGGAACTCTGGCACACCAGCCCTCTTTTTCACGGATTTTTCATCATGTCGATGGCGCTTTGGGGAACCGTTTTTGGCTCCTTGTTTGGAGGTATTCCCACCGAAAAATATGGACGAAAAAAGGTCCTGCTCTGGATCGGCATACTCTTTTCCGTTTCTGCTATTGGGTCGGCCCTGGCGCAGGACCCTTATAGTTTCTCCTTTTTTCGTTTCATCGGTGGTGTTGGCATCGGTGCTTCTTCGGTGGTGGCGCCCACCTATATCTCAGAGATCGCTGCGCCAAAGGTCAGGGGCCGGTTGGTGGGTATGTACCAGTTCAATATTGTATTTGGCATCCTCATTGCCTTTCTCTCCAATTACTTCCTGAAAGGGTTTGACGGGGCCAATGACTGGAGGTGGATGCTGGGGGTGATGGCCATCCCCTCACTGATCTACACCTTTATGGTTCCCGGTCTCCCGGAAAGCCCGCGCTGGCTGATCTCCCGGAAAAATGATCCCGCTGCCGCCAGACCGGTACTGGAAAAAATGGGTGTGGAGGATATTTCCGGGGAAATAAAGCGCATACAGGAAGCCAATGCCACAATAAGTGGGGAAAATCCTTCCGGATTGTTTAGCTCCCGGTTGCGCACGCCCCTGTTCCTCGCCTTTTTCATTGCCTTCTTTAATCAGCTATCGGGTATCAACTTCATTTTATATTATGCTCCGGAGATACTGGAAAGGGCCGGTCTCGCAGCAAAAGAGTCACTCTTCAATTCCATTGCCATCGGGGGCATCAACCTCATTTTTACTTTTATCGGACTATACCTGATCGATCGCATGGGGCGGAAAAAACTGCTTATCATTGGTTCGCTGGGCTATATTCTGAGCCTGGCCCTGGTAGCGTATGCCTTTAAAACAGGCGCCTCCTCCGGTTTCCTCATGAGCTTCCTGCTTCTGTTCATTGCATCCCATGCCATCGGCCAGGGAGCCGTGATCTGGGTATTTATCTCCGAGATATTTCCCAACAAATCCCGGGCCCTGGGCCAATCCTTTGGCACCAGTGTACATTGGGTATTCGCCGCACTGATCACCCTCATTACACCGCTCTTCCTCGATGAGAAAGAAGGGATACTTAAAGACAGCCCCTGGATCATCTTTGCCTTCTTTGCCGGAATGATGGTGCTGCAGTTGGTATGGGTGTTGACAAAAATGCCGGAAACCAAAGGGGATAGTTTGGAGGAATTGGAGAAAAGAATGGTTTTACATTGATTGATTCACCGCAGAGAACATGAGAACGCAGCTTTTCGCAGAGATTCTTACCGCCATGGCGCTATGACGCAAAGCATCGCCAAGAGCTAATAGCCTATGGCTAACAGCTTACTCTGCGGTAAATCTTGTTCTCTGTATTGAAAACCCCTAACTTTAAAAAAACACTCCCTTGCCCCAGCGTTCCAACGGCGTAAAAAAGATCCTCGACCCACTCAACCCGGATAAATACCTCCGCTATCTCGGGTTACCAAGCCTTTTTGGAACCAAACGCACGCGGCAGATCCTTCAGGTCAATCCCACGGTCATTCCCCAGCGCGAAGATTCCAAGGATGTCAAGATCACCGTATATGACTATAATGTCCAAAACGTGGATATTCACGAATTAAGTTCGATTGATGAATGCAAAGAATTTCTTCATTCCGGCAAGATCAGTTGGATCAATATTGACGGGATCAGAAAGGCGGATGTAGAAAACATTGGCAACCATTTTGGTGTCCACCCGCTGATCCAGGAAGATATACTCAGTGTCAACCAGCGTCCGAAAATGGATGATATCGAAGGCGTGATGTTCTGCCTGCTCAATATGCTTTACTTTAACGCCAAGGAAAATACTGTGGAACAGGAGCAGATCAGTATCGTGCTTGGGCGCAATTTTGTCATCAGCTTCCAGGAAGACGCCAGTCGTGATGTTTTCAATGGCCTCCGCGGAAAATTAAAAATGGCCAATAGCAAGATCCGGCAAATGACGGCTGATTATCTCTGTTATTCCATGATCGATATGATCGTTGACCACTATTTCCTGGTGATGGAACAGTTGGGTGACCACATCGAAGACCTTGAAGAAGAAGTGGTGCGGTCCAGCAACAAACGCACCCTGGCGCGTATCAATGTGGCGAGAAAGGAAATGATCGTGCTGAAAAGAAATATTGCGCCTGTTCGTGATCTGGTCAGTGGGATCATCCGGTCAGAAAGTGAACTGCTCGAAGACCGTACTACAAAATATTTCAATGATGTGTACGATCACGTGGTGCAAGCCTATGACCTGAGTGAAAACTACCGCGATCTTATTCTCAACCTGCAAGACCTCTACCTCAACCAGGTAAGCCTTAAGACCAATGAGGTGATGAAAGTGATGGCCATTGTGACCTGCTTACTGGCGCCGGCCACTGTTATTGGCGGGATCTTTGGCATGAACTTCGAAGCCATACCGTATATACACCATAAATGGGGATTCTTTTTGGCTGTAGGGTTCATGCTCATCGTTCCTATTGTTATGCTGAGGATCTTCAAAAAACGTGGGTGGTTTTAAAAGAGTTTCTCGCAGCGAACGCGAAGAAATAAAAAACTACATTATGCCCGGTAAAATAGACATCGACCGACTTTTCGCTGACCAGGCCGACCAGGTCATCAAGCTTCGCCAGATCGTCAATGACTCGATCAGGGAAGAGCGATCCCTGATTGAACAGCTTTCCCATCCCATTATGGAAAAAACCACTCCCGGTCAGCGGCTCGCCGATCGAGTGGCCCGCTTTGGCGGTAGCTGGTCATTTATACTTTCCTTTTTGTTTTTATTGGGCGCCTGGATACTCTTTAATAGCGTTGTTTCTCCCGGAAAGATATTTGACCCCTATCCCTTTATACTGATGAACCTGATCCTGTCCTGTATTGCCGCTCTTCAGGCCCCTGTCATTATGATGAGCCAGAACCGGCAGGAAGAAAAGGACCGCAAACGTGCAGAGAACGACTACATGATCAACCTGAAAGCTGAATTGGAGGTGCGCAACCTTCACCAAAAGATTGACCTCCTTCTTGAAGAGCAAATAAAGACCCTTTTTGACATCCAGGCTAAGCAAATGGAATTGCTGACCGAGATACGTGAAAAACTGAATTAACAGTACTTTTGCAATGAAACGGGACGCCCCCCGTTCTATCTTTTCCACTTCAACCACAAATAGGGCATTTTTTAATTCATTTACTGTAAACCATTCGTTATGTCTGCTGAACAACAACAGGGGGACACGAGTCTGTACACCTATGACTCATTTGGAGAGAAAACCAAACCTTCCGACACCCGCTTTTTGTGGTGGTGTGCAGGGGCGCATCAAAAATTATTAAAAGAATATCCATCCGAGCATGCAAAATATTCCGGTCTGGGCGGTGTTATCCTGGCCACTTTTGTGCTCGCCGCCGCTTCGGCCGGCTATGCCATGTACACTGTTTTTGGCAATTTCTGGGTGGCGGTGGGTTTTGCCATCATCTGGGGCTTGATCATTTTCAATTTCGATCGGTTCCTGGTCTCCACCATGCGGAAATATGGTGTAAGCAGGAAAAAGCAGGTCTGGATGGCCATTCCCCGTATCGCGCTTGCCCTGTTGATCGGCTTAACCATTGCCCGGCCTTTGGAAATGAAGATCTTCGAAAAAGAGATCGACACCAAGGTCATTGAGAATACCCATGCCCGTATCCAACTGAACGACAGCCTCCTGCAGCAGGAATATACATCCCTGACCCAATCCGCCACCGATGAGCGCAACCGCTTGTCCGCCCGCAAGCTTGCCATTGAAGATACCTTGCATCGTTTGCAACAAGCCTATGTCTCCGAAGCCGATGGCACCGGAGGATCCATGCAGCGCGGAATCGATAATTTAACCCGGCTCAAACAAGCCGCGTATCAACAAGCACTTGTACAGTTTACGCCCGAATTGGCCGCACTTGCCGGTGGTATTCAATCACAGGACAGTATTCTTGCCCATGCCAAGGCTGATATGGAAGAAAAGAGAAAGGCCTATGAAAAGACCGCGGCCGAAAATGTAGGTTTCCTGGAACGAAACAAGGCCTTATCCGATCTTACCCGGGAGGAAAGCAGTGTGTTCTGGGCCAGTCTGCTTATTTCGCTCCTGATCATTCTGATTGAAACCGGTCCCATAATCTCCAAACTCATCATGCCCGTAGGGCCTTATGATATCGCGTTGGCAAAGGAAGAGCTAACCAAAATGGCCGCCTCCGAGAATGAAATGCGCCGGGATAAAGAAACGTATTATGAAAAACAAAAGGTATTCCTAGCTAAGCAAAAAGAAATGAGTGATATGTTGGTCACCAAGCTTTCATCACTACAGGAAAAGAACATCAATGAAGAGTTGGATAAATGGGAGCGGGGAGAATGGAGTCCCAAAGACCATCGCCCTTCCATGGATGAAGTGATGCGAAAGATCAAAGAAAAGTACCGGCTCGACGAGGGGTCTATGATGTGAGGGGGGGAGCATTACCTGGCCGCTGTCTTACTAATTCCAAACTACCACAATTATAGTTCGCCAGACTACGGCTCATCCGAACGTTTCCCTTTAAGCAAATCCATCATTCTCTACGAGTCTAATGGTAAATATCCACTTCTAACTTACAAAAAACTCCCATTCTGACCCCGAAGGGGTCACCCGTTTGTAGAAAAGGTTCGAAATTGTGCATAAGACCCTGAAGGGGTCTCCCTGAGGTTGGGCGGGGGCCACCATCCTGTTGTCCAATTGGACTACATTCTCTATCTTTGGGCTGTGGCAAAAGAGCGTTCCATTTTCTTTTATAAAAACCACTTTAAAGAATTCTACTCGAAACAAACAACAAAGGTTCAAAACAGAATTCTTTGGACACTTAGGGTGGTGGAAGAATTGGATCGGATCCCTGAAGTGTATTT